>JAZKIK010000651.1:0-4449 GCA_040384925.1 Pseudomonadota bacterium | reverse complement strand
AGTTGTACTGCGCCTCAAGATAACGCCGGATCGTCAGCGCCTTGCTCTGCAGCGCAACCGGGTAGGCCATGGCTTCCTGGAAACTCACCGTGTCGCGCTGCGCCAGCGGGTGCCCCGGTGCCACCACGCAGCCCAGCGGCAGCGCGCTCTTCCAGAGCACCAGCAGTTCCCGGCGCGGTTTCAGGTTGAAGATGGCTGCCAGGTCGGCCTGGCCGGTCAGCAGTGCAGCCTCGGCATCGTCGGGGGTGGCCAGCGTGATGGACAGGCTGACCAGCGGATGTTGCTCACCCAGATCCCGCACCAGCGCGGGCATGACGCTGGTGGCATGGCTGTCCATGGCCACCAGCGACACATGGCCCTGGTGGACACCCTGCAGGCGCCGGATCTCGGCAACCACCCCGCGTTCGTCCTGCAGCCAGTGCCGCGCCAGCGTGATGAGTGCGTCGCCTGAGGCTGTCAGGCGCATGCCGCGCGGCAGCCGCTCGAACAGGGGCACGCCTAGTTCTTCCTCCAGTTGCAGGATCTGCCGGTTGATGGCCGAAGCCGCCACGTGGAGTTCGCGCGCGGCCTTCTGGATGGAGCCCGAGCGCGCAACCTGATCGGCGTAGCGCAGTGCGGCGGGAACAAGCGAATGGCGCATGGGTGAGTGGGTGGCAGGAAGTGTAGGTGGAGTGTACTGATTTTGCGTACGCAGCATTGCAAAAATGGTGATGGACGGCAATGATTTGCATCCCTAAGATTCGTTCCATGACAACAAAACTCAGTCTGGAACATCTCAACACCTGCGCGCCCGAGGTCTTTTGCGCCGTTCTGGCCGACATCTGGGAACATGCACCCTGGGTGGCGCACGGCGTTGCAGGCCAGCGCCCTTTTGCGACCGTAGAAGCCTTGCACAGAGCGATGGTGGATGTGGTGGTCGGGCGGGACGAGCCCGCGCGCGTCGCTTTCTTTGCCGGACACCCGGAACTGGCCGGTGAAGATGCCCGCCGGGGCACGATGACCGATGCGTCTGTTGCAGAGCAGGGCACGCTTTCTCTGGCGCGGCTGGATGCACGCGAGGCTGAACGCTGGAGTGCGCTCAACCGGGCCTACCGTATCCGCTTCGGCTTTCCCTTCATCCTCTGCATCCGCCGCCACACGCGGGAGTCGGCCCTGCAAGCCTTTGAGCAGCGCCTTGGGCACGACCGCTCCACTGAAATGGGCATCGCACTCGGCGAAATTGCCGCCATCACCCGCCTGCGGCTGGAGCGCCTGCTTTCCGATCTTTCCCACGCGGCCAGCCACGGCGAATCCATTCCTGAATCCATTCCTTCCTGACCTACCACCGGAGTTACCCATGAACATTCAACGCAGAATTTCCCTCCTGACATGCGCGCTGGGCCTGCTGGCCGCAGCCGTGCCCGCCAGCGCCCAGAGCACCTATCCCGACCATCCGGTAAAACTCATTGTGGCGCTGCCTGCCGGCGGCGGGGTGGACATCATCGCGCGCCTGGTTGGTCAGAAGCTGGCCGCCGTCACTGGCCAGCCCTTTGTGGTGGACAACCGGGCCGGAGCTTCCGGCCGCATCGGCCTGCCGGTGGTGGCCAAGGCCGCGCCGGACGGCTACACGCTGATGGCTTCACCCGCCTCCTTCCTGACCACCAACAAGAGCATTTTCAAAGAGCTGCCCTACGATCCGCAGGCTGATTTCGCACCGATCACCAAGCTGGCCAACCAGTCCATGGTGCTGGTGGTCAAGGACAGCCAGAAGTTCTCCAGCGCAGGGGCACTTCTCGCCGCAGCCAAGGCCAAGCCTGGTAGCCTGAACTACGCCAGCTCGGGCGACGGCAGCCCGCAACACCTGGCCGCTCTGATGTTCGAGACGCGGACGCAGTCACGCATGACCCATGTGCCTTACAAGGGCGGTGCGCTGGCAATCACCGACCTGCTGGGTGGCAACGTTGACCTGCTGTTCGCGCCCCTGCCTGAGGCGCTGCCCTACCTCAAGTCCGGCAAGCTGACAGCGCTGGCGCTGATGAGCGACAAGCGCTCGGCGCTGATCGCCGACGTGCCCACGATGCGCGAAGCAGGCATCCCGAACATGGTCATGCAGACCTGGATCGGCCTGTTGGCTCCGTCAGGCACGCCGCGCCCCCTCGTGGACCAGCTGAACCGTCAGGTGCACGCCATCCTGCAGAGCGAGGAGGTGAAGAAACAACTGCATGAGATAGGCATGGACATGGCACCCACCACACCCGAGCAATTCCAGCAAACCATCGCACAGGAGATCGCGCTGCATGCGGAACTGGTGAAGGCTTCTGGGCTTGTGCCGCAATAAGGTGCATGGAATTTGCCGTGCCGCAGAGCTTGGAAGCCTGTCGGACTTGGATCGTCAACAGGTTCTAAGTCTGACAGATTCCTGGGCGCGCGTATCGAGATCTGCGATTCTGAGAAAATGATGGATTCAGCTTGTAATTCCAACTTGCCCCAGGAATTTGTCGCCGCGTGGTGTGACTGATGCCATGGTGTGATCTCTGGTGCAGCTGAATTGATCCGAGTGGTGCGCCGTCTGCTCGCACTGGGGCGTTTTTCCCCCTCAAATACCCCGGAATGCACATCCGTGACAAAATGACTTTTAGATGAATATCAAAGAAAATCAAGGGCTTAGGACAAAATTTTCACCCTGGCACCTGTCCGTTGCCCCCATGATGGACTGGACCGACAGGCATTGCCGCTATTTCCACCGCCTTTTAAGCCGCCATGCGCTTCTGTACACCGAAATGGTGACGACTGGCGCGCTGATTCATGGGGATGTTGACCGCCACCTGCGTTTTAATGCTGAAGAACAGCCCGTCGCACTGCAGTTGGGCGGCAGTGAGCCGGCTGACCTGGCGCATTGCGCCAGACTGGGCGAGCAGTGGGGTTACCAGGAAATCAACCTCAACTGCGGTTGCCCGAGCGAGCGTGTGCAGCGTGGTGCCTTTGGTGCCTGCCTGATGGCCGAGTCTGCACTGGTAGCCGATGGTGTCAAGGCCATGCTCGATGTGGTGGACATTCCGGTCACCGTCAAACACCGCATTGGCATTGACAAAAACGAAAGTTATGAATTTGTGCGGGACTTCGTTGGCACCGTCAGCGAGGCCGGTTGCAAGGTATTTATCGTTCATGCCCGCAATGCCTGGCTTCAGGGCCTGAGCCCCAAGGAAAACCGTGAAATCCCGCCGCTGCGTTATGAGCTGGTTCACAGGCTCAAGCTGGAGTTTGCGCAACTGACGATTGCCGTCAACGGCGGCATCACCACGGACGAGCAGGTCTTCGGTCAGTTGCCGCATGTTGACGGCGTGATGGTTGGCCGTGAGGCCTATCACAACCCTTGGTGGCTGGCCTCGTGGGATGCTGATTTTTTCGGCGCGCCAATCTCAAACGCCAGCCGCGAAAGTGTTGAAGCCGACATGGTGGCTTATATGGCACGCGAGATGGCCGTAAATGGCACACCCTGGAGCACGATTGCACGTCATATGCTTGGCCTGCGTCACGGCTTGCCGGGCTCACGCAAATGGCGGCAGGTGTGGAGCGACCACCGGCTCAAATCCCTGCCGCCACACGAGGTGATGGCGCTGGCGCATCAGGCTTCAGACCGGGCCGCACCAGACCTTTCTGCCAGCCAGCCTGAAGCCCTGCATGCCTGAAGCCGCCAGCGAGGCGGCAGGTCGCCAGACCCGCCTGGCGCTGGCCCTGTTATGGCTGGTGCCCGCGCTGTGGACTGTCAACTACATTGTGGCGCGCAAGGCCCCTGGCGTGATTGGCCCGCATTTGCTGGCGCTGGGCCGCTGGGCCTTGGCTGCCCTGGTACTGCTGGCCTTGTCGGGGCCTGAAATCTGGCGGCAGCGCAGCCAAATCGCCCGCCTCTGGTGGCAATACCTGATTCTCGGCACGCTGGGCATGCTGATTTGTGGTGCCTGGGTGTACATAGGCGCACGCTCGACCGGCACCATGAACATTGCGCTGATCTACGCCACCTCACCGGTGCTGATCGCTCTGGGTGCGGCCTGGTGGCTGGGTGAATATTTCAGCCGGCGGCAGGCGGTGGGTGTGGTGCTGGCGCTGACGGGTGTGCTGCATGTGATCGTGAAGGGACAGTGGGCTGCGCTGGCGTCAGTACAGTTTGTGGTGGGTGACTTATGGATAGTGGCGGCCACCACCTCATGGGCTGCCTATGCCTTGCTGCAGAAAAAGTGGCCCAGCCCTTTAAGCGCCACTGCCCGGCTCGCGGCAATTTGCGTGGGCGGTGTGGTGGTTTTGCTGCCTTTTGCCGCTTGGGAAGCCGGCCAGCCCGGCCTGACACGCTGGGGCACCGAGGCCTTGTGGCTGGTAGTGGTGGCCGGGCTGGTACCAGGTCTGGGTGCTTACTGGATATATGGTTGGGCACAGCGCATTCTCGGTGCCAGCCGCGTGGCCGTGACGCTCTAC
>JAZKIK010000650.1:0-11464 GCA_040384925.1 Pseudomonadota bacterium | reverse complement strand
CCTGCAGAACGCCGGACTGATCCGTTACCGCCGCGGCCATATCACCGTGCTTGACCGTGCGGGGCTGGAAAAAGTCGCTTGCGAGTGTTATGGCGTGGTGAAAAGCGAGATGAATCGTCTGCAGGACATGGAATAGCCGAGTTTCAACCCAGGGCAATCGTCCTGTCTGCCTGCGCAGCAGCCAGAACCGCTTTCTGGTTGGACGCCAGCAGTTCCACCGGCCGTGCACCTGTCAGCCACGAGTTGGGCTGAGCCAGCCAGGCCGCCAGCATCCAGCCGTCAAATACCCCGGCCAGTTCCAGCAGGACATGGCGCGCCCCAGGCTTGACGGCCAGCGTCGGATAGTCAAACTGGAACATTGGCACCCAGGAAGTGTTATGCCACTCAAAACTGAAAATCTCCCCCGCCACCAGCCGCCGCGCCAGCGCGGCAATATCATCATGGCCACGGTCTGCAAACAGCTGGGCAAATTCATCACCCCGCAAAGTACCGCCGGTTGAGCGAAAGGCGGCCAGCAAAGCAGCAAAACCCCGGCTGTTAGGGGTGCTGCCAAATTCATCAGGCCCCTTCTCAATCGGTTTGCCTGCTGGTTTTTTGAATCCGAAAAATGACCTCGGCAGATGGACGGCTTGCTCCCGCACGGTTTGAACTGAACCCATGTACATCCCTTTTTTTTGCGCAATGAATGAGGTTTGTAAAGCCCATACATTTTGCGGTCTGTGCGCTGGCGCACAAAGGTGAATATTCACGGGTTTGGGTATGACCGCCACCCGGCCGTGTGGGTGGCCGCCTGGCTGGCCTCTCCAGGCTTTTTTCATTGCTCTTTATAGCGGCTTGGGCCCGCTGCCAAGGCGCAAGCGGTCTGCCTTGGTTTGATCACCCCTTCGTTTACGCAGAAAAAGCATTCGCAACATCTGTCCCAGCAATGTGACGGGTGTCGCCGTGCGAAGAAGATGCGCAACCATGCGAAATTCGGCCCAGATGCCTTTGGCGTAGCCCATTTTTTCGGTTTTTCTGGACTGTGACACACCTGCCCAGTCAATCACTGCAATCTGCAGCTTTCGGGCAATGATCTGCCGGTTCATGAAGACTTCAATGCCAAAACCGGGCAGGCGCTTCATGGTGGCAAGTTGGCCGCTCAGCAAATCGTGCGGGATGACTCTTTCACCCGTCACAAAGTCCATGCCCATCAGCCGGAAGAACCACAGGCTGTTTTGCCGCAAACTGAGGCTGATGGTGGCCTGCCCTGCCAGCACAGGGGCCGCAAGCGCACTGATGTCTTCGGGTAACAAACCAACAAGGTCAGCATCGAGCAGCATCACCCAGCTATTGCTGGCAGCAGCCAGACCCGCCGCCATGGCCGTGCTTTTGCCCTGGTTGACGGGTAAAACAATCAGTTTGACGGATGAAAAGCCCCGCACCACCTCGGCCGTTGCATCGGTGGAGCCATCATCAACCACGATGATTTCTTTCAGCAAAGGATGACTGCTCACAATTGCCAGCACGGCAGCAATTCTTGGTGCCTCGTTAAAGGCGCAGATGATGCAGGAAATGGCATGTGTGGCCACTTGACTTGTCATGACTGACCTTCAACCGGGCTGTTGTGGCGCTGGTCCACAACAAAAACATTCAAGCCAGCAACTGTTGGGTGTTTACTCAGGGGCATGGGATATTGGGTCATGAGTTTCGGTGAATGTCGCCCCAGTTTAGAGCCGTCATGTGTAGGACATAAGTGACGGCAGCCAGCGAGCTGATTGTTCGTATTTCCGGAGAAGATTCCATTTCAGAAGCCTTTCGGGCCTGTTGCTCAATCATGGCAGTCATGGACGGGTACTGATTCAGTTGCCAGGACCTCGCAAACCAAACGCCAGACGGCTATTACACCGGTTTTTTTGCATCGACTGAGCGTTTTGCTTGCTCTGCATCAAGAGCAAAACCGCCCTGCCCCAAAACAATGTGTGGCAAGAAGCTGTTCGCAGTTGCCACAAGCCCTGATTCAAATAAAAAACCCCGAATGACAAGAGCCCTGTCCCCACAAAAGCGCCAGGGCACCGCACTTAAGTGGCCTGGCGCACAGACCAGCCCAAAACCGCAAGGCAAAGTCAGCTTCTGATTCCTGATCTTTTAACCTCTTTACACCCACTGATGACAAAACCCACTGAGCCATGGTGTACAGACGCAGCCGGGCTGGCCCGCACGCTGCAAACTGATACAGCGCAGGGGCTGACAGCCGGCAAGGCAGCCGAGCGCCTCGCAAAAAATGGCCCCAACGAGTTGGCCGCCGCACCAAAAACACCAGGCTGGCGCTTGGTGCTCAGGCAGTTTCAGGACCCGTTGATCTATCTTTTGCTGGCCGCTATTGCCGTTTCATTCCTGGCCTGGGCGCTGGAGGGGGCTGCTGGCTGGCCGATTGATGCGGTGGTGATTGCTGCCGTTGTTGTCCTGAATGCTGTGCTGGGTTACGTGCAGCAGGCCAAGGCCCATCACGCTGTGGCTGCGCTGGCAAAAATGACCGAAGCCAGCGCAGCGGTCATACGTGGTGGCAAAACGCAGCGTGTGCCGCTGGTCGATCTGGTTGAATGTGACTTGCTGGTTTTGGGTGAAGGCGACATCGTGGGGGCCGATGCGCGGTTGGTGCTGGCCAATGCGCTGCAGGTTCAGGAGGCCTCGCTGACGGGTGAAAGCCAGGCGGTGCTGAAGGATGCCGCCACCATCAGCGGCCCGGCTGCGCTGGGCGACCGGTTGAACATGGTTTTCAGGGGTACGGCCGTGGCCCAGGGGACGGGCCGGGCCATCGTGACGGCCACTGGCATGGCGACCGAAATGGGAACGATTGCCAAAATGCTGCAGGCTACACCCGAAGTGCCGACACCGCTGGCCAGGGAAGTCAGCCGCCTGGGCCGGGTGCTGGGTATCGCGGTCATCATCATTGCCTTGATTGTGGTCAGCACGATATTGCTGCTGTCAGATATTCACGGTGCCGGTGATGTGGTTGAGGTTTTGCTGCTTGGTGTGGCGCTGGCGGTGGCCGCCGTACCTGAAGGCCTGCCAGCCATTTTGTCGGTGGTGCTGGCCTTGGGTGTGCAGCGCATGGCCAAACACCAGGCCATCATCAAAAACCTGTCGTCGGTTGAAACTTTGGGCTGTGCATCAGTCATCTGTTCTGACAAAACCGGTACTTTGACACGCGCTGAAATGACGATAGAACGCATCGCTACTGCTTCGGGTGTGGTGTTTTTGACGGGTGTGGGTTATGACCCGGCGGGTCGTGTTGAACATAAAGGCGGTGAATTGCAACCCGGCCCGCTGCGTGATGAAGTGGTGGTGGCGATTTGTGGCGGCAGTCTGGCTGGCAATGCAAATTTGAATCAGACCGCAGGTGATGTCTGGACGATTCATGGCGACCCGACCGAAGCGGCTTTTCTGGTGGCTGAACGCAAACTGGGGCATGGCAGTGAACCGAATCCACGCCTGAAGCGCTTTGAGCGGGTGCATGAAATCCCTTTCAGCTCGGAACGCAAGATGATGTCCAGCATTGAGCTGGATCATGCGTACGGCGACCAGACCATGCTGATGACCAAGGGCGCGCCCGATGTGCTGCTGGAACACTGCAGCCAGGTGCGGGTGGGCAAGACCACTGTGCCGCTCGATGAGCTACTCAAAACCAAAATCCTCAGTGATATCAATCACTTGTCAGATGCAGCGCTGCGCACTTTGGCCGTTGCCTACCGCCCGCTTGAGGCCCATGAAGACTATCAAGACGCGCTGAGCCTGCAAAACATCGAAAAAAACCTGATCTACGCCGGCACCGTCGGCATGATGGACCCGCCACGCGCCGAAGCTGCACAGGCCATCAGGGAAGCGCACCGGGCAGGCATACGTGTGATCATGATTACCGGCGACCACCCGCGCACCGCAGCACGCATTGCCGCCGACCTGGGCGTCAGCGATGCAGACATGCCCGCACTGACCGGGCTGGAGATGGATCAGCTGGACGACACGGCTTTTGCCGAGGCCGTGCGCAAGACATCGGTTTTTGCACGTGTGGCACCGGCCAACAAGCTGCGCATCGTGGCCGCCTTGCAGGCTGATGGCAATGTGGTCGCCATGACGGGTGATGGCGTCAACGACGCACCCGCGCTGAAAGCCGCTGACATTGGCGTTGCCATGGGTATTACCGGCACCGAGGTCACCCGGCAGGCGGCCCGCATGATTCTGGCCAATGACAACTTCGCCACCATTGTCGAAGCAGTGCGTGAGGGACGCGGCATTTTTGACAATATCCGCAAGTTTTTGCGTTATTTGCTGTCGTCCAACATGGGTGAGGTGCTGACCGTGTTTCTGGGTGTGGTGGGTGCCGGTGTGATTGGCCTGCAACAACCCGGCACCGCCGTGGTGCTGCCGCTGCTGGCAACACAGATCCTGTGGCTGAACCTGATCACCGACTCGTGGCCGGCCCTTGCCATGGGCATAGACCCGCCCATTGACGACGTGATGAGCCGCCAGCCCCGCCCGCGTGACGAAAGGGTGATTGATGGCCGCATGTGGTCGGGTGTGCTGCAGATTGGTGCGGTAATAGCGATAGCCACACTGCTGACCATGGACGCCCTGCTGCCCGGTGGTCTGGTCAATCTGGGCATGTTTGGTTTGCCTGAAAGCTCGCAAGACCTGGCGACAGCCCGCACCGCAGGTTTTACCGTGCTGGTGCTGGCGCATCTGTTCAACGCCTTTAATGCCCGGTCTGAAACCCGAAGTGCGTTTGCACAGCTGTTCTCAAACCCGTGGCTGTGGGCTGCACTGGCCTTGTCGCTGCTGTTGCAGGTGGCAGTGGTCAATGTGGGGTTTCTGAACCTGGCTTTTGGCACCGTGCCGCTGAGCTTGACGCAATGGCTGCTGTGCCTGGTGATGGCCAGTAGCGTGTTGTGGTTCAGTGAGCTGCGCAAGCTCTTGGGGCGTTCAGTTTGGGCGTTCAAGTTGAATGAAAGTTAAGGCGAACTTAAGCGCAACAGGCGACGATGGTGCCAAAATCTGCTTCAAGAAATCAAGGCAAACCCTATGCGACACATTGAAAGACACAGAACCGCCCGCATTGGCTGGTTAAGGGCGGCTGTTCTGGGCGCGAATGACGGCATTGTGTCCACCGCCAGCCTGATTGTGGGTGTGGCTGCTGCCAGCACCAGCCACAGCAACCTGCTCGTCACGGGCGTTGCGGCGCTGGTGGCTGGAGCCATGTCCATGGCGGCGGGTGAATATGTGTCGGTTCATTCCCAGGCCGACACGGAAAAAGCCGACCTGGCGCGTGAAAGTGCCGAGCTCGAAAAAGACCCGGCAGCCGAGTACCGCGAGCTGACCGCGATTTACATGGGCCGTGGTCTGGACCACGCGCTGGCAACACAGGTCGCCCAGCAACTGATGAGTCACGACGCCCTGGGTGCCCACGCGCGTGACGAACTGGGCATATCGGAAACCATGAGCGCCAGGCCAATCCAGGCGGCACTGGCTTCCGCCGCCAGTTTCGCCCTGGGTGCCGCCCTGCCCCTGGCCGTGACAGCATTGCTGCCCGGCCCGCTGCTGATCTGGTGGGTGTCGGGCACGGCATTGGCTTTTTTGGCGATTCTTGGCGCGGTCGCAGCCAAAGCCGGCGGTGCAGCTGTGCTGGCTGGTGCCTGGCGCGTGACCTTCTGGGGCGCACTGGCGATGGCGATCACGGCTGGTGTGGGTTTGCTGTTTGGGGCTGCGGCTTAAGACTGCCGGATGTGACCAAGCAAGGTGGTCACTGTCTGTTAGCGCACAGACGGACGCAGCCGACACGCGCACATTCGTGGCATGACTCCATTAATCGCCACACATTTACGTGCCCGGATGCTTGTGCTGATAGCCCTGATCGGTGCAAGCGCTACAGCCCAAACCCAGAACCTGCCCGCACCAAGCCGCGGGCAGCTGCTCTACACAACGCACTGCATTGCCTGTCACACCACAGAGATGCACTGGCGCAACGACAGGAAGGCCTACGACTGGGAGAGCCTCAAGTTTCAGGTTCGCCGCTGGCAGGGCAACACCGGACTGCAGTGGGAAGAAGCCGATATCGCAGAGGTCTCGCGTTATCTCAATGACACCATTTATCGGTATCCGCAGCCAGCTGACCGTGTCGGGCTGGTTTCGCCAGGATTGGTCAACACACCAAACAAGGCTCACCCATGAACACCAGACGCATTCTTGTGATCCAGGGCCATCCTGATTCGAGCGAGCCGCATTTGTGCCATGCGCTGGCCTCCAGCTACATCGCTGGCGCAGAAGAGTCCGGGCACACAGTACGACAGATCATGATCTCTGAACTCGATTTTCCACTGCTTCGCAGCCAGAAGGATTGGGAAAAGGCGGCCGTTCCGGCCAGCCTCAAACTGGCGCAGGATGACATCAGCTGGGCTGAACATCTTGTGTTCTTTTTCCCACTCTGGCTGGGCGACATGCCGGCATTGCTCAAAGGCTTTCTTGAACAGGTGGCCCGGCCTGGTTTTGCATTTACACGCGAGGAAGGCGGCAATCCCTTCGGCAAAAAGGGTTTGACAGGTCGTTCTGCGCGTGTGGTAGTCACCATGGGCATGCCCGCCCTGGTGTATCGCTGGTACTTTCGTGCCCACAGCCTCAAGTCGCTGGAGCGAAACATACTCGGTTTTGTCGGCATTGCGCCGGTGCATGAAACGCTGATTGGCATGACTGGCGAGATGAAGCCTGCAGACGCTGCAAAATGGCTGAAAAAGCTCAGGCACCTGGGGCAAGGGGCAGAGTGAGAGCAGGCCAATATCCTGCCCTTGTCAACGCGCCAGCAAGGCATTGCTGGTGATATGAAGGTGGCGGCAAGCCTTGCGCCCTATCTGCTGGAGACCATCCCTGTACCAAGGCTCATCATGGCGGCGCGCGACGATGGCTTGGGCACCTACGTCAATGCTGAGCACACCGCCAGCCGGAAACCCAGCAAGCCCTCATTGCCGTCAAACTGACAATCTTGTTATCCCTGCTTTATGCGGTTTTATCCGGTTTTCGGGTTGAACTGTCCGAAATTACCCGAGCATCACATCGGCACTTTCCCCTAGGTTTTCAGACAGCGGTTTGACAGCAGGAAGGGGCATTATCAAAGCTGCTTTACCCCCCTGCCAGCGGGAGCGGGGGTAAGGATGACTGCGACTGATTTGTCGGCTTGGCAGTTATAAAAAGTGCATAAAACAAGGGTGCACCTTTTAAATACAGGCACGTAGCGCTATTCAAAAAGTAGCCATCGGGCCTGCCTGAAGCCGCGCAATCTGAACCCCAGCAGAACTGGCCCTCATCAGAATTTCACTCACCAATGTCAAATACCAGGAGGACGATATGCAAGTAACAGGTATGTTGTATGGGGCCAAAATGCTCCAGTTCGTTGACTTTCCAACCACCCAGGTGCTTGGCCCGGACGCCAGTGAAGAAGAGATCAAGGCGCTGATCGACAAGCACGGCCTGATCTTCATCAAGCCGGTGTTCAAGGGCGGTGTCGGTAAAAAAGGCAAGGCCGGCCTGATCGGCAAGGCCACCGATTTGAAGACGGCGCTGAAGGAAAAGGAGCGCCTGTATTTTGTCGAGCACCGGGTCGGCAACACCGTGGCCAAGGCCAACGGCGTGACTTTTGAGGCTGGTGTGCCTGCCGAGCATGAGGTGTATTTCTCGATCACCGATTCAACGCATTTCCGCGCGCCGACCATGACGCTGACGCATCACGGCGGCATGGACATTGAAGAACTTGAAAAAAACCAGGTGGTGCAGATTCCATTCGATCCGCTTACCGGATTGAAGGCCTTTGTTGTGGCCAATGCTTTGTCTTCGCTGGGGGCACCCAAGCAGATCATCTCGCCGCTGGTGCAGCATCTGCCCAAACTCTGGGAGCTGTACCACGACTACGGCATGAGCACGCTGGAGCTGAACCCTATCCGCATGCGTGAGGACAAAAAGGGCCGCATCACGCCCGTGGCCTGCGACTTCAAATGTGGTTTTGACCGCGATGACCCGCGCTGGCGGCGTCTGAATCTGCCGGCCAGCCTGTTTGCCGTTGATTACTCGGACTTCGAGCAAGAGATAAACCAGCTGCGCACCTACCAGGGTCAGAGCGACGTCTACGTGATCAACGACCAGGGCACCATTCTTGCGCCTACCTTTGGCGGTGGTGCGAATTCGCTGGTTACCCAGATGCTGGGCGACGATGCCATCATCTCTTCGGATTTCGGCGGCAACCCGCCTTATGAAAAGATGAAGGAGGTGGCGCGCATCTGCTTCAAGCACTGGATAAAGCAGAGCAATGTGCTGTTCATCATTGGCGGCAAGTCGAACAACACCGACATTTTCGAGACTTTCCGTGCCATGGCCGATGCGCTGCGGGAGCATTTCAGCCGGCATGGGGCGACGCCGCTGTACGTGGTGATAGGCCGCGGTGGCCCCAACCTGGTGCGCGGCATGGGTGCGATGCGTGACACCCTGGATGCGCTGGGCCTGCCTTACCGCTTCTTCGGCTTTGATTCGGACATGAGCGAGGTCGTGCTGCATGCCAAACAAGTGGATGCCTGGATGAAGGCGGGTGGCCGCGAACAGGTGGCTGCCCGGTTGGGCATCGCTGCCAAACAAGTCGCCTGAAGCTGCCCCACCAATCAAGGAGAAATTTCAATGTACAAACAAGGCATAGGCGATTTCAAGTATTTCGTCGGTATCAGTTCCCTGGCCCAGGTGGTGACACGCGAAGACCGGGTCTGCGTGCTCAACATTCTGGGTGGCGAGTCAAGTGACGTGACGCCGGTGGGTCACGTTTATTCCGGCGGCAACGTGGTGTTTGGCACCGCACCCGGCAAACGCGGCAAGGTGTTGGAAACAGCCCTGGGCAACGTGCCGGTCTATAACAATGTGCTTGAAGGCATCAATGACGGGCACCGCTTCAACTGCGGCGTGGTTTATCTGCCGCCGGCAGCGGCGCGTGATGGCGTGGCCGAACTGATACGCGTCAACCCCGAGCTGAAGAAGATATTCATCGTCACCGAAAAGCTGGCCGTGCATGACTCGCGCGAGATCCGTGCCATGGGCCAGGCCAACGGCGTCGACATCTTCGGCGGCAACAGCCTGGGCGTGGCCGATGCGTGGAACCATGTGCGGATAGGCGGTGCGCTGGGCGGCGATCATCCAGAGGAAGCCCTGCGCAAGGGCTCGATTGCGATTTTTTCCAACTCTGGCAATTTCACCACCACCATCGCCACTTATCTGCGCATGGCTGGCTGGGGCACCACAACCTCGATCTCCTGCGGCAAGGATGTCTATATTCACTTTGCTGCGCCCGAGTTTGCGTTTGCCTTGTCCAACGATGCGCGCAGCAAGGCTGCGGTGCTGTATGTCGAGCCGGGTGGTTATTACGAGCTTGATGCCAACTTCACCAAGCCGGTTGTGGCCTGCGTGGTCGGGCGCTGGAAGTCCAAGCTGACACGCTCGGTCGGACATGCTGGCGCGATGGCCGGCGGGGCCGACGATGCGCTCAGCAAAGAGCGCTGGTTCATGGACAAGTTCGGCGTCGATGACATCTTCACGCCCGAGCATCCAGTGTGTTCGGCCAAAGGCGCGCTGGTGACCAATATCGCCCACATTCCGGCCGCGCTGACTGCTGTGATGCTCAAGAACGCCTGCCGTCCCGACTTCGAATCCGAGGGCAATCTTTCGCTCAAACCCTGGTTTGCCTCCAGCGCCGGACTCAAACTGCCGCCCGAACTCGATTTGCCCGTGGTCGAAGCGACCAGCCCCTACAACGAACAAGTGGCGGCGCTGAACCTGCAGATCGGTGCAGTCCCGCCCCGGCAGAGCCTGAAAGATGCTTCGGGTGCCTCGCAGATGGATGCCAAAACCCAGGTCACCAGCCTGTATGGCGTCTCCATGCTGGACGCCGCCCAATTTTCGTTCGAAGCCAATGTCAGCCTGGCGCTGCTGCACGAGCCGGGCGGCGAGAACGACAGGCGCCTGATCAACGTGGCCATCGGTGCTGGTCTCAACCTGCACGGTCACCCGGCGCTGGCTGCGGCGCAGGCCGCGCGCGAGGCTGGCAATGCACCCAACAGCGTGCTGGCCACAGCGGCCAGCATTTTGGGGCCACGCTGCCAGGGCCAGGCCCGCCAGGCAACAAGTGTGCTGATTGACGCCTTTGCGGCGGCTGGCGTGAGCGATGCGCTGGATGAAAGCGTCGACATCAGCCGGATCAATATCAACCAGCTTGACTTGCTCGTCAGCGTTGCGCCCGACGCTCGCGCCGAGGCCATGCTCGCGGGCCTGAAGGCACGGGGAGCCAAATCGGTCTTTGTGTGCTACCTGCAATCCTTGCCTGGACACCCCAGCGCCGACGGGGTGCTTGCAGCCATCTCAGCCACGCTGGCCTGGGGCCCCTTGATGCGCAAACGCATTTCGCGGCTGACGGCTGAGAGCCTGCCCTGGTGGCTTCGCCTGTTCGGTGCCCTGATCGGTGCATCGGTGCAGGCTGACCGGCACAGCCCCGACAGCTTCTGCGGTATGGCGATGAGCGATATCCTGGAGCAACTTCCTATCAGTGAGGTCACTTTTGTCGCCCTGCTCGGCCTGGAGCCCAAACCGGCCGATCTGTTTTCATTCGAGGTGCTGGTGGGCTTGCTGCTGTCGAACGGGCCGGGAACGATTTCGGCCCAGGGTGCCAAGGGCGCGGTCTCGGCCGACGGCCCCGAAGATCCGGGGCGTGTGCAGCTCAACAAGGGCCTGGTCGGCTTTTTGACGCATACTGGCTACACCCATGGAGGCAACGGCTACGAGGGCATCGCCTTTTTGATCGAGCAGTTCAAGGACAGCGGCCTGGTTGACCCCGGTGACCCCAAACACGGCATAGACCTGAAGGCCCTTGCCCTGAAGTATGTCGAGGCCTATGCACGCTACAAGTCCACCAAAAAGAACACCGGCAGCCTGGACATCCAGAAGATTCCCGGCGTCAACCATCCAGTGTTCAAGGACAAGCCGGTCAACCACGACCCGCGCGAGGTATTCATCCACAAGCTGATGGCCGGCAGAGGCGAGTACAACGTCTTCCACGAGTTCTACGGCACACTGGTGCAGACTCTGTTCGAGGCCGGTGTGTCGCGCAACGTTTACTGCGTCAACATTGACGCGGTCATCGCTGCGCTGCTGCTCAAGATGCTGTGGCGCCCCTACCTCAGCGGTGAGTACACCGGCTCTGCACTGGAGACTGCGGCATTCACGATCTTTTTATACCCACGCATGCTGGGCTGCGCCGCCGAGGTTGACGACCACATGAACCGTGGCCGCAACATGGACACCCGCACACCAGCGTCGCAGTGCCAGTTTGTTGCCTGACCTTACGCAGGCACTGGTTTTACCCCTTCCCCCGCTGGGGCAGAACCCTGCGGCTCCAAGTCCGCTTGAGCGGGCTTGG
>JAZKIK010000649.1:0-25984 GCA_040384925.1 Pseudomonadota bacterium | reverse complement strand
ACCGGCAGCGGATCAAGCGAGCGCCAAATATACCAAGTTGCAACGCTGCAGTACGGAGCCCAGGCTGCGGCCACCTCACGCGCATCACTTCGGCTGACTGATTCACCTGAAAAATAGTTCTTGCTGATGCCGTTGATCAGGCCCACATCATCGAGCGGCAGCACATTGGGGCGCATCAGGTAAAAGATCAGAAACATCTCGGCAGTCCAGCGGCCGATGCCGCGGATGGCGATCAGCTCGGCGATGATGGCCTCGTCGTCCATCGCCTCCCAGTCCTTGAAATGGACAGCGCCGGTGTCAAAGTGAATGGACAGATCGACCAGATATTCGACCTTGCGCGCGCTCAACCCGGCGGCGCGCATGTCGTCGACCTTGAGCTTGAGCACATCACCGGGCGTCATCTGTTTGGGCAAGGCCACAAACTTGCGCCAGACCGTTTGCGCCGCCTTGACCGATATCTGCTGCCCGACAATGCTGCGGGCCAGGGTGCTGAAGGCGTCGCCACGCGATTGCAGGCAGGCGTCGCCAAACTGCGGAATCAGCCGCTTCATGACGCGGTCTTTTTTGACCAGGTGCTTGCAGGCATCAGCCCAATAAGGCGGAATCACCTTGACCGCTGGTGCACCAGACGGGTCAACAATCACCTCGGTCGGCTCTTTCGCTGTCTTTTTCATGACTTGCCATGCCCGCAGTGATTGCGCAACAGGCCTAAAACATTTAACAAACTGGAAAAAATCAAGATTTGACCTCCCAAGTGGTTCCAGCAGCAGAGTCCTTCAGAACAATGCCTTTTGCAAGCAAATCCTGGCGGATCCGGTCAGCTTCTGCAAAATTTTTGGCATTTTTGGCATCTGCACGCTGGGCAATCAGCTGTTGAATGCTGGCCTCGTCCAGTCCGGCACCGGCCTGCAGGTAGGCACCGGGCTCACCCTGCAGCACACCCAGGCAGCCGCCCAGGCTTTTCAGCAAACCGGCAAGTTCGGCAGACCGGCTCTTGTTGACCTCGCCAGCCAGCTCAAACAGCACGGCAACTGCTTCGGGTGTGCCAAAGTCTTCATCCATCGCAGCCTTGAAACGTGCTGCAAACGGCTGGGTCCAGTCAACCACCACATCAGCGGGTTTGACCAGATCCAGAGTGGTATAGAGGCGTTTGAGGGAGTTGCGGGCATCATCCAGATGGGCGTCGCTGTAGTTCAGCGCACTGCGGTAATGGGCGCGCACTATAAAAAACCTTATGGTTTCGGCATCGTATTTGGCCAGCACTTCCCGGATGGTGAAAAAATTGCCCAGCGATTTGGACATTTTTTCATTGTCAACGCGCACAAAACCGTTGTGTACCCAAAACCGGGCCAGTGGTTTGTCATTCGCCCCTTCGCTTTGGGCGATTTCGTTTTCATGATGCGGAAACTGCAGGTCAGCGCCGCCGCCGTGGATGTCAAAGGTTTCACCCAGGGTCTGGCAGCTCATGGCCGAGCATTCAATATGCCAACCTGGTCGGCCTGGGCCGTAGGCGCTGTCCCATTTGGCATCATCGGGCTCGCTGGCCTTGGCGCTTTTCCAGAGCACAAAGTCAAGCGGGTCTTGCTTGTCGCCGAGCACCGCCACACGTTCCCCGGCACGCAATTCGTCCAGCGACTTGCCTGAAAGTTTGCCATAAGCCTTGAATTTGCGAACCGCATAGTTCACATCACCACCTGCAGCCTGGTAGGCCAGGCCTTTTTGCGCCAGCAGCTCAATAAGGCTCAACATTTGCGGCACGTATTCGGTTGCACGCGGCTCCAGCGTGGGCGGCTCGATGCCCAAGGCACCTATGTCGGTGTGCATGGCCACTATCATTTCGTCAGTCAGCGCGCGGATGGTGATGCCTCGCTCGACCGCCCGCTTGATGATTTTGTCGTCAATATCGGTGATATTGCGGACATACGTGACCTGCAGGCCACTGGCCTTGAGCCAGCGCTGCACCACATCAAAAGCCATCATCATGCGTGCATGGCCGATATGGCACAGGTCATAAATCGTCATGCCGCACACGTACATGCGCACATGACCGGGGTCGATAGGCGAAAAATCTTCCACTGCACGCGTCAGCGTGTTGTAAATCCGTAAGCTCATGAATGGTCTGACTGGCATTGCCTGCCTGGCAAGCGGCCCACGAGGAAAAAACATCCAGTGGCCCGTGCGTGGCGAAGGCGGGAATAAAAAGCGGATTGCACAAGAAAAGGCGAGCGCTGCGAGGTGCTTGAGAGGCCGCTCAGACAGGCTTTTCAGGCTGCCTGACACAGGCCGGAACACCAGCAGTTGATGCATACCCCTCAGCTACAATCCATCAGTATATCCAGCCCGCTTGCACCGTCAAAAGCATAAAAGTCGTCAGAGGTCTCATGTCCAATTCAGCAGCCAATTCACATCAGCCCTTTTTTCGTGATTTTTCCGGTAATTTTTCCTGCGCCCTGCGCATACTTTTTTTTGCAGTGACGCTGTCTGTCACTGCCGCCCATGCTGATGACTATGCCGACGTCAACCGCCTTGTACGCGCCGGTCAGCTGGCAGAAGCCCTGACCAAAGCCGACCAGTACCTGGTTGGCAAGCCGCGTGACCCGCAAATGCGCTTCATCAAGGGCGTGATCCAGACCGAAGCGGGCAAACCTGCGGACGCCATCACCACCTTCACAAAAATTACAGAAGATTACCCGGAGTTGCCAGAGCCCTATAACAACCTGGCCGTGCTCTACGCTGGCCAAAGCCAGTTTGACAAGGCCAGGGCTGCGCTTGAAATGGCGATTCGTACCAACCCAAGCTACGCCACAGCGCACGAAAACCTGGGTGACGTGTATGCAAAACTGGCCAGCCAGGCCTACAGCAAGGCACTTCAGCTTGATGGCGGCAATGCCGGTGTGCAGCCCAAGCTTGCATTGATCCGTACTCTTTTCTCGGCCGATACCAAGGGCCAGAAAGCTGCTGCAGTGGCAACAGCCGCGCCCACACCCACCCCGGTAGCGCCCCCACCAGCTCCTGTGGCGGCAAAACCGGCATCAACGCCGCTTGCAGTGGCTGCCCCGGTACCTGCAGCAAAACCAGCTCCGGTGGTGGTGGCACCGCCTGCACCACCAGTTGTTGCACCAACAGCACCAGCGACGACAGCCGCAGCCAACAGCGGTGAAAAGCAGGTTGAAACTGCCGTACGCGCCTGGGCCGATGCCTGGGCCAGCAAGGACATGAACGGCTATCTCGGCAGTTACGGCCAGAACTTTGAGCCACCTGGCAAACAGGCACGAAAAACCTGGGAAGCTGACCGCCGCGCCCGCATCGTTGGCAAATCAAGCATCAGCGTGAAGGTTTCCGATATCGTCATTACTGTCAAGGACAGCAAGGCGACAGCCAGATTCAAACAGGACTACAGTGCAGATTCGCTGAATGTTTCCAGCCGCAAGACCCTGGAACTGGCCAAGGTTGGCGACCGCTGGGTCATCGTCAGGGAATCTACGGGTAATTGATGAGCGGCGCAAGACACGAACCGCGCCCTGCTTCGATTTATCAAGGTTTTTCGGCGAAAGTCCGCATGAAACGGGCGGCAACAGCTCTTGTATTGACGGCATCAGGCCTGTACCTGGCGATTTCCCCGGTACAGGCTGAAGGCAATGCACGCGTAAAACCACAGGCATCAAGAACCACAGCCCAACCGCCGGCCAAGGCCGCAGCGGCAAAAAAACCCAGTGATGGCGAAACCGAAGCCAGGTTGATTGAAATCTACAGACTCATAGGGCAAGGCAACGCCCGTGATGCGCTGGCAAAGGCTGAAACACTGGTCGCAGACCACCCCAATTTTCAGCTGGCGCAACTGGTTTATGGCGACCTGCTGGCAGGGCGCACCCGCCCTGTGCGTACACTGGGTGATGTACCCGACACCACGGCCCAGGCCGCAGCGCCACAGCTGGCCGAGTTGCGGCAGGAATCCATGCTGCGCCTGCGTGCACTGCGCGAACGGCCGGCTGCGGGTATGGTGCCCTCGCAGTTTTTATCGCTCTCAGCAGCCGTCAAACACGCCATTGCGGTTGATGCAACACGTTCACGTCTTTATCTGTTCGAGAACGCCAGCACCGGCCTGAAACTGATTGCCGACTATTACATTTCTGTCGGAAAAATGGGGATTGAAAAAACAATTGAAGGCGACTTGCGCACCCCGCTGGGTGTCTATTTTGTGATTGGCAACCTGGACCCCAAGTCGCTGAAGGATTTTTATGGTTCGGGCGCCTTGCCGATCAACTACCCCAATCAGCTGGACGTGAAACGCGGTAAAACCGGCAGTGGCATCTGGCTGCACGGCACGCCGCCCACCCAGTTTTCACGCGCTCCGCTGTCAACCGACGGTTGTGTGGTGCTGGCCAACCCGGACCTGGAACGTATCATCAAAACGGTGGAAATCCGCAGCACACCGGTGGTGATTGCTCAGAACCTGAAGTGGGTTGCACCGCAGTCCGTCAAGGCAGACAGCAAATCGTTTGAAGATGCGCTGAGTGCCTGGAGCACGGCAAAATCCAGCGGCGACCTGGCACGCCTGATGCCCTGGTATACACCAGACTTCACCAGTTACGGTAAAACCCTGGCTGAATGGACGCCTTTGCTGCAAACCGAGCTGAAACAACTGGCTGGCCGCAAGGTGCAGATCAAGGATGTGTCCTACCTGCGCTGGACCGACAGCGCGGATACCATGGTGGTTACTTTTGGCGAACTGGTTCAGGGTGCCAGAACCGGCCGAACCAAACGTCAGTACTGGACCCGTCAGGGCAGCCAGTGGAAGATATTTTTTGAAGGAGTGATCTGATGGCTTTTGCCAAACTCAACAACCGTCTGGCCCCGCGCCGTGCGCTGCTTTGTGCATCGGCCCTGTCGCTGGCACTGGCCTGCCTGGCCAACCCGGCGGCGGGACAAACCGCGCCCAAGGTCAAGTTCGTGACCAGTGAAGGCGACTTCGTGGTCGAGGTCTACCCCGACAAGGCGCCCAAAACCGTTGAAAATTTTCTGCAATACGTCAAGGACAAGCACTATGACGGCACGATTTTTCACCGCGTCATCAGCAGCTTCATGGTGCAAGGTGGCGGCTACACTGCGGCCTACGCTGAAAAACCCAAACGCGCCCCTGTGGCGCATGAAGGCCGTGAAGCACTGGCCAAGGGCGGCGACAAAAACGTGATTGGCACGCTGGCCATGGCCCGCACCAATGACCCCAACTCGGCCTCCGCACAGTTTTTCATCAACGTGACGGACAACGCCTTTCTGAACCCGACACCCATTCCGCCAGGGGACCCGGTGCCCAAGTTTGAATACCAGGGCAAGACCTACACCAATGTGCCGCGCGCCCAGCTGATGAATGCACCGCAGCTGTTTGGTTACACGGTGTTTGGCAAGGTGCTTGAAGGCATGGATGTTGTCAACAAAATCAAGGCCGTGCCCACCGGTGCTGGTGGACCTTTTCCAACTGATGTACCCAAAACACCGGTACTGATCAAATCTGCAACCCTGCTGGCCAAATAAACAAGCCGGCTTTTTATACAAGAAACCATCATGAGCAATCCAAAAGTCGAACTCCACATCAAAGATTACGGCGTCATCACGCTTGAACTGGACGCGGCCAAAGCGCCAAAAACCGTGGCCAATTTTTTGAGCTATGTTGAAAAAGGCCACTACAGCAACACCGTGTTTCACCGTGTGATTCCTGGCTTCATGATCCAGGGCGGCGGTTTTGAAGTGGGCATGAAACAAAAA
This sequence comes from Pseudomonadota bacterium, assembly GCA_040384925.1. Taxonomy (GTDB): domain Bacteria; phylum Pseudomonadota; class Gammaproteobacteria; order Burkholderiales; family Burkholderiaceae_C; genus Polaromonas. Next base: position 20,221 of record JAZKIK010000649.1, on the reverse strand, counting down.
GCCACCGCAGCCGAGATCGAAAACGAAGCCACCAACGGCCTCAAAAACGACAAGTACACGGTTGCCATGGCCCGTACCAACGCGCCACACTCGGCCAGTTCGCAGTTTTTCATCAATGCATCGAACAACGGCTTTCTGAACCACACCGCACCAAGCGGTTCGGGCTGGGGTTATGCCGTGTTTGGCAAGGTCGTCAGCGGCAGCGATGTGGTTGACAAGATTGAAGGCGTCAAAACCGGCAACCGTGGCGGCCATGGTGATGTGCCACAAACCGATGTGATCATCGAAAAGGCCGTGGCTCTGTAAAAAGCAGCCCGCTTCTTTACCCATCATGGCCGTGCCCCAGTCTGTGGAGCTGATTGCTCCCCCAGCCTGGCGCACGGCCGAATTCATTTCAGACCTGCATTTGTCTGAAAACGATCAGGCCACCTTTGTTGCCTGGCGGCAGTACATGCAAAACACGGCTGCGGATGCGGTGTTCATTCTTGGTGACCTGTTTGAAGTCTGGGTGGGTGATGACCTTGTCGCCAGTGATCCAGCCAGTTTTGAGGCGCAGTGCGCTGACGTACTGCGGCAAACTTCGAAGCGTTTGCCGGTATTTTTTATGCATGGCAACCGCGACTTTCTGCTTGGCCAGGGTCTGATGGATTTGTGCCACGCCACACTGCTGGCTGACCCGACAGTTCTGGTTTTCAGGCAGCAGCGCTGGCTGCTGTCACACGGTGATGCCTTATGCCTGGCCGACGTGGACTACATGCAGTTTCGGGCCCTGGTTCGCACCACAGAATGGCAAAAAAACTTTCTGTCCAAACCATTGACTGAACGCCGGGCTATTGCACGCCAGTTGCGCCAGCAAAGTGAGGCGCGCAAGCAGTCTGGTGCTGACTACGCCGACCTGGACGCCGACGAAACCCGCCAATGGCTACAGGCTGCTGGTGCCAACACATTGATCCATGGCCATACCCATAAACCAGCCCGGCATGATCTGGGTGGCGGTTTGGGCCGTGTGGTGTTGAGCGACTGGGATGCAACTGCCACACCACCGCGCGCTGAGGTGCTGCAACTGTCTGCCGATGGGCTGAAGCGCATCAGGCAGCTTTAGTCCTATCAATCCGCCTTGAACCCGGTAGCCACAACCGCCTTGCCCCACTGTGCGGTATCGGCACTGATGATTTTCACAAATTCATCACGGCTGGTGCCCGTTACCCTGAACCCGGCTTCTTCCAGTTTTGCCTTGCCGTCGGCTGAACGGACTGCCTTGACAATGTCGGCATTGAGTTTGGCGATGATATCGGCAGGTGTCTTGGCAGGTGCGACGACACCAAACCACGAGCTGAATTCAAGATCCGCATAACCCTGCTCCTTGAAGGTCGGCACATCCGGCAAGATACCTGAACGAACAGGGCCGGTGCTGGCCAGTGCCAGCAGTTTGCCCGCCTTGACATTGGACGCAGCCAGGCCGGGTGTCGCAAACACGCCTTGCACATCACCGCCAAACAGACCGGTCAGGGCATCACCAGTCGATTTGTAATGCACAGGTTCTGGTTTGAGCCTGAGCGCATCGCCAAACATGTAGGCACCAAAATGGCCTGGTGTTCCAGCGCCAAAGGTAGCCATGAACAGGCCTTTTTGCTGTCTTGACCAGTCCACGAAATCCTTGATGTTTTTGCCGGGCACCTTGAGCGGGTTGACCAGAAACACAAAATCAGCGCTGACCACCTGGCTGACCGGCACAAAATCTTTTTGTGCATCGTATGGCAGCTTGCTATAGCTGTTGGGCGCAATGGCCAGCTGGCCGGTTTCACCCAGCATCAGCGTGTAACCATCGGGTGCAGCCCGCGCTGCTTCGGTCGCGGCAATCAGGCCGCCAGCGCCGGGTTTGTTGTCCACCACCACACCCATACCCCAGGCTTCGGACAGCTTTTGCCCGAGCAGACGCGCCACGATGTCAGGGCCGGTTCCAGCCGGGAAACCCACAATCAGGCGCACGGGTTTGGTCGGATAGGCAGCGGGAGCCTGTGCCTGTGCAAACGACGCCACAGCTAAAAAAGCGGCACCGGCCAGCAAAGCCAAGGTACGGCGTTTCAGAAAATTTCTTGAGCTTGTCATTTTTTGTCTCTGGTTGGAAAAAGTTATCGAAAAGATCAGCACCAATACAGGCCTTGCCCAGTTACCCCACCTCAAAAAACCGCATTGCCACCTTGTCGGGATGGCGCGCGCCTGTACCGACAAACATGCGTTCGGTAATCCAGCGCAGGGCCGGTGAGGCGGTTTCAAACGTCGGGCAACAGCGAAAATAAATCTGCGCGGCATCTACCGACTCACCGCGCACCAGCCGCGCCATCAGTTCAGGCGGACCGCTGCGAATAGCCTTGTTTTGCACATAAATCAGTTCGCCAGCATCGGTTTGCAGGCAATAACGGGCATCCAGGCGAGCAAAACCGTCATTGACCACCAGCTGAAAATCAGCGCCGCCTGCCAGCACCTGCGCCGTCCAGCCCACGCCTGAAGCGGTGCCACCCACAATCGGAATCAGACGCCGCAAACCGTGGGCGGTAACGCCGACCTCCTGCGGTGGACCTACCAGAACCGACAGGTCGGCAAAAAAACTCAAAAGCGGTGGGCCAAGCAGGTCTGTCATCAAGCTCATGTATTTCCTGGTTTTCGGGACTTGACTAGCGTTTGTCTCAGTAGCCAAGTCTAGGCAAAACGCCGCAAAATCCTGTCATCCCGGAAGATGACAAAACATAACGAAATGCCAGCCATGAGACAGTGGTCAACAAGCAGCCAGACCTCCAGCTCAGCCAGCGCGCTGATTGGTGTGCTGACGCCTGCAATTGCCGAGCTGGGGCAAAGCAGGTTTCAGCAGACCTTGCTTGACAGCATCTTTCCGCTGTTGCCTGCGGCTTCCTGTTCGGTGTATCGCACCGGGCCGCTGTGTGAACCAGCCATCTTCATGTCGGCCAGCCACGGTGTGCCTGATACCACCCTGGACTGCTGGCGTGCCTACCTGTCTGGCCCCTACCGCAGCGACCGCACACATCTTGGCGACCTGGATTTACCAGCCAGCAGCGGCCAGATCAGTCACATCACAGCGCAGGAAGTCCCACCCGAACACCGCGCCAGGGTTTATGAAGCGCACGGCGTGGCCGAGCGTTTGTCGATTGTGCAAACCCAGGGCCTGGGCACACTGTTTGCCATCAACTTTTACCGCCATCAGCACCAGCGGCCTTTTGACGACACGCAGATTGGGGCGGCGGAACAACTGGCACCGGCGCTGCTGGCGCTGACGCACAAGCACCTGGATATACGCAGGCCTGATACCAACACCGGCCAGATCACCCCCCTGGATCGGCTGATACAAAAACTCAAGGCCGTAAACGCGCAGCTGACGAACCGCGAAGCCCAGGTTTGCGCCGGCATTTTGCAAGGCCTGACGATTGACGGCATTGCCTGCACACTGAACCTGTCAGCCTGCACCGTCAAAACCTACCGCAAGCGCGCTTTTGACCGCCTGGGCATTCACTTTCGCAATGAATTGTTTGGGCTGGTGCTGGCGGCCTGAGTTTTGGCCAGGAGAACGTGTTCACACGTCTGAACCCTGACTTGCAAATTTGAGCACCCTGCCCCATGTGCGCGACATGCAGCCTTCGTCAAACCCTCCAGCCAAAGCACGCCCGGCCAGCCGTACAACATCCACCCCTGGCGTTTTGAGCCATTTGCAAGGCTGGTGGTTTGCCCTGGCACAGCGCCTGGGCCAGTCACCCAAACCGATTCCGGAGCAGCTCTGGCGGCAAACACTGGCTGACTACCCGTTTCTGGCGCGACTGCCCAAACAGGACAGGCTGCGCCTGCGCGAGCTGACGGGCCGCTTTTTGATGCGCAAGGAGTTCACCGGCGCGCACGGCCTGCTTGTGACTGACGCCATGGCTGTGGCCATTGCCGCCCAGGCCTGCCTGCCTATTCTGCATATGGGTAAAAACGGCCTCAAGCTGTATGACGATTTCAAGGGCATTGTGCTGCACCCTGGAGCGATGCTGGCGAGGCGGCAAACCACCGATGCCGCAGGTGTGGTGCATTTTTATGAGGAAGTGCTGGCTGGGGAGGCCATGCACGGCGGACCAGTCACGCTGAGCTGGCAGGACGTGGCCGCTTCGGGCGAGTCAGCAGTGCAGGGGCACAACGTGGTGATTCACGAATTTGTCCACAAAATTGACATGGCCGACGGTGGCCCAAATGGCTGCCCGCCACTGGCTTCACAGGCTGACCGCAAGGCCTGGCGCGCGGTGATGACACCGGCTTTTGATCGTTTCCGGCAGCAGATCGTGATGGCCGAACGTTTCGGTGGTGAATCGCCCTGGCTTGACGCGTACGGTGCACAGTCGCCGGTTGAGTTTTTTGCCGTCACGGCTGAAGCCTATTTTGTAAACCGAGAGCGTTTTGAGCAGGACTTTGCCGATCTGACTGCGCTGTTTGACAATTTTTTCAATCCAGCCGGTCTCTAAGAACGTGTTTACGAACTAAGCCATTTTGGCGACAAAACTTTCTTTACAAACCGTTTTAACCCCATCTGCAGCGCTGCCGCGATTCAGTCAGTTCCAACTTTTTACGGAGCTGACATGACTTCAAAACCAATCAAACTTTTAAGTGCCGCCTTGTTGCTGGCCTGCGCCAGCCTGCAAGCTCATGCCGTGGGGCGTCTGGCAGACATCACGGTAGTTGACCGCGACTCGGGAATCACGCTGCCGGTGCATTTTTACCGGGGCGAGTATTGGGTGGCAGGCAAACCAGGTGCCCGGTATGCCGTAGCAGTGCGCAACAAAACCGGCGAGCGGCTATTGACCGTGCCTTCAGTCGATGGTGTGAATGTGCTGAGCGGTGAAACCGCCTCCTGGGATCAGACCGGTTATGTTTTTTCTCCTTACGAAAAGTACAACATTACCGGCTGGCGCAAAAGCAATAGTGAAGTGGCGGCTTTTGAGTTTTCAGCTGCCAGTGATTCCTACGCAGGTTTGACCGGCAGACCCGGCCATGTCGGTGTGATTGGTGTTGCACTGTTTCGTGAACGCCTGCCTGAGCCAGTGGCCATAACGCCGTACGAGCAGCCCCGGCGGCAAAGATTTGAAGGTGAAGCGTCTGGCCGCCTGAGAAATGCGCCAGCCCCGGCTGCAGCCGATTCAGCTGCCCCGGCAGCAACAGCTAGAGCCGAATCGGCCGAACAGGCACAGCGTGCCCCTGCTGGTAAAGGCAGCCTGGAAAAAGCCGCGCCCTACCCTTCTTCACCCATGCCAGCGCCAAAACTTGGCACTGCACACGGCCAGCGTGAAAGCTCTGTCGTGTCGCACACCAGTTTCGAGCGTCTGCAGCCGCAGCCCAACGAAATCATCCGCATCCGATATGACAGCCGCGAGAACCTGGTTGCCAGCGGTGTGATTCGTGAACCGGTAGCCAACCCGCAAGCTGTGCCGAATCCGTTTCCCCAGTCGCCCAACACTGCTTATGTGCCCGACCCACCCTTGCGCCGGTATTAAAGACCCTGAGAACGTGTTCTTGGTTACGCATAATATGGCGGATGCCCGGCCCCGCCACTTTTGCTGATGAAACCGATGAGTCGCTGATGCTGCGTTTTGCCGCTGGCGAGATCGCCGCTTTTGACCGCCTGTATGCCAGGCATGAACTGGCGGTGTGGCGCTTTGTTTTTCGCAGTGTGCGGGTGCAGGCGGTGGCTGACGACTTGCTGCAGGATGTGTGGTTTGCCGTGGCGCGACAGGCCACGGCCTATGAAGTCAAGGCCCGCTTCAAGACCTGGCTTTTCACGATCGCTCACAACCGCATGGTTGACCACTTCAGAAGCCACAAGAACCATCTGAGCCTGGACGCTGAAACTGATGATGACCGCAGCCTGGCAGAAACATTGGCCGCCGATTCGGGTTTTGGCCCCTTGCGCCAGCTGCAGTCCCGCGAGCAGGCCGCCGCGCTGATTGCTGCGGTGGAGCAGTTGCCCAGCGTGCAGCGCGAGGCATTTTTGCTGCAGGCCGAAGCTGACATGAGTGTTGAAGAAATTGCCGCCACCACAGGCGTGAGTTTTGAAACCGCCAAAAGCCGCTTGCGTTATGCCCGCCAAAGCCTGCGCCAGTGTTTAAAGGAGTTTGCGTGACCGAAGCCCAAAGCAGCCCGCGTCATGACGACGAGCTGACGCGGCGTTACCGCGAAGCCAGCGCGCAGGACCCGTACCGTCCTGGCCCGCAGGTACGTCAAGCCGTGCGTGCGCATGCCCAGCTGCTTCTGGCTTCTCGGCAAGCTGAGCCTGACACCACCGTGCTTGCCGGCCGACCTGCCGCCAACCAGTCGCGCTGGAAGCTGTCGCTGCTGGCCAGCATCGCCCTGTTTGGCCTGACTGGATTGTTGTTTCTGCAGTTTGAACGCGGTACACCTGAAGAAAAAGAACTGGCTTTTGGCCAGCCGAGTCCGACTGCGGCCAGCGCAGAAAGCGCCAGCACCACTGCGACTGCACCGCCTGCCCCGACTGCAGCACCGCCCTCAGCACCAGCCAGGCAGCCAGAGCCAAAGACAGCTGCCAAAGCTGATGCAGCGGCAAAACCGGTTTCCCCGCCTGTTGTGAACGCTCCAGTCGTTTCAGTGGCACCGGCGGATACGGAAAAATCCACTTCACAACGCCCAAGCCCAGCCCCTGCCCTGGCGGGTCAGGCCATCAAGCAAGCTGCACCCTTGCCTGAAGCGCCCAAAGCCGGTCTGGCAAAAGCTGCACCAGCGGTTTCCGCAGAACAAAGCGCACCACCAGCGCTGTCGGCAACACCGGCGCAGGCAGCACCAGCCATACGCAGACAGGAAGCCGAAGCCCAGGCAAACTCGCCCGCCCGCTCACCCACAGCAGCATCCGAAAGCGCCAAGATGGCAGATTCAGCAAATATCGGTGAATCAAGAGGCGCTATTTCACAAACACCAGGACCTGCTGCAGAACCCCTTCCCACCGCCCGCGCCGCGCCTCCTGCACCTGTAGCACCTGTAGCACCTGTAGCACCTGCTGCTCCGGCTGCGATGATCCCGATGCCTGCCGCGCCTGCAGCACCCGTCATGGCGCCACCTGCCGTGATGGCACCAGCGCCGGTACCCACTCCAGCGCCCCTTGCAGCCACCGCACCAGCCAGCAAAGACGAAATCACCAGTCCGCAATCGGCAGCACGCGCCAGGCTTTCCACCCCCAAAGCCGGGCCGCAAAACCCGGCCATCGCCCTGCATGAGGCAGCCAGAAGCGGCCGCGTTTCACAAATCGAATCCCTGATCAGACGAGGTACAGCCATCGACACACCTGACGAAGCTGGCCGTACACCGCTGATACTGGCCGTGATCTCAGGCCAGACCGCAGTTGTCAAACGCCTGCTGGCCCTGGGCGCAAATCCGGCCCTGACTGACCGCGACGGCCTCAATGCACTTCAACATGCCCGCAGACTGGGGCTGACGGGTATTGCAAAACTGATTGAAGAGGGTTCGTAAGCCTTCAGAGGGTATAAACCACCGTATTTTTGGTCCAATCAGCCTCTGGCGCAGTCAAGGCAGCCGCAAACAACTATATATTTGCTGACCGACAGAGTTTTTTGCCACTGCTACCCGGCCCAGACCCGCTCCAGGCATTTAACGCTCATTGTGCAATAGGAAGAAAATCGTGAAAAAATTGCCTTCGCGAAAGCTGTATATATGTCATCAAGCAACTGGCAACGGCTTTTGCTCTGGTATTGGCTACCATCCACCCAATGAATCCAACAAGCCGACTACTAAGCCTTGCCCTGCTGCTTTTAGCCCTCATAGCACCCGCCTACGCCGATAGTCCCGGCAAAAACGGCGCGCGAACCATCACGGCCGTTGGCTCCATCGTCAACCAGTCCACCACACTTGCCGTATTGGCCAGCGTGGGCAACACCACTATCACCGTAGCCAATATAGCCGACCTCACCAGCCCCGAGACTACAGGAGGCGGTGCCCTGGCAGTCGGTGATGTAATCATGCTGTACCAGCCACGCGGTGCCAGCATCAACACCACAAACACACCTACTTACGGCGACATCACTGCCTACGGCAACGCCGGCAACTACGAACTGCGCTCGGTCAGCGGTGTAACTGGCAACAACATCGGGCTGGAACCGTCTGTGAATGTTGTCAACTGCACCGTTGGCCTTAAAAACGCCTATGCCGTGGGGGCGCAAGTCATCCGTGTGCCGCAGTACAGCACGCTGACCGTCAATGCAGGTGCCAGCATCACCAGCACCGCGTGGAACGGTAGCCTGGGCGGTGTTGTCGCCGTGCTGGTGCAAAACAGCATGACGGTGAATGGCAGCATCACCGTCAGCGCCCAGGGCTTCAGGGGCGGTATTGTTGATGGTTCGGACCGGGCTGGCGACGGCACCCAGCCTGTCAGCTTTGTCAGCGATGCCAACCCGGCGGGCGGGCAAAAAGGCGAAGGCATCGCCAGTGACGCGGCTGGCACTTTTGGCGGTGTGGCGCTGGCTTATTCCAACCCTGGTGGCAACTTTGATACCAGTGCCCCAGCCAATGCGGGCGGCGGCGGCGGTTCGCACAACGCCGGTGGCGGTGGCGGTGGCAACGCAGCCATTGCACTCACCCCCTATTGCACGGCAGGCACAGCCACGTACAGCGTGGCTGTGACCACCGCCTTTGTCTGGTGTGGCCAGGGTGCCATGCCCGGCGGTGTCACAGGAGCTGCCGCCTGGGCCTTCGATCCGGGCTACAAGGCCAATGGTAATGCCTTGACGGCGCATGTCGGTGGCGGACGCGGTGGTTACAGCTACAGCCAGGCCAACCGTGATGCACTTGCAGATGCCCCAGGCCTGGCCGTCTGGACAGGTGACAACCGGCGTGCACTGGGTGGCTGGGGCGGAAGGCCTCTGACCCAGGCACTGGCCACACGCCTGTTTTTTGGCGGTGGCGGCGGTGCTGGTGGCAACAACAACAACACGGCAGGTACTGGCGGGGCTGGTGGTGGTGTGATCATTCTTGAGGCCGGTTCGCTGGCTGGCACCGGGGCGATCATCGCCAACGGTGCCAATGGCGGCAGTACAACAGGCGGCGGTAACGACGCGCCAGGTGGTGCAGGCGGCGGAGGCAGCGTGGTGTTACGCGCCGGCAGTGGCAGCATCAGCCTGATACAGGCCAACGGGGGCACTGGTGGGCTACAGTCCATCACCACCGATGAAGCCGAAGGCCCAGGGGGCGGCGGCGGTGGCGGCATCATCGCCATCACCGGCGCAACAGCCACCCAGCAATCCAATGCAGGTGCGGGCGGCACGACCAATGGCCCGTCACTGACGGAATTTCCGCGAAACGGCTCCACTGACGGCAGCGCAGGACTTACAGGGCAGACCCCGCCCAATATCCGCAATGCCGCTGCCACTTGTACCAATCTGTCGGTCGCCAAAAGCAACTTTGTGACCAGCATACCCGCCGGTGGCACAACACTCTACACGCTGACTGTTGTCAATTCAGGCCCAGGCGCTGCAAACAACACCTTGTTGACCGACCCGGCCGTCACCGGTCTGAGCTGCAATACCGTTAGCTGCACCTCCTTCGCCGGCGGTGCAAGCTGCCCGGCTGGCCCGAGCACAACCATGGCCTACCTGCAGGGTAGCGGCATCACACTGCCAACGCTGCCCGCAAGCTCAACACTGACGTTTTCATTGGCCTGCGGCGTTACGGCAACCGGTTTTTAAGAAAAATGGCCTTGTAATACTTATCCACCAGACATAAGCAGCTATTTATTCCCAGCCTGCCCGGCCAGCAGAAAGTTCGTCAGAAGCCCAGAACCGTATCGGCAAAAATGCCGTCCAGCAGCGAAACATCGGGTTTCTGCATGGGTGGGGCCTGGTTCTCAAGCCCCGCCAGGCTTTTTTCAATAAAGGCGTTGAGCACTGGTTTGCGAGGCATCAATTGTTGCTCGGGCACCTGCCTTTTTTCGTGTAGCAGTTCTGCAATGTCGGCCAGCACTGCCCTGTCATCAATCAGCGCGGCCACCAAAGCCTCAAAAGCCATGGGTGGCGCGCCGGCTTCAAGCACCGACCACTGCGCAGCCAGAATGGGCCGCAGAACGTAGAGGTATTTTTTGGCACGTACTTCCTCACCACGCAGGTATTCACGGTAATTGCCGCGTGCCATGTGCAGGTAGTGATGAAACCCGCGATCTGGGCGGTAAACCGCCGGCAAGGCAGCCCTAAGCCGGTCGATAAACACATCATCAGCACGATAGACCACGGGCGAGGACAACCATTCAACCAAAGTCGCATTGCCTTTGGCAAGCAACTGCAAGGCCTTTCGCAAGTCCCAGCCATTGACGTCAAACACCGGGCCGGGAACCTCTTCAATCACGTCACGCAGGTCAAAAACCCGAAGATAGTCACGCGCAGGCCGCACGTAGATAAAACGCACGTCATAGTCAGAATCAGGCGAAGCAAAACCCCAGCCCCGACTACCGGATTCACAGGCATACAACACATGCACACCGTAATCCCGCTCTACGGCGGCAAGTTTGCCCATGATCTGGGCGCGGATTTCAGGGTCTATGGGGTGGGTTTCGGTCAATTTGGGCCTGCTTTTTTTGAGTTCAGCACCGGAGGCATGCATGTAGAGGCGTCAAGTCCAGGCCGGTGTCAGGTCGCGTAATAAAGCACCGCAACACAATGGCAAGCCGTGCCAGCCGCCACAAACAGGTGCCAGACAAAGTGTGAATACTTGAGCCGTTCGTCGAGCACAAAAAAGATCACACCCAGGGTATAGGCCAGACCACCGGCCAGCAGCCAGAACAGCCCCCAGCCGGGAATCAGCTGCCACATGGGTTTGATGGCTATCACGGCTATCCAGCCCATCGCCAGGTACATGATGGTTGAAAGGCGCGGCCAGCGTATGCCGGCAAAAGACTTGGCGGCAATGCCGCCCAGCGCCATCAGCCAGACCAGGCCAAACAGCGTCCAGCCCCAGGGGCCGCGCAGCACGCCCAGCGTGAAAGGTGTGTAGGTTCCTGCAATCAGCAGGTAAATCGCACTGTGGTCCAGTATCTGGAAAACCGACTTGGCGCGCGCGGCGCGTCTGGCAGGCAGCGCGTGGTAAACGGTGGACGCGCCATACAGCAGCACCATGGTGATGGCAAAAACGCTGAAAGCAGCAATGTCCAGCGCATCACCATGCCGGACTGCTGAAACAATCAGAAAAGGCGCAGCAATCAGGGCTGCCAGCATGGCCACCCCGTGGCTGATGCTGTTGGCAATTTCTTCACCCAGCGTTTGCTGGCGCTCCTGCTGCAATGCAGCAGCAAGGACGCCAGGTATCGCGGGGCGCTCTGTACTCATCGCTTGAGCAGGACCTTCAGCACGTTTTGTACGCGCCTGGCGTTGCCTGCTTCAAATTCACCAGCCAGCACTTTGGCAGCGTCTTCGCCCCAGGTTTCAGCCGGTGCGGGCGCATTGCGTTTGGTCAGCAATTGCAGTTGCAGCATACGGCGGGCGCTGAGGTGTTCGGCCGGTGTGGGCAACTCGGCTGCCATTTCAAGGCGCAGCAGCGACTCGGACGCGTCCTTGCCAGATGGTTTGCTGACAGCCTGCACCCAGCTGCTGCGCACGGCTGGAGAGACCAGCTTGCCCAGGTCTTGCGCGCTTGGCAATTGCTCTGGATCGCGTTTTTCCCACGCCGTCAGCAAATGGGTCAGCACTTCGCCGTGCGCCTGCATTTGCAGCTTTTTGAGCGCCATGTTGGCGGCTTCAAAAGCCTCACGCTGGGCGCGGAAAGCGGCGTCACCGAGGCGCGGGCCACGGTCTTCAAAAGCAGCTGGGGCCGCATCGCGACGATCGCTGAAACGGTCACCACGCGGAGCACGGTCTTCACGTTCCGGGCGATAAGGCTCGAACTTGTTGTCAGTGCTCTGGCGTGGGCCACCTGGTTTGCCGCCTGGGCCGCTACGTGAATCCTTGCGGTCGCCAAACTTGCCACCACGGCCAGCCGGTGCGGCTTCTGTCTTGCGCGCGCCGGGACGATCGTCGCCACGCATGGCGACAATCGGTTTGGCTGCAGGTTTGGCGGGTGCAGCAGGTTCGGCGGGTGCCACGGCGGACTCGCCGGCTTCGGCAAACTCTGCAGCGGCTGCGGATTGAGCGGCCTGGATGACCGGAGCATCAGCGGCTGAAGTGTCTTTTGCCACGACTTCAGTGGCATCCTGGCCTGGTTCAGCAACAGGGGATTCGGCACCTGCTGCTGTTGCAGCCGCCAGGGTAGCTTCGACCGAAGCCGGAGCAGCAGCAGCCGCAACCGGCACCTGGCCGCGCACCACGGCTTCAAGCGCCTTGGCAGCGGCATGAATCTGCTGTGCATCGCCGCTGGCTGTTGCGGCTTCAACGGCTTTGGAGGCTTCGAGCACCATGCGGTCAAACTCGCCCAGAGCGGCCGCAGCCTTTTCGCGCTCCACGGTTTTGCGCTGGAAGGCGTCGTCAATCGGCTTGCGGAAGGCGTCCCACAGTTTTTGTTCCTGTTTGCGCTCGATCGGCACGCCCTGGGCTTCATGCTGCCAGCGCTGCTGCAGGTGTTTGACGGCGTCGATACGCAGTTGTGGCTCGGCACCCAGCACCTTGGCTTCTTCAATCATGGCCCGGCGGCGGGCCAGGCTGTCGTTGCGGGCAGCAGTCAGCGGTGCGTCGGCGGTGTCCATCGCGGCTTTCCAGACAGGCTGGATGTCGGCAAATGCTTTTTCGCTCAAATGCCCGGCTTCACGCCATTTGTCAACAAAACCGTTGAGGCTGCGGATGTGCATCTTCCAGTCGGTGTTGGTCTTGTTGGCTTCGGCCCATGCCAGCACCTCATCGATCAGCACCTTGCGCTGGGCTTTGGTGGCTTCGCTTTGTTCCTTGACGGTTTCCAGCCAGACTTCAACCACTTTGTGGGCTTCGTTGCAGGCATCGTCAAAACGCTTCCACAAGGCGTGATTCGGTGTGCCGCCCTGGTCAGAGGTTTTCCAGGCTTCGCGCATGGTGCGCAAGGCGTCCTGCTGTTTTCTGCCGCCAAAGGGTTTGGCCACCAGGGCTTCGGCCTTGACGACCAGTTCTTCACGAATCTGGTCGGCACGCCAGCGCTGCCAGCCTTCCAGTTCACCGGCAGCCGTCAAGGCGGCATGGGCGGCGGCTTCGAGTTTGCTGTCGATATTGCGGATGTTTTCTTTCAGCGCCTGGCGCAGGTCGGCAGCGACTTTTGGCGTGGCTTTGCCGTGGCCTTCAGTGACTTCATGCTCCAGTCTGGCCAGCGCAGCCTGCACAAGGGCAGTGGCTTTCTCACGCAGGTCTTTGAGCACGGCCGGGTCGATTTTGGCCTTGGGCGCACGCGCACCAGCTTCACCAGCAGCGGCTGCCGCAGCTGGAATACCACGCGCGGCGCGCAACTCGTCAGCCCAGACTGGCACGGCAGGCAAGGGCGCAGCCGTGTCTTCAGCAGCCTTGACTGCCACTGCAATCGCTGCCTGAAACGCGTCCCAGACTGCCAGCAACTGGCCGCGTGTGGCGTCCAGCAGAGGCGGGAATTTGCCATCCACGCTGGCCCAGTTGGCGTCCTGCGTGATTTCATCGGCCTGGGTCTGCCAGTGTGTGACATCGGCGCGCAGGGTTTCAAGTGCACCTTCGGCATCGCGCCAGGGTTTGATCGACAGCACTTCAATACGCTGGGCAATCAGCACGGCGGCTTCGCGCTGCACCTGGGTGCGGTGCTGCAGGTCTTCAATCGTCTTGACGCGTTCGGCAAGTTTGACTTTCAGGCTGGCCAGCGGCTCTTTGGACAATGGCGCACCCGCTTTGGCGGCATCACGCTGCCAAGCCAGGGCATCGGCCAGATTGAGCTTTGACAAGGCCAGCAGCGCGTTGGCTTTTTCAGCCCATTCGGCGGCCACCACTTCCTGGCCCTTGCTGCGCTTGATCTCGTCGAGCTTTTCTTTCAGCGGTTTGGCAGCGCCCTTGTCGCGGTTGGCCAGGTCCTTGTACACATCGGCCATCTGCTCGGCGCTGGGCTCGGTTGCCAGCCAGTTGCGGATGCGCGCTGTACGCTCGCCCGAGGTGGGTGCTGAAAATGCGCCGCCCGTCAGTCCGTCAAGCGGATGCGCGTCTGCAGATTTGGCCTGATGTGCTTTTGCAACAGGTGCCGCAGGAGTGTCGGATTTGGATGATTTGGACATGGGAAAGCGCAGCATAAAAATTTATAACAATCAGTTCGGAAAACAGCCGCCCACAGCGGCCAGGTGGCCGCCCGTGCTGGTGGCAGGGGTGTGATTATGAGTGCAAGCGCAGATTTAAGCCTCTCAAATAGAGCAAATCCGCGCGCGCTTGACGCTATTTTCGCTGATTTACGGCGAGGCCAGATTAAGTTCTGCACGCGGCGTCCATTTAGCCTCCGGCAGCACTGCTTTGGCGGCCCCGAGAAACAGTCTTTCAGGAGGCAGATTGCGTGATGCAAGATAGTCCTTGACAGCCACACCGCGCTGCACGGCCAGCTCGCGCATGGCGTCTTCGTTGACCCTGATGTCGGCCAGCAGCAGGTTTTCCATGTCTTCCACCGGCAAATCCCTGAGCAGACCAATGACGTTGCGCGGCTTGCTGAAGTCGGCGCGTTTATAGACCTCCTTGAGCAACACCGGGTATTCAGCCGTGCTGACACTGACCACGGCTGAGGTGGTGCCGCCGTCCTTGACCGTGGCGCGGCGTTTTTCGGCGCGCACCAGCTCGGCCAGCCTTTCGCGCTTGAAACCGTCACGCTCGGCCTCCAAGCTGCTGGTGCCAACGACGGTCAGCTTCAATGCAGGCCGGTCAGTCAAGGCTTTGGCGACCTTGTCGAGACCGCCTCTGGCGTCGGGCGCCAGCTGTGCGCTACCGGGTGCAAATGCCACGGTGCTCAGTTCTTCACCACCGCCACCCAAGGCGCTGGCCAGCAGGCTGAAAGGTGCGGTAATCGCCTTGACGATCACATTCAGAATCACCTTGACGATGATGGGCCCCAGGCTGAACTGCGGGTCGTTCAGCGAACCGCTGATAGGCAGGTCAAGATCAATCACACCATTGCGGTCAGCCAGCAGGGCCACGGCCAGCTTGACGGGCAGGCTGGCGCTAGAGCCTTCCACCTTGTCACCAAAACTCAGCTGGTTCAGCACGACCTTGTTTTTGGCAGTGAGTTGGCCATTGGGCTGCACCAGATAGTTGACGTCCACACTGAGTTTGCCGCGATTGATGCCGTAACCCGAGTATTTGACCGAATAGGGCGACAGCGGTGGCAGTTCCAGGTCACGCACCTTGCCTGAAATATCAAGCGCCAGCGGCTTGGCCAGCGGATTCAGTTTGCCCACAATTTCCAGTGAAGCCGTTCCCTCGGCCCGGCCACGCAGTTCCAGGTCAGCCATATTCGGCGTGCCTGTAGCAGACACCGAGGAAAAGGCGCTGAGTTTGCCGGTCAGGTCAGTCAGATCAGCCGAATAGTTGGGTTTGACAAAGCGGTCTGAAAACAGCACCTTGCCATTGATGAGGCTCATGGGGCCAAAGCTGATGACAGGCGCCTGGCCGGATGCCGAGGCCGGGGTTGAGCCTGAAGTAGCCGCAGGCATCGAGGCTTGCGCGGCCGCTGAAGCGCCTGAAGCCTGTTTTTTGGCGGCGACCGGTGTTTCTGCAAGCGAAGCTGTAGTTGTTACGGTGCCAGCAGATGAGGGTTTAAGCAAGTCCTGCAGATTGATCCGGCCTTCGGGGGTGACGATGACACGTGCAAAAAAGTCGCTCAGCACGGTTTCCCTTACCTCGACCTGAGTGGCCTGGGCCGGATCCAGCGCAACACTGAGGCCACGCAGCTTGAGCGCCTTCCAGGCCAGCAGGTCTTCACTTGGGGCCAGGGTGTTGGCTTTGAGCTCCTCCAGTGCCACATCACCAGACACCTGCGCAGTGGGGCCTGCCGGGGTCTGGCGATAGGCAATCTTGCCTTTGAAGCTGGCATCAGCACGCAGCAACTCAACATTCAAAGCATTGGCAAAATAGGGCTCAAAAGCCTGCACCGGCAGCCTTTCGACCTGCAACTGGCCTTGCGCCTGCATGGGCACCAGACCCAGAAAGCCTTTGAAATCAAGCTTGCCCGGCTCAAACCGGCCTGCGGTCAGGCGCAGCGAAGCACTTAGTGGCATCTGTTTGGCGACCAGCGCCTTGCTGGCGGGCCTGTCATCCAGCACCAGGCCGCGCACTTGAGCCTTGACCGCGCCCAACTCAAAAGCCACGGCTTTGGCTCCAGCCTTGTCTGAAAACACCATGGCACCGCCGTCCAGCGCCACCTCGTCAATGGCAAGCGCCCACGAAGGTGCGCTGGTTCGGGTGGCCTCACGGGTCGGTGGCGGGGCAGGTGTGCTGCCCTGGCCAGCACCGACCATCCAGCGCTCATACATCCAGCGTTTTTCGGCATCACGCTCAACAATGGCTTTGGGCTGGCTGAGCAGCATTTTGTCAGCCCTGAAGGTCTGGCCCGGCACATTGATGTCCACCCCCGCCACATCGACCTGTTTGACCGACACCAGCGACACCTTGCCCTGGGCCAGTTGCACATCTCGCAGCGCTATGCCTGGCGCGGTCAACTGCAGCGCGGGGGCCTGGTCGGCGCTGCCGGCTTTCCAGTTAACGCCCAGTTGCGCATCAAGCTGGCCATTGAGTGCGGGCAGTAAAAACTGGCCGACATATCTGGCCGCCATATTGAGCGGCCAACTGGCAACGGTGGCCGAAACCTGCGCCGCCTGATCTGTGGCCGTACCGGTAAAAATCAGCGCTGCCGGGCTGCTCGCGGCTGCCGGTTTTTTGTCCACGGACGGTGCCTTGGCCGCAGAACCGCCTACTACTATTAGAGGAGGCGAATCCGCCCCAGGGGAAAGCCCCAGAGAACCCCTGAATTGCAGCGGTGCCGAAGCAGCAAAAGGCAGGGCAATGGCCGATGCATCCAGGCTCAAATCAGCCAGACTGATACGCGCCGGAGTTGCCAGGGTTTCATCGAGCCAGTTGAGTTTGCCGCCGCGCACGAGGACGCTGGCGATCTCGACTTTCCAGGGTTTGGCAGCATCTACAGGTTTTGGGCTGGAGGCGGCTGGGGAGGCGCTGGTCGCCATGCCCGGTTTACCGACTGCAGCAACGGTGGCAGTGCTGTTTGATGAAGCTGACGGCAGCAGATTCAGCCGCCCTGCCCGGTCACGTGTGATGCCCAATGTGGGCGATGTCAACTCGATGGCCGAAAGCCTGACAAGCTGATCCAGCGGCTGCACGTCTTGCATGACGATTTTTAGCTGCTCAAAAGCCAGCATTTCATGGCCGGCCGATGTTTTTGCAGCTGTTTTGTCAAACAGGCTGACCTTGTCAGCCGTCACCGTGCCCGACAGCCTGACCAGGTTGTCAGGTGTTTGCTCAAATGCCAGCTTCACATCCACATTGAGCACCGCTTTTTGCAACTTGAAGGGCAAACTGGCCGGCATGTAGGCCAGATATGGACTCAAATCAAAACCAGCGAGTTTGATGACCGCATCAGTCTTGCGGGTCTGGGCAAAAGGTGTGCCCTCGGCGGCGCTGTCAAAACTGCTGCCATTGAGCTTGAAGGCCAGCCGCGGTGAGGTTTTGATCTCCAGCTTGGACTTCAGATTGCTTAAAAACGGTACAGCCAGGCTGAAATCACGCAGCTCATGTGTTTTGCCCACGGTCTGGTCAATGAAGTCCAGTTGCCCGCCCCTGAGTTGCAGGTTGTAAAGCGCAAAACGCTGGGGTTCGCCAGTTTTGTCGTCTTCAACCGGTTTGAAGCGGGCTGCAATATCGTCGATGTCATATTTGCCATCGCCCAGATGTGTGAGGGAAATGACGGGTTGATCGATTTCAATCGCATTGAGCACAGGGGCGAGTCGCAAAAGCGACTCAAGTTCGGCATTGACATAAATGCGTTTGATGCTGAGCTGCGCTGTGGAAGTTGTTTGCGCTCCAGCTTTGGCAATGGAAAGATCCATCAGCGCCAGTTCAAGCGACCAGGGTTTGAAGTCCACCGCCCCCAGCGTAACCTGGCGGCCAAGTTTTTCAGAAGCAATTTTCTGGATCTGCGACTTCAGCACCAGAGGCACCAGCGCATAAGCCAGCACCCACATCAGTAGCAAAGTGCCGAGGCAATACATGCCACGCCGCCACCATTTGGGCGATTTGAGGGTTTCGTTCAACTTGCCCGGCAGTGTTTTGATGCCGGCCGACCCACTGTTTTTTTGTTCATTTCTTGCCATAGAACCCGAGTTTTTAACGCGGCAGGCAAAAGGTCAATGCTCACTGGCAATTTCTTTGAGGATGAAGGGCCTGTTTTGGCTTGAAGCGGCAAAGTTGTCAACTACTGCCGCAGGTGTGCGCCCATGCTGGGCGCACAATGAAAAACCCCGGCCAGTCAGACTGGTCGGGGCTGGCGGCGAGCGTCAAAGCTCATGCTGCCGGGGGCTTGCAAAGGAGAGATGATTCGTCTCACAGTGCAGTGGAGGCAAGTGATTGCTTCCAGTTTTTACCAGGATTGGCTACCCGGTGAATGCCTGAACTTTTTCAGACAGCTACAGCTTAGGCTTCTGGCTGGATGATGGCAAGGAATTTTTTTAAATCACAGCCAGTTCTGTGATTGCGGGTTTTCCGCATGGTCGGGCAGTCCACCCTCAGGCGTTTCGAATGACAACTTAGGGCAAGCAGCTTAAACCCGTCAAAACAGCAGTTTTTTGTAGGATGACTAGATCAAAAACAGCACTTAACAATAAATAGTCATATCAATCAAATTCTTTATTGTTGACAGGTTATTTGCAAGCCCCATAGAATCCCGCCAGTCCAGCAAATCTACGGACATCAACGAATCCGCAACCAGCATTCGCGCAATGCCGGCGCGGGTTCAGTCGGGGTCAATATCAACCAGGCCACTCTGCCGCCAAGGCATGCCCGGTTGGATGGCGACTCAACCAATGCCTGTCGGGCTCCCCCGGAGTCAGACAGGCAACAGAGAAGGAGTGCTATGACAGCGCCAGCAATCGTCAGGTTAAAGCTCAATACCGAGACTCACCTGAAAAACGTACGCAGCAGTGTTGGCAACATTGTTGACGACATAGCCCAGGGCTTTTTTGAAATCACCCACAACAGTTTTGCACTGCTGGGTTTGGCCGTTGTGTTTGGCGTGATCACGTTGACCGCCAGGCCAGACCTGCGCCAGGCGGGTGAAATCAAACTGATCACCTGGCTGCAAGAGCGCCAGCAAGCCATCGCTGGCTACACCAACAGGGAACCTGAAGCGGTTGAACGCGCCATCGCATCCAACCCCAAAGACCTGCCCAAACAGCAGGCCGCCGTGGCGTTCTGGTTAAGCCGCAAATATGGGGTGGCACCAGAACCTTTGAGTGTTCTGGTGTCCGAAGCGTTTGAAATCGGCATGAAGGTCAAACTGGACCCTACGCTGATTCTGGCCATCATGGCCATTGAATCGGGCTTTAACCCCTTTGCCCAAAGCCCGGTAGGCGCGCAGGGCCTGATGCAGGTCATGACAAAGGTGCATCACGACAAGTACGAAAACTTTGGCGGCAAACTCGCAGCCTTTGACCCGGTCACCAATTTGCGGGTAGGCGTCAAGGTTCTGCAGGAATGCATCAGCCGTGCCGGCTCGATTGAAGGTGGACTCAAGTTTTACGTGGGTGCAGGCAATATGGAGGACGATGGTGGTTACGCCAGCAAGGTCATGGCCGAGCACGCCAGGCTGCTGGCCGTCATCGGTGGAAAAGCCCCCTCACCTTTCCAGGCCAGCCCGGCACCGCTTCGCACCATTCCGGCATCGCTGCCAGCGGCAGCAGAGCCTGCTCCGGCAACGACTGACAAGACGGGCGAAAAAGTCGCAGCGCTGGCAAATTCCTGAGATTCGCTGACTTCGCTGATTTCGCTGATCGGTCATTGGCAGTCACTGTTGTAGCGAGGCGACCCTGATCCTGGTGACTACGATGCCTGTGCGTTACACTCCCAGCGTGCGCAACTGGCGATAGGCATGGCTCTACCGGAAAGTTTCCGGCCAACCCGATGCTGACGTGGGACACCACTGGGAAGCGCACCGCTAGCGTCCGGCAAACCGGGCAAAAGCGTTCAGCCGTTCGCCTGGGCAGCCCTTGTTCCATCACTCCGAT
>JAZKIK010000648.1:0-8112 GCA_040384925.1 Pseudomonadota bacterium | reverse complement strand
TTTGTGTAACAGAAGGCCAGGGCCAGTTGCGTCGGGGTCAAGCCGTTGGCGCGGGCCAGGGCGTTGTATCGGCGGGCGGCGCTCAGGGCTTCAGGGCGGCCCCAGCGCTGCTTTTTCATGCTGTCATACAGGCTGAGGCGACCGAGGCCGGTGTGTGCCGGGTCGGCAATGCCCACTTCGTCGTATTTGCCAGTCAGCAGGCCAAAACCCAGCGGTGAGTAGGCCAGCAGCGAGACGCCCAGGCGGTGCATGGTTTCGTCGAGGCCATTTTCAACCGTGCGATTGATCAGGCAATACGGGTTTTGTACGGTGGCCACACGCGGCAGGCCGTATTGTTCGGCCAGGCGTACAAACTCGTGGACGCCAAAAGGTGATTCATTCGACAGGCCAATCGCCCGCACCTTGCCTGCCTTGACCAGCGCGGCCATGGCTTCAAGCTGGACGTGGATGGACGATAGGGCCGGGTTGTCCTTGGTCGGGTCAAAGTACAACATGCCAAAAGCTGGCACGTGGCGCACCGGCCAGTGGATTTGATACAGGTCAATGACCTCGGTCTGCAGGCGCTTCAAACTGTCGTTGCAGGCGGCTTCGATATCGGCGGCTGTCAGGTTGGGGCTGCCATTGCGAATCCAGGGCATACCGCGTGAAGGGCCGGCGACCTTGGTGGCCAGCACCAGCTTGCTGCGCGCCGATGGCGATTTGGCAAACCAGTTGCCAAGTATGGTTTCAGTGGCCCCAAAGGTTTCGGCGCGGGCGGGCACCGAATACATTTCAGCCGCATCAAGAAAATTGACACCACGCTCCAGCGAACGGTCAAGAATGTCATGGGCCCTGGCCTGTGGCACCTGTTCACCAAAAGTCATGGTGCCCAGGCAAATGGGCGTGACCTGCAAATCGCTGGAACCAAGTTGGACTTTATTCATGGAAGTTGATGTGAAAAACGTAAAAAGAATGAAAAAGAATCGAAAGGAGCCACCAGCCATTTGCAAGAGGCAGCCGGTTTCAGCGCGTGAAAGTGGAGTTTAAGGGCTTCATCGCCATCTTGCTTGCAGCGGCTTGGGTGCTTGTCTTACAACTTTTCACCAATTGAGGCTTTACGATTTCCACCAACAGCGGTTTAAGCGGCGCTTTGACTCGCTGCAGACTCATAATCCACACCCGGTCAATTATTTAGAGGAGCTTTTCATGAAATCAATCACCATCAAATCCCTGAGCTGCGCTGCATTGGCTGTTGCCATGCTGTCAGGCTGCGCCAACATGAGCGAAACCCAGCAAGGCACGGCTAAAGGTGCTGGCATTGGCGCTGTCGCTGGCGCGCTGCTCGGTGCAGCGGCTGGTGGCTCCAAAGGTGCGGCGCAAGGCGCGGTTCTGGGCGGCGCAGTTGGCGCAGGCGGCGGTTACCTGTGGTCCAAAAAGATGCAGGACCAGAAAGTGGCGATGGAGCGTGCCACGGCAGGCACTGGTGTAGCGGTCAGCCAGACCACCGACAACCGTTTGAAGCTTGACATCCCCAGCGATGTGTCGTTTGACGTGGGCCGTGCGGCCATCAAGTCCAACTTTGCACCCATCCTGAACCAGTTTGCCACCAGCCTGAATCAGAACCCGGTGACCACGGTGACCATCATTGGCCACACCGACAGCACAGGTTCTGACTCCATCAACAACCCGCTGTCAGTTGACCGCGCCAATTCAGCCCGCGACTTTCTGGTCAGCCGTGGTGTGGCCGCACAGCGTATTGCCACCGATGGACGTGGTTCACGCGAGCCGGTGGCCGACAACAGCACACAAGCGGGTCGCGACAAAAATCGCCGTGTGGAAATTTACGTGGCGGAACAAGTCGCTGCTCGGTAATTGGTACACCCCTGTCGGACGCTCACTTCGTGTAGCGCCGTCTCCCCTTGCAGGGGACTGGCACCTATGGGTCGGCAAAGCCGAACCCATGGCCCCAGCTGGAAAAAGAAAAAGCACCTTCGGGTGCTTTTTCTTTTGTCAGGATGTCACCTGGAGGGCTTTGAAGCGCTCTTCTTCCTGCAGCCGCAGGACACGGCGCTGCACTTTGCCTGTCGTCGTCATTGGCAGGGCATCAATGAATTCAATTTCTTTTGGGTATTCATAGGGTGCAAGCAGGTTCTTGACGTGCAGCTGCAGTTTTTTCACGATTTCGGCATCAAATTGCCCTGCTGCCTCGCAACTGGCGCGTTCAGCCATCAAATCAGGGGCAAGAACAACGTAGGCCTTGACCACGGCACCGCGTTCCTTGTCGGGTTTGGGCACCACAGCGGCGTTGGCCACTAGCGGGTGTTTGACCAGGCAGTTCTCGATTTCACCTGGCCCGATACGGTAACCGGCGGCCTTGAACACATCATCGGCCCGGCCTTCATACCAGAGGTAGCCATCAGCATCGCGCCGCGCCAAATCACCTGTGCGGCACCAGTTGCCCGTAAATTTGCCCTGGGTCGCACTTTCATTTTTCCAGTAACCGAGAAAAAAGATGGGATCGGGCTGGCCGTGAACATCAAACCGGTTGACGGCAACATCACCAGGCACACCCACTGGGCATTCATGTCCCTCCTCATCAATCACAGCGACCTGATGACCGGGATAAGCCCTGCCCATGCTGCCAGGTTTGGCTGGCCAAAGCATGGAGCAGTTCCCCACCACGTAATTGATCTCGGTCTGGCCAAACATTTCATTGACGACCACACCCAGCTGATCACGGCAGTAGCCAAACACCGCGTCCCCCACGGCTTCACCGGCGCTCATCATGCCTTGCAGTTTGAGCTGGAACAGCTTGCGTGGCGTGGGGTAGGCCTTCATCATGGCCTTGAGTGCTGTCGGGAACAAAAAGGTGTGCGTCACGCCATGTTGCTGCATCAGGCTGAAAGCCAGTTCGGGGCTGAAGCGGCCGTTAAAGGCGACTATGGGCCGGCCAAAATACAAAGTGGGCAACAAGGCGTCCATCAGCCCACCGGTCCAGGCCCAGTCGGCCGGGCTCCAGAACACGGCGTTTGACTCTGCATTGCCTTTGCCATCAAAGCCAAACCAGTTCTGACTGCAGACAAAACCCGTCAGGTTGCCAATCAATGCGCGGTGCGGAATCAGCGCGCCTTTGGGCGGGCCAGTGGTGCCACTGGTGTAGATCAGCACTGCTGCTTCTTCGGCCTTGGTCTTGATGCAAACAAAGGCACTTTTCTGCTTTTTCAGCGCACTTTCATAGTCAACATCGCCCTGCCCTTTGGCCTGGCCAACGGCCAGAATGGTCTTCAAGGCCGCACATTGGCTGCGAACAGCCTTCAGGCTCTCAATACTGCTTTCATCTGAAATCGCCAGCACGGCATCACTGTCCTGCAGACGAAAAGCCAGCGCTTCAGGGCCAAACAGCATGGAAAGCGGCATGGCGACCGCACCCATCTGGAAAACCGCCATATAGGCAACGGCTGTTTCAAAACGCTGCGGCATCACAATCGCCACCCGGTCACCACGCTGCACACCCAGGCCGCTCAGAACATGACTCAGCGCATCTGCAGCGCGCTTGAGCTCAACAAAGGTATGGAATTGGCCTGATGAGCCCGTCTGGTGGGCATGAATAGCCACTCTTTTGGCAGCATTTTTATTGCTCTTGCCAGCATCTGCCCAGCGACTGCAACAGACCTCGGCGATGTTGAAATACTCGTCCACCTGCCAGTGAAAGCCCTGATGCATCACGGCGTAGTGATCGGGCTGGCCGGGCGGTTTGTCTCTGTGTTGACTGCGTTTTGGTCGGTCTGTATTTATCATTTGACCAATGTACAAAGAAAAACGCATTTCCCGCAGCGAGTTTGTCCCCATACGCGGGCTCAGCTATCACGTCCAGATCTGGCAAAATCCAGCTCAAAACGACTCAAACCTGCCTCCGCTGGTTTTGGTTCATGGCTGGATGGATGTGGCGGCCTCTTATCAATTCATGATTGATGCGTTTTCCGACGCATTTGCCCAGGGCCGAACGATTATTGCGCCTGACTGGCGTGGTTTTGGCCGCACAGCTTCTGGCGCCAGCGCCGTGCCGGCCGACAGCTACTGGTTTCCAGACTATCTGGCTGACCTCGATTTTTTGCTTGACCACTACACAAAAGACCAGCCAGTCGACCTGGTGGGCCACAGCATGGGCGGCAATGTCGCCATGATGTATGCGGGTGTGCGGCCAGGGCGTATTCGCAGGCTGGTCAACCTCGAAGGTTTTGGCCTGCCAGCCAGCCGCCCTGCGCAAGCCCCAGGCCGCTATGCCAAATGGATGGACGAACTCAAAAGCCTGCAGCGCGGTGAAATGGATTTAAAAGCTTATGGCGACGTGGGCGGCGTGGCAAAACGTTTGATGAAAACCAATCCGCGCCTGACGCCCGACAAGGCCAACTGGCTGGCCAGCCACTGGGCGCAGCCTGACACCAGCGGCAAATGGCGAATTCTGGGTGAAACCGCCCACAAGCTCAGCAGCGCCAATGTGTACCGGGCCGACGAAACCCTGGAGCTTTACAAACGCATCAGCGCGCCGGTGCTGGCGGTTGAAGCGTCTGATGACTCGCTGGCCAAGTGGCAGCTTGGCAGCTACAGCCTGGCCGAATACCACGAAAGACTTCAATTGATCCCCAGGGCAGATGTGGCGGTGATTCAGGACGCCGGCCATATGCTGCACCATGACCAGCCCGAACAACTGGCCCGGCTGATTGAAGATTTTCTAAACTGAGCGACTTCTCCTACAAGACAAAGCGAAGAGCTGGGGCACACTGGTAGCTTTTTTGCAGTTAGTTACACGGAGTCGAGATGACAGGGCCAGTTCCCACCGCGTCCCAAACATCCATAGATCAGGATAAATTCCGTAGTATCTTGAAGCGAAATATCACGCTTCCGCTTGCTCTTGGGGCACTTAGCGCAGCAATTTTTGTAGCGCTTGTGTTTTACCTGCTGCATGCGATGACCTGGGTCGAACATACCGAGCGGGCGCTGGGCGGTGCCCATGAAAATTCAAAACTGGTGATAGACATGGAAACCGGCATGCGGGGTTTTCTGCTCACCGGTGATGAGGTGTTTTTGCAGCCCTATGACATCGCCAAATCGCGTTTTGACCTGGGGCTGGTCAACCTGAAGAAACTTGTCAGCGACAACCCGCCGCAGGTTGAGCGCCTGCAGCGTATTGGTGCCTTGCAAACCCGCTGGGACGAGTTTGCGCAGGGCGTGGTCAAGCTCAAAAGGCAAAAACTCGACGTGCAGGAAGTCATTCGCAATGGCCAGGGAAAGATACTGACCGACGAAATCCGGCGTGAATTTACAGGGTTCATCGCCATGGAGCAGCGGCTGCTGCAGGAACGCAACGACGATGCACGAGCCATTACCTTGTGGAGTGTGGTGGCTTACCTCCTGTTCACGCTGGGTGTCAGCGCCGCGCTGGCCTTTTTTGGTCGGCGTGAACTGCTGGGCCTGTCTGCAGCCTATGACATTGCGCTGAAGCAACAAAACGAAGACGCCCGCGTGCTGCAGGAGCAGGCCTGGCTGCGCAGCGGGCAAACCCGGCTCGCTGAACACATGATCGGCCAGCTCAGCATGGCTGCACTGGGGCGCAGTGTGCTGGAGTTCACCGCACGTTATATGGACGTCGCGGTGGCTGGCCTCTACGTGAAACAGGACGATGGCGTGCTGCAGCGTGTGGCCGCTTATGGTTTCACCAGGGACCTTGCTGAAAAGCAACAGTCTTTTCAAAGCACCGAGGGCTTGGTGGGCCAGGCGGCACAGGAGAACCGCCTGCTCCAGCTTGCTGAACTTCCGGGCGATTACCTCAAAGTCAGCTCAGGCCTGGGCCAGAGCGCGCCGCGTCACATTCTGGTGCTTCCGGTTACCCACGACGGGCAGGTCAATGGTGTGGCCGAGCTTGGTTTCATGCGCAAGCTGGAAAACCGCGATGTGGAGTTCCTCAAACTGATTGCTGGAAGTATCGGCACCGCCATTCATGGTTCACTGCACCGCGAGCAGTTGCAAAACCTGCTGGCTGAAACCCAGCAGCTCAATGAAGAGCTGCAGGTGCAGCAGGAGGAACTGCGCACGGCCAATGAAGAGCTGGAGGTGCAGTCCCGCGCACTCAAGGAATCACAGGTCAACCTCGAAAACCAGCAGGCGGAGCTGGAGCAGACCAATATGCAACTGGCTGAACAGGCCGTGTCGCTTGACAACAAAAACCTGGCGCTCAATGGGGTGCAGGCCCAGTTGCAGCAACGTGCCGACGAACTGACACGCGCCAGCCGTTACAAGTCAGAGTTTCTGGCCAATATGTCGCATGAACTGCGCACACCACTGAACAGCTCGCTGATTCTGGCCAAACTGCTGGCCGACAACCCCAAGGGCAACCTCAGCGAAGAGCAGGTCAAGTTTTCGAAATCGATTTATTCAGCGGGCAACGATTTGTTGAACCTGATCAATGACATTCTGGACATTTCAAAAGTCGAGGCCGGAAAACTTGAGCTGTCCCCTGAAACCTTCACACTGGCCAGGCTGATCGAGTCGCTGAAAAACACTTTTGAACCACTGGCAGCACAGAAAAAACTGGTGTTTGCCGTGCATATTGCGCCGCAAGCCCCGGCCAAACTGTTTACAGACCGCCAGCGTATCGAACAGATCCTGAAAAA
Source organism: Pseudomonadota bacterium (assembly GCA_040384925.1). GTDB lineage: Bacteria > Pseudomonadota > Gammaproteobacteria > Burkholderiales > Burkholderiaceae_C > Polaromonas. The sequence goes on along the minus strand of JAZKIK010000648.1, from coordinate 1,462 downwards.
CCTGCTGTCAAACGCCATCAAGTTCACCGAAGCCGGAACCGTCAGCCTGACGGTGTCGGGACACGGCGAGCGCATCGCATTTGCCGTGCAGGACTCAGGCATAGGCATTCGGGAAGACCAGCAAGACATCATTTTTGACGCCTTCCGCCAGGCCGACGGCGGCACCAGCAGACGTTACGGCGGTACGGGCCTGGGTCTGTCCATTTCACGCGACCTGACCGCCTTGCTGGGTGGCACCATCACCGTCAACAGCACTGAAGGCCAGGGCAGCACCTTTACCCTGCTTTTGCCCTGCACCTGGAGCAAAACCGAATCCGCAAGGCTTTCGGGCGGGGAAAACATAAAAACCAGCCTCGTCACAAGTGGTGAAAGCAAGCCTGCAGGCATCGCGACCAGCCCACTGCCCGCCCTGCCGGCGCGGCAGGTCAAACCAGCCCGGACGGTTTCGCCACGCCCCGCCTCGGGATTTTCCGACGACAGATACCAGGCTGACAAGGGCCGACTGGTGCTGGTGATTGAGGACGAGGCGGAGTTTGCGCAAATCCTCTACGACCTGGCCCATGAACTGAACTACAGCTGCCTGGTGGCGCACAACGCCGAAGAAGGTTTTGCGCTGGCCAGCGAGTTTGTGCCGCACGCAATCTTGCTGGACATCGGTTTGCCTGATGACTCGGGCCTGTCGGTACTGCAGCGACTGAAGGACAACCCGCAAACACGCCACATCCCCGTTCATGTGGTGTCGGGCCAGGACCTCAGTACCACGGCCCTGCAGATGGGTGCCATTGGTTACGCCATCAAACCCAATACACGCGAGCAGCTGATGGAGGTGTTTCGCAAGCTTGAAGAAAAGCTCACCCAGAAAGTCAAACATGTGCTGCTGGTTGAAGATGACGCCCGCCAGCGCGAAAGCGTGGTTCAGCTGATTGGTGACGCCGACGTGCAGATTACCGCTGTGGAAACTGGCACCGAAGCGCTGGCTCTGCTGGCCAGCACGATTTTTGACTGCATGATCATTGACCTGAAACTGCCAGACATCCAGGGCAAAGAGCTGCTCGAGCGTATGTCCACTGAAGACATCTGCTCGTTTCCGCCGGTCATTGTGTACACCGGCCGCAGCCTGAGCCGTGATGAAGAAGCCGACCTGCTGAAATACTCACGCTCCATCATCATCAAGGGCGCACGCTCACCCGAGCGCCTGCTGGACGAAGTCACCCTGTTTTTGCACAAGGTCGAGGCGCAACTGTCAGCCGAACGCCAGACCATGCTGAAAGCTGCCCGCAGCCGCGACAGGGTGTTTGAAGGCAGGCGGATTCTGCTGGTGGATGACGACGTGCGCAATATTTTTGCCCTGACCAGCGCGCTGGAGCAAAAAGGCGTTCAGGTCGAAATTGGCCGCAACGGTTTTGAAGCCATCAGCAAGCTGGACGACGTTGAAGGCATTGACCTGGTGTTGATGGACATC
>JAZKIK010000647.1:0-4619 GCA_040384925.1 Pseudomonadota bacterium | reverse complement strand
AGACTGCCGCAAGGCGGTTGGCAAGCTGCTTGAATCACCAGCCATTGTCAAAGCGGGTTTTGGCCTGGGCGATGACCGCAAACGCATCGTCCACAAACTTGGGGTTGACCTGCAGGGTGTGCTGGACCTCAACACGGTGTTCCGTGAAAAAGGTTATCGAAAAGACATGGGCGTGCGCGGCGCGGTGGCGGTGCTTTTCAACAAACGTTTTATCAAGTCCAAAAAAGCCGCGACATCCAACTGGGCCAACCCGGTGCTGAGCGAGGCGCAGATTGTTTACGCCGCCAATGATGCTTACGCCGCAATGCGGGTGTTTGCGGCTCTTGAACTGGGTTGATCTTTAGTTCGTGCGGCAGGCAGCCCGAATGATGCGGTCACGCGGATTGGGCTCCACTTCGCGGAACTCCATGGGGCGCAAATCGGTGGCCGGGTAATCGACGGTTTTGTGCGATTCACCTTTCCACAAGGGCTGCATATAAAAATCGACCGAAATATAACGAGCGGTTTTGTTGCTGCAGTCAAACAGCACGTGGGAGCGAAAGGACCTGAAGTTGACCCCATCGCGCGTGGTGCGCTGCAGCGTGCGGTTGACCCTGACCCGCATGGTGCGCTGGTCACCATTGACGGCTACCGGTATGGGGTCGACCTCAATCGTGGTCGCAGTGGGGTCGCTGGCGTCACCCATCACGGTAAACCAGGCAGTTTGTGCCTGCACAGCAGCAGCAGCCCCGGCGAGTAGCCAAACTGCCAGGAAACCCCTTAAAAACAGCAGCCTGGGCACAGGTTTCATGATGGCAAGGGTTTTAAGCATTAAATCAGGTGATATCGCCCATTCTGTGGGCAAAGCCAGATGTCTATTACAGTGTTTTTGACCGGAAAAAAGACTGACGAGACACGATTGTCAGCAGCGCCTGGTCTTCAACCCGCTTCATCAAGGCATGGTCACTCAGGCTCCAGGCCGAGAAATACAGTTGCTTTTAGCAGGCTCTCCAAATCATCGGCTGGCATTTTCAGTCTGTCAAAACGTACGCAAAAGTTGTACCTGCTGCAAGATTAGCGTCATTTCATCCATAGATATGTGCGATAGCTAACATAGCGGTCGATTAGTTAAAAATTGCGTCACTGCAAAGGTATCTGAGCTGGGTTTACTCCCTCTGCCTCTGGGAGAGGGAGCAAGAATGGCAGTTAAATGCTAGCAAAAGTAGCAAAATAAAAATCAGCGTTGCATGTCAAACGCATTGCCCTTACTTTCGGTTTACCTTGCCGACTGAGGCAGCGGCGTAAATACTTCCGGAGCACCAGAATTGCTGCGTTTTGGCTCTGGTGGCAGCAAATCGCGCGGAATGCCGAGGTTTTGCGGGTCGGAATCCGGCCCAGGCGTTGCGGGCAAACCGGGTTGCTGCATGGGCACGTATTTGATGACGGGTGCCGGCTGCCAGCTGCCTTCGGGCAGGCTGCCCGCATCTACCGGGGCTGGGGCCACGGCCTGGTTTTCGACGATGATCGGCTGGCCATTGGCGTCAAGGGCCATCGGGGCGCTGGCGGGGTTCAACGCTGCCTCAACAGTAGCACCAGCCTGTTGGGGAGCTGAAAAACGCAAACTCTGGTCCACTATCTTGGCCTTCAGCGCCTGGCGGAAAAACTCGCCCACAATGGGCAGCGCGCTTTGTGAGCCCTGGCCCCAGCGGCTGCCCATGGTGACACGGTTGTCGTTAAAACCTACCCACGAGCCAGCCACCAGTTGCGGATGCATCAGAATGAACCAGCCGTCGGTATTGTCCTGGGTGGTGCCGGTTTTGCCGGCTACGTCGGCCTTGATGCCGTAGCGGTTACGGATGCCGGTACCGGTGCCCTGGTCAATCGCGCCGCGCAGCACATCAATCAGGGTTTGGGCCACTGTGGTTTCCATGGCGGTTTCAGGTGGTCTGGAAACAAATTTTTCAAGCATGCGGCCGTTGCGGTCTTCAACGCCGGTGACCAGAATCGGCTCGATATAACGGCCGTCATTGGCCAGGGTGCTGTAGCTGGTGACCATTTCCTTGAGGGTGACCGGGCTGGTGCCCAGCGCCAGCGACAAGACCTCGTCAAGTTTGCTTTGCCGCACGCCCATGGCGTGGGCCAGCTTGGCGACATGGGCGGGCCCTACTTTTTGCATGACCTGCGCGGTAATGGAATTTTTTGAATACATCAGGCCCTGGCGCAAGCTCATCATCTCGCCGCTGGGGCCGCCTGCGTCGCCTGGCCGCCAGAAGCTGCCGTCAGACATGGGAATCTCCAGCGCCTGGTCAGGAAATGCATCACCGGGTTTGCTGCCGTCTTCAAATGCTGCGCCATACACAAAAGGCTTGAAGGTTGAGCCTGGCTGGCGGCGTGCCTGTGCTACATGGTCAAACTGGTCGTCGGCAAAGTCGCGGCTGCCCACCCAGGCCATGACATGGCCGTCACGCGGGTCAAGCGCCAGGAAACCGGCCTGCAGGCGGTTTTTTTCGTCACGCAGCTTTTGCATGAACTCAGCGTCGGCCTGCAGGGTTTTAAGCGCGTCTTCTTCGGTCTGGCCTGCGGCGCGTGCCAGTTTGTACTCCTTGCTGTCGCGTACAAAGTCAAGCACCAGGTTTTTGCGCGGGCCGCCGCCCTTTGCCTTGATGAGCCAGCTTGAGGCCCATTCGGCATCAGTTATTTTCTGCAACCTGGCGGTTTGCAGCTCCAGCGCATGGTTGGCCATGACCTGCAGGCGTGAATCAATGGTGGTGCGCACCACCAGGCCGTCGGCGTAGATGTTGTAGTCGTTGCGGTCTGCCCATTCAATCAGCCAGCGTTTGAGCTGCTGGGTAAAGTGCGGTGCGCTGCCAAGTTGTTCGCCCTGGCGCTCAAACTCAATGTCGAGCGGGATTTTTTTCAGGGCTTCAAGCTGGGCCTCGGGCAACTTGCCCTCCTTGACCATCTGACCGAGCACGATGTTGCGGCGCTGCAGCGCCCTGTCGGGATTGAGCACCGGGTTGTAATAACTGGTGCCCTTGAGCATGCCGACCAGCGTGGCGCTTTCAAGCACATTGAGTTTGTCGGCTGACTTGTCAAAATAGGTGCGCGCTGCCATTTCAATACCAAAGGCGTTGTACAGAAAGGGCACGGTGTTGAGGTAGGTTTCGAGGATTTCTTCCTTGCTGTAGGTCATCTCAATCTTGAATGCCGTCAGCGCCTCCTTGAGCTTGCGTGTCAGCGTGGCTGAGCGGCCGATTTCCTCAGGGTACATATTGCGGGCCAACTGCTGGGTGATGGTCGAGCCCCCCTGCATTTTCCCCGACAAGGTATTGAGCACGGCAGACAGCGTGCGTTTGAAGTCCATACCGTTATGTTCATAAAAACGCCGGTCTTCGGTTGCAATCAGCGCCTCCACCACATTTGGCGAAATATCGGCGAGCTTGACCCAGTCGCGGTTGGCGCGCTGAAAAACGGCCAGCACCTGGCCATCCGACGACATCACGGTGGCCGGTTTGGCAGTTTTGGCTTTGCGCAAGTCTGAGGTGCTGGGTGTAAGAGGAATCAGCACCAGCACATAAAGCAGCAACAAAGCCGGAACAGCGGCCAGAGTCAGCGCCACACCGCGCTTTGTCGGGTGGCGAACGGCGTGGGAAAGCCAGTCAAAAAATGCCCTGGCGCGGGTTAAAAGCGTTTGCATCATGGGATGCGAGTCTATCGCCAGCCCGTAAACCAGGCTGTAGGACTGCGGCGAAGACTAAAACGCCTGGGCCTGGGCAGAAACAGCCTGGAATGTGAGTTGATCAGCCGGATCGAGTTTTTTCGCTTGTGTGGTGGTCACATCCCGCTATTGATTCAGCAGCAAAAATTGACCCCACCAGCGATATCTGTAAGAAGCAGGCGAGCACACCGACTCATGGCAAGTGAGCACAATGGCACCACGTGAGAACCCGGCCTGACATGGTCTCCCCCTGACTTGCACCTCAAAGGCGGAATCAAACATGAACAAATACCTTTTTGCAGTTGGCGCAGTCGCCCTGGCTGCCTGGACTTATATCGGCGGCGGCATGGCCGTCAGTGCGGCTGAAGAAAAAGCCGTCAAACTGCCACCACCCGCGCTGGATATGCCTGCCGCACAGTCGCCCACCGAAAGCGCCGTGTTTGCAGGCGGCTGCTTTTGGGGCGTGCAGGCGGTTTTTCAGCACACCAAAGGCGTGTTGAACGCTGTCTCAGGTTACTCAGGCGGCGACAAAGCCACTGCCACCTACGACATGATCGGCTCTGGCCGCACCGGCCATGCCGAATCAGTACAGATCACTTACGACCCCAAACAGGTCAGTTACGGCAAACTGCTGCAGATCTATTTTTCAGTCGCTCACGACCCGACCACATTGAATCGCCAGGGCCCGGATTCAGGCACCCAGTACCGCTCAGCCATCTTTTTCAAGGATGCCAGCCAGAAAAAAGTGGCCGAAAGCTATATTGCCCAGCTTGACGCCGCCAAAGCGTTTCCCGGCAAAATCGTGACCCAGCTTACCCCGCTGACCGCCTTTTACCCGGCAGAAAGCTATCACCAGGACTACGCCACCATGCACCCAACCCAGCCTTATATTGCGCGTTTTGACCTGCCCAAGATTGCCAAT
>JAZKIK010000646.1:6192-8688 GCA_040384925.1 Pseudomonadota bacterium | reverse complement strand
CCTGGGCATAAAGACGACGGTGCTGGAGCAAAACCTGACGCATGAAGAAGTCAACAATATGCTGGGCCTGCCAGGCGCTTACACCGAGGCGGTGGATGTGTTTATTCGCGGGCTGCTGGTGCAGGCCTCATCTGCCTCCGGAACCAGCCATCAAATAAGGCAGCAAAAACCTTGAAACTCAAGCTAATCCAGCTTGATCCCACGCGCAGAAATAATGCCTGACATGATGTTGGCCTCTTCTTTGACCCGGCTTTTGAGGCCGTCTGGTGAGGTGCCCACGGCCTGCCAGCCCTGGTTGAACAGCTTTTGCCGTGCCTCGGCACTGCGGATGATGTTGGGCACTTCCACATTCAATCGGTCTTGAGCGGCTTTTGACAGTCTGACAGGGCCGACCAGCGCTGTCCATACTTCCAGCTTCAGGTCAGGCAGACCCGCATCGGCCAGAGGGGCCACTTCAGGCACCAGCGCGCTGCGACCACTGGCCAGGCCAATGGCTTTGAGTTTGCCGGCCCTGACTTGCGGCATCGCAACACCCGGCGGCACCAGGGCCAGCTGAATCTCGCCCCCCAACAGCGCCGTGATGACATCGGGATTGCCCTTGAAAGGCACATGCTGGGCAGTCATGCCCCTGACCTTTGACTTGAGCAACTCCATGCCCAGATGCGCGACCGAACCATTGCCAACCGAGCCATAGTTCCATTTGTCGCCATTCTGGCTGGCTGCGGCAAAAAAGGCCGCGCCACCAGGCGCGTTGCTTTGGGCAACCAGAACAAGCGGCGCGGTGGCCAGAAGGCTGAGGTAGCTGAAGTCTCTGGCCGGGTCGTAAGGCAGCCGGGGGCTAAGCATTTTTGCCGAGGTCAGATTGCCATTGATCAACACGCCCAGGGTGTGGTCGTCAACAGCTTTGGCAACCTGGTCGGCTGCGATATTGCCCGATGCACCTGGCTTGTTTTCAATAATCACCGGCTGGCCCAAGGCACGTGACAGCGGTTCTGCAAGCGCTCTGGCTGCGGCGTCAGGCGTTGAGCCACCCGAAAAACCGACCAGAATACGAACCGGTCTGCTCGGCCATGCGGCCGGAGCATTTGACTGCGCCAGTGCGGGCAGACTCAGGCTGGTGATGGCGACAAGCAGGGCTGCGATGTTCAGATTGCGTTTTTTCATGGAGGTCTCCTTTGGTTTTGATTGGTGCGAGGTTCAGGACTTGTCCAGTCCCAGATAGGCTCCGTCACTTTTCAGCCGGTTCTGCAGGGTTTTGATGTCCAGATCACGCGGACGCACATTTGCCTGAATAGCCAGCGCTGCAGCCGTGCCCGCAGCCTGGCCCATCACAAAACAAGCACCAGATACACGCGCCGCAGACTGGCCCATGTGCGTCATGGACGCGCAGCGGCCTGCCACCAGCAGGTTGTCCACGTGCAGCGGCAGCAACATGCGGTAGGGCAAGTGGTTAAAGCCCCGGCAATTGGGAATGTCCTGCCATTTGAAGGCGATATTGCCCGCCACATGCTCTTCAATCATCCAGCTATTGACACCCACACTGTCGTCAAAACTGGCGCATTGCAGCACGTCGGTTTCACTGAGCTGGTATTCGCCCAGCACACGACGGGTTTCGCGCACGCCGACCTGGGGTGCAATTTCAAGAATGTAGGACTGCTCAAAACCCGGTGCGGACTCGCGCAGGAAACCAAAAAAATCAACAATCTGGCGCCGACCCTCTACTTCGGCATCACTGAGCTGTACAGCATTGGTGCCATCCACCGGGCTGCCATCTGGATTGGCCAGTTGCGTGACATTGGCGCGCCATTCGGCAGGGTTTTTTTGCGGGCGAATGATAGGTGTTTTGCGCACAAACTTGCGGCCCAGCTTTTCGGCCTCATCCATCAGACGGCCAAAGTGGTTAAAGGCATCCCCCGCGCGCACCGGGTCCACACCATTCACACGGAACATGGTGGACGGGTACATCATGTCCTGCCCCTGGCCGTCCGGCCCCTTGCCTTTTTCAAAAGGCGCGCCTGCGTGGGCGGCCAGATCACCATCACCCGAGCAGTCAATAAAAGTCTTGGCCAGCACTGCAAAACGGCCTGATTTGGTCTCTATCAACAAGGCAGCAACACGGCTTGGGCTGGCCAAGATGACACCCACCGCCTGCGCGTGAAACAGCAGTTGCGCACCGCTGGCCAGCACCAGCGCATCAGCCGCCACCTTGAAGGCCGCGTTGTCATAAGCCTGGGCGGCAATTTTGTTGCCAAAAAGAATGTGCGGCTCGTTCAGCCCACCCAGCACGCGCATGCGGGTCAGCAAGTCGTCAGCCACACCATGCACCACCTGCTGGATGCTGCCAAACACATTGGCATGCAGGCCGCAGAAGTTGGTCACACCCGCTGCCGTGCCCATGCCGCCCAGAAAACCATATGCCTCGATCAGCAGGGTGGATTGCCCGTTTTGCGCAGCAGCCGTGGCCGCCGCAATACCCGCCGGGCCGCCGCCCAGTAC
>JAZKIK010000646.1:0-6182 GCA_040384925.1 Pseudomonadota bacterium | reverse complement strand
CGTCGTAGTCACCCCAGACCGGCGTCTGGCGGCTGGGTTCGGTCAAGCTAAGCGCTGTCATCTGCATGTGTTGTCTCCTGATCAGTTCGTATTTGTTGAAGCGGTTTTGATCTTAGTTTGCACATTGATTGAGAACAATAAAGCAAAATAAGCACAATGAATTTTCAAATCGAGAACAATCATGGACACTCTGAACAACCTCAAAGCGTTTTTGGCGGTGTCACGCACCGGCAGTTTTGCGGGCGCTGCGCGTGAGCTGAAGGTCGCGCCGTCAGTTGTCACCAAACGCATCAGCCAGATCGAGTGGCGCCTGAAAAGCCCGCTGTTTGAGCGCAGCACCCGCCGCGTCAGCCTGACCGCTACCGGCCAGCACTACCTGCCCACGGTGCAACGCCTGCTGGCCGATGTGGATGATCTTTTCAGCGATGTACAAGGCCAGACCCACAGTGTGCAGGGCAAGATTCGCATCAAGGTGCCCAGCGCGGTGGCGGCGGTGTTGATCAGCCCCCTGCTCGATGGTTTTGCGCAAGCTTTCCCGCAGGTCAGCCTGGAAGTGATTGCGCTGGACCGGGCAGTCAACCCGCTGGACGAAGGTTTTGACATCGCCCTGACCCTGATGCCATACACCTTTGGTGGCGTCGTTGATGTACCGCTGTGTGTGATGCCGCGCCTGCTTTGTGCTGCACCGGCTTATCTGGCGCGCAGAGGCGTTCCGGCGCATCCACGTGAATTGGTGCAACATGACATCTTGAGTTTTTTGCCAACCGGTAACACTTGGGAATTTGGCAGTGACAAAGGGCCGCTGCGCGTTGAGGTGCAAGCCCGGCTCAGTACCAACGAGGCGCAGTTGCTGCTGTCTGCCGCGCTGGCGGGCAACGGCATTGCGATTCTGGGCGCTTATCTGGCCACCCCGGCCTTGCGTGCTGCGGCGCTGGTGCCGGTGTTGGGTGACTATCCGATCACTGATTTATGGCTCAAGGCCCTGGTGCCAGAAAGCCGCATACAGGTCGCCAGGGTTCAGGCCTTGCTGCGCTGGCTGCAGACAAGTCTGACGGACGCAGAACGCCACTATTGATTCGGCCCTGTGAAGTATTCACTTTCCGTTCGGCCTGAGCCCTTCGACAGGCTCAGGACAGGCCCTGTCGAAGCCAAGCTTGCGCAAGGGGAACCCTTCGACAAGCTCAGGGCGAACGGTTCATGGTTCGATGGGCCGCATCAATAATATAGTAGCAAAAATCTTTAAAAACTACCCCAGCCACTTCTGGAAAAACCGCGCCTGCCCCATCGCCGGGTCTAGCTCATAGGCGGCAAAACCTATGCGTTCATACAATTTGATGGCGCTGTGGTTGCCCTGCAGCACTTCAAGTGTCAGTTTGCATGCGCCGCGCGTCGCTGCGATCTGCTCAACCACTGCCAGCATTTTTTCGCCCAGGCGTTTGCCGCGCTGGCTGGCAACAACCGTCACGTCATGGACGTTGACAAGCGGTTTGCAGGCAAAGGTTGAAAATCCTTCTATGCAGTTGACCAGGCCCACCGGCTTGCCATCTTCAAACGCCAGTACGCTGAAAGCCTGTGGCCGGGCGGCCAGGGCGCTGACCAGATTGGTTTTGGCAAAGTCGCTGAGCGCTTCGCCGCCGCCTGAAATATCGCGGGCGTAGTCGTCAAGCAGGCTGACAAGTGCTGCGGCGTGTTGCGGGTTGCTGTAGTCGGCCTGAATGATTTCAAGGTTTGTGGAAGCGGGGGTCACAGGGTTCAGTATGGCAAGCATGGAGCTATTCAGATCAAATTTAGTTAAAAAGCATTGTTTATTGCACTAGCCACACGCGGTTTGGCTGTGTTTTCAGTGCTGCCGGTTTTATGAATGGCAGTCAGAAAAAATTCGGCAGCCTCGCTGGCAGGCCGGTCTTTTCGGGTGATGGAGCCAAAAAACTCCATATTGTGCTGGATGTGGCAGGGCAAAACGACCACCAGACCATGGGCTGCGTAGGTGCTGGCGATTGACTGCGGCATGACGGCAATCATGTCGGTCTTGTCGATCAGGTCCGTGGTGGTCAGGATGGAGGCGGTTTCTATCAGCCCGCGTGGCGGCGGCACTTGCAGCATTCGGAACTCCTGGTCCAGCACTTCACGCATGGGGCTGCCCTTGGGCTGCAATATCCATGGAAAGTCGAGCAAGCCTGCAAACGTCACCTCGGTCTGCCTGACCAGCGGATGATGCACACCCACCACCACGGCCAGGGCCTCGTTTTCAAGCGGGGTAAAGCTGTAGTCCTGCCGGTGTTCGTCGCGTATGCGGCCAATGGCAACGTCCAGCGTGCCCTCACGCAGCAGTTCAAGCAGGCGGTCGCTGGTGTCCATGGTGATGTCAAGCGCCAGCAGCGGGTAGGCTTTTTTAAGCGCAATCACTGCATTGGTCAACAGGGTAGGCGATGGTGCCATGATGGTGCCCACCGACAACCGCCCTGCACTGCCCTGTTGCAGTTCGGCCAGCTCGCGTGTCATGGCCTCGACCGAACCACGCAGGCCGCGAAAGTGCCCCAGCACGCTGTTGCCGGCCGGCGTGAGTTTTTGCCCCCGCCCTGCCCGCTCAAACAGGCGCAGGCCCAGCGCCGATTCCAGCTCCTGGATCATTTTGGTGGCGGCGGGCTGTGTCATGCCCAGCTCGCTGGAGGCCTTGCGCAAGGTGCCGTGCTCACCAATCGCCAGGATCAGCGCAATCTGGCGCATGCGCAGACGGTTCAGAAGTTGGGCGGTGGGGGTTTTTTCGGTCATGTATTGAGGCTGAATGTTGCGCTTGAATGATAACCACAGGCTATCAAATAATCATATCTTTTCAATTTACGTTAACAGTCACTGTCTCTAACATCCGTTTCCAGTGAATTCGCTGAATTCCAAGAGCACATCCTCAGGAGACAAAACCATGAAACTGCTACCCACTCTGGCGTTACTCGCCTGCGCCTTGACATTCAACAACCCCGCCACCGCGCAGGAATGGCCGACCAAGGCAGTTCGTATTCTGGTCGGCTCGGCACCCGGTGGTGGTACGGACGCCATGGCCCGTGCCGTGGCTGACCGGCTTGGCCCGTTGCTCAAACAGCCGGTGGTGGTTGAAAACCGGCCCGGCGTGTCCAATACCCTGGCTGCTGACGTGACAGCCAAGTCAAGCGATGGTGTCACCCTGCTGATGGGTGTTTCCACCGCTCACGCCATTGCGCCGCATCTGCTCAAACTGGCTTATGACAGCGACAAAGACCTGGTCCCTGTCGTGTTTGTAGGCGCAGTACCCAATGTGCTGGTGGTCAACAATGCGCTGCCGGCTGATTCGGTTCAGTCCTTGATCAAACTTGCCAAAAGCCAGCCCGGCAAACTGAACTATGCCACCAGTGGCGCGGGCAGCACCCAGCACATTGCAGCCGAGTTGTTCAAGGATCAGGCCGGCTTGTTTATCACCCATATCCCCTACCGCGGCAGCGGCCCGGCGCTGGTGGACCTGGTAGGCGGCCAGGTGCAGCTGAGTTTTGACACCATGCCCTCAGTGATTGGCCAGATCAAGGCCGGTCGTATTCGCGCCCTGGCTGTGGCCAGCGCCAAGCGCAACCCGCAGTTGCCCAATGTTCCGACCATGGCCGAAGCCGGGCTGAACGGCGTTGAAATGAGCGCCTGGTACGGCATTTACATGCCTGCATCAACTCCCAAAGCGGTGCAGGACAGGGTTTATGCCGAAGTCACCAAGGTGCTGGCCATGCCGGAAACCCAAACCCGCCTGGGTGCCATTGGTGCTGACCTGACACCCATGACACAGGTACAGTTCGCGGCTTTTCATGCGTCTGAAAACAAACGCTACGCCGAGCTGATTGCCAGGAAAAACATCAAGCTGGACTGATTTATATGAACAACAAAAACCTCCCTGTTGTGGCCTTGACCCTCGGTGACGCCGCAGGCATTGGCCCCGAACTGATGGCCCGCCTGCTGAGCCAGCCGGGCGTGACCGACGCGGCCAATATCGTGCTGCTGGGCGACCCGTGGCTTTGGCAGGACGGCCAGAACATTGCCGGTCTGACAGTGGCTAGCCAGCCTGTCAGCAGCCTGGCCGAAGTGCGCGGCCGCCCAGACGCCAGCCAGCCGGCTTTTCTGGCCACCAGCACAATTGCCCAGGAAGAAGTCACACGCAGCCTGGCCCAGCCGGCCTGTGGCAAGGCCGTGCTTGAAGTGCTGAACCTGTGCATGGATGGAGCCAAGCGCGGTGAAGTCGATGCCATCTGTTTTGCCCCACTGAACAAGCAGGCCATGAAAACCGGTGGCATGAAACATGAAGACGAGCTGCACCACTTTGCCGAATACCTGGGTGTGACGGCTTATTTCTGCGAGTTCAACACTCTGGGCGACTTGTGGACATCACGTGTGTCCTCCCACATTCCCTTGAAAGACGCTGCCGCCATGCTCAGCAAGGAAAGAATTGTTGAAGCGGCCCAGCTGATCTACAAATCGCTGCAAGCCAGTGGCACGCCTGAACCCAGGGTGGCGGTGGCGGCATTCAACCCGCATGGCGGCGATGGCGGTGTGTGCGGACGTGAAGAAATCGACATCATCGAACCGGCAGTGGCTGAACTGCGCGCCGGCGGTTTCCCGGTGGATGGCCCCTTCCCAGCCGACACCATCTTTTTGAAGGCGCGTGACGGGCTGTACCAGGCCATCGTCACCATGTACCACGACCAGGGCCAGATCGCCATCAAGCTCATGGGTTTCAGCAAGGGTGTGACGGTACAGGGCGGTTTGCCAATACCCATCACCACCCCGGCACACGGCACGGCTTATGACATTGCAGGCAAAGGCCTGGCTGATGTCAATGCGACCCTCAACGCGTTCAAGATCGCCGCCCGCATGGGCGCGGCCCGGCTGTAAACACTTTACCTACCCAAACATCCCCAAAAACGGAGACCTCATCATGAAAATCAAGTCAGTTCGCGCCCGTGTTTTTGAATGGAAGGGCAAAACCGTTCCGCCACAAGGCAACTTTTGCTCCAACGCCATGGATCTGGTTTATTCAAAAACCGAATCCATGAGCACCTTCCGCTTCCATTCATGGACGGTGGTTGAAATTGAAACCGACGACGGCATCATCGGCCTGGGCAATGTTGCGCTGGCCCCGGCCATTGCCAAAGCCATCATCGACCAGTACCTGACCCCGCTGGTGCTGGGGCAAGACCCTTGGGATTATGAATACCTGTGGCAGCGCATGTACCGGGCCACCCACGCCTGGGGCCGCAAGGGCGTGACCATGGCCGCGATTTCGGCCATTGACCTGGCGATCTGGGACATTCTGGGCAAATCAGTCAACAAGCCAGTCTTCAAACTGCTGGGCGGCCGTACCAAGGAAAAAATCCCCTGCTACTACAGCAAGCTCTACCGCACCGACCTCAAAGCCATGCAGGACGAAGCCCAAAGCTTTCTTGACCAGGGTTTCAGGGCTTTCAAGATGCGTTTTGGCTACGGCCCGGCGCACCTGCAGCACGGTGTGAAGGAAAACCTCAAGTCGGTTGAAGCGATCCGCGAAGTGATTGGTTATGACACCGACCTGATGCTGGAGTGCTACATGGGCTGGAACCTCGAATACGCCAAACGCATGCTGCCGAAGCTTGAAAAGTTTGAACCGCGCTGGCTGGAAGAGCCTGTAATTGCCGATGACATCGACGGCTATGCAGAGCTGAACCAGCTGACCAGCATTCCGATTTCAGGCGGTGAGCATGAATTCAGCCTCTACGGTTTCAAACAGCTGCTGGACAAAAAAGCCGTCAGCGTTGTGCAGTACGACACCAACCGCGTAGGCGGCATCACGGCAGCACACAAGATCAATGCCTTGTGCGAAGCCTATAGCGTGCCAGTGATTCCGCACGCCGGCCAGATGCACAACTACCACCTGACCATGAGCACGATTGCATCGCCCATGAGCGAATACTTTCCGATGTTTGATGTGGAAGTCGGCAACGAGCTTTTTTACTACATCTTTGACGGCGAGCCTGTTGCTGAAAACGGCTTTGTACAACTCGATGACAACAAACCGGGCCTGGGTTTGACCATGAAAACCGAGTTTCTGGATCAGTTCAATATTGTTGAATAGGGCTTTTCAGGCAAGCTTTCCTGCTCCCTCTGCCTCTGGGAGAGGGAGTAAAAACCAACAGAGA
>JAZKIK010000645.1:0-7951 GCA_040384925.1 Pseudomonadota bacterium | reverse complement strand
GCCGCGCTTGAGGATCAGCACCACGTCGTAGGCAGTGCAGCCGCCGGTGCCGGCCAGCACGGTTTCCATGGGCCGGGGTGCCAGATTGGCACCACCGTTTTCGGGCTTGTCGGCATCGGGTGCGCCGTCCATCAAAAAAGTGTGACCGCTGCCGGTTTCGGCCAGAAAAGTCATGCCTGAGCGTGACCCGGTGGTGGCGCTGGATCCCGTCCAGTTCACTGTGCATTCCATAAACAGCATTCCTTATGCATATAAGTCATAATAAAAAGTATCGAAAACATCGAATATTTGTCGAATTTTCGCCACAGGATATTGTGCAGCGCAACATGGCTCCGCTATACTGGATCCAACGCAAACATACGATGATTCGTATTTTTGCACTGCTTGTCTCCTCCACCTCCTCTAAGGGTGGATTTACAGGCCCAGATCGAAAGGTCTGGGCCTTTTTTCTTGGCCTTTATGATTGGGCTTAGAGAAAAAACATGACATTAAAAACCACCCCCGCTTCCCGCACGGCACCAAAGGCCGCAAAAACGTCAAAAAAAGCCGCAGCGCCTGCTGCAAAAACACCGGCCAAAGCCTCAGGCAAGTCAATTGCCAGCCTGACACCGGCTGATTACCTGAAAAAAATTCTCACGGCACGGGTTTATGACGTAGCCGTCGAGTCGCCTCTTGAACCCGCCAAAACCCTGAGCCTGCGCCTTAAAAACACGGTGCTGCTCAAACGTGAAGACCAGCAGCCGGTGTTCAGCTTCAAATTGCGCGGGGCCTACAACAAGATGGCGCATCTGAGTGATGCCCAGCTCAAAAATGGCGTGATTTGCGCCTCGGCCGGCAACCACGCACAAGGTGTGGCCATGAGCGCACAAAAACTGGGCACACGCGCCGTGGTGGTGATGCCCACCACCACACCACAGCTCAAGATTGATGCAGTCAGGGGCTGGGGTGCAGAGGTGGTGCTGCATGGCGACAGCTATTCGGACGCCTACACCCATGCGGTGGTGCTGGAAAAAGCCCAGGGTCTGAGTTTTGTCCACCCTTTTGATGACCCGGACGTGATTGCCGGCCAGGGCACGATTGCCATGGAAATGCTGATGCAGTTGCAAACCCTGGGCTCGCGCAGGCTGGACGCGGTGTTTGTAGCCATTGGCGGCGGTGGCCTGATCTCTGGTGTGGCCAATTACATCAAGGCGGTTCGCCCGGAGATCAAGGTGATTGGCGTGCAGATGAACGACTCTGACGCCATGATGCAGTCTGTTGGTGCGCAAAAGCGAGTCACGCTCAGTGATGTGGGCCTGTTTTCGGACGGCACGGCCGTCAAGCTGGTTGGAGAGGAAACCTTTCGCATCAGCCGCGAGCTGGTGGATGAGTTCATCAGCGTGGACACTGATGCAGTTTGCGCCGCCATCAAGGACATTTTCGTGGACACCCGCAGCATTGTTGAGCCGGCAGGCGCTCTGGCGGTGGCGGCCATCAAGAAATACGTTGCGGCCAACAATACCGAGGGTGAAACCTACGCTGCAATTTTGTGCGGCGCCAACATGAACTTTGACCGCCTGCGTTTTGTCGCCGAGCGGGCTGAAGTCGGTGAAGAGCGCGAAGCACTGTTTGCGGTGACGATTCCGGAAGAGCGCGGCAGCTTCAGGCGCTTTTGCAGCCTGATTGGCGAGCTGCCTGGCGGGCCGCGCAGTGTGACCGAGTTCAACTACCGCATCAATGACGCTGCCCAGGCCCATGTTTTTGTCGGTTTGACAACTTCGGCCAAAGGTGAAAGCACCAAAATTGCGGCCAACTTTTCACAACACGGTTTTCAGACGCTTGACCTGACGCATGACGAACTGGCCAAGGAACATATCCGGCACATGGTGGGCGGACACAGCGCGCTGTCAAAGGATGAACGGCTGCTGCGTTTTGTCTTTCCCGAGCGGCCAGGTGCGCTGATGAAATTTTTGTCCAGCATGGAGCCGGGCTGGAACATCAGCCTGTTTCATTACCGCAACCAGGGTGCTGACTACGGCCGCATTCTGGTCGGGCTGCAGGTACCGAAGGCTGACAACAAGACTTTCAAGACCTTTTTGAGCACCATGGGTTACCCCCACGTCGAAGAAACCGACAACCCGGTTTACCGGCTGTTTCTGCAAAGCTGAAGCAAACCATCCATGTCAGACAAGGCCCTGCCCGTCCCCAGCGATGTTGCGCGCAGCGCAGCAGGCGACTCGTCAGTCTGCCCTGGCTGCGGCGGCGGCCTGCGTTGCGGCATGGTTGCGGGTGACAGCGAATGCTGGTGTTATTCAATGCCCCACGTGATTCCCGTACCCGTTGCGGCAAACGCCAGCACCAGCAGCAGCGCAGCAAAAACCAGTTGCCTGTGTCCCACATGTCTTCAACTTCTTATAGATAGCCAGCCATGAGCCAACCCATTGCGCCCAGCCTGAACCTGCCTGATTCCGCCGAACTGCTGGCCCTGACGCGGGCGCTCAAGGGCCTGCCCTTGTCGGGCTTCACGCCGCCAAATATCGAGTCCATTGCCGATGTGCGGCTGGAGGCCAAACTGCGGCACAAGATTGACAACAAGACCAAACCTGTGGGGGCGCTGGGCCGGCTGGAAGACCTGTCACTGCAGTTGGGCCTGATACAGCGCAACGATGTGGTGACTTTTCAGGAGCCGCAGATGCTGGTATTTGCGGCCGACCACGGCATTGCGGCCGAGGGCGTGTCGGCCTTTCCGTTTGAAGTCACGGTGCAGATGGTGCAAAACATGCTGGCCGGCGGTGCAGCCATCAATGTGCTGGCGCGTCAGCACGGTTTTGCGCTGACTGTGGTTGATGCCGGTGTGGCCGCCGACCTGGACGACCACCCGCAGTTGATCAAACGCAAGATCGCCTACGGCACACAGAACATCTGCAAACACCCGGCGATGTCCATCGACCAGCTTGACGAAGCCCTGCTGGCCGGGGTGGATATTGTCAAGAACCTGCCAGGCAATGTGATTGCCTTTGGCGAAATGGGCATTGCCAACACCTCATCGGCTGCGCTGCTGCTGAACCGCCTGACCGATACCCCGCTGAAAGACGCGACCGGTCGCGGCACCGGCCTGAACGACACACAGCTGATGCACAAACGCAAGGTATTGATGCTGGCCGTGCTGCATCACCCCAACCTGGCCCAGCCATTGCAGATACTGGCCACGCTGGGCGGTTTCGAGATTGCCATGATGGTAGGTGCCATGCTGCAGGCTGCTGCCGAACGCCGGGTGATTCTGGTGGACGGTTTTATTGCCGGCGCGGCAGCGCTGGTGGCCCACCGGCTTGTACCGCAGGTGCAGCATTACATGGTGTTTTGCCACCGCTCGGCCGAACGTGGCCACCGCGTGCTGCTGGACCACCTCAAGGCCAGGCCACTGCTGGATATGGACATGCGACTGGGTGAAGGCACGGGCGCGCTGCTGGCCTGGCCGCTGGTGCTTTCAAGCACGCGCCTGATGAACGAAATGGCCAGTTTTGCCTCGGCCGGCATCAGCGGCAGGGAAGACCCTGACAAACCGGCCTGAAGCACCCGCCAGCTCGCACATCATGAAAGCCATCAGCCAGTTTGTGCGCGAATACCTGTTGGCACTGCAGTTTTTTACCCGTATTCCCATCACTGGCAAACTTGCCGAATGGGCCGGTTTCAGCCCCGAGTTGCTGCGCGCCAGTGCCGGGCATTTTCCGGGCGTTGGTTTTCTGGTCGGGGCGGTGGCGGCAGCGGTTTATGCCGTTTTTCAGGCCCTGTTGCCGGACACCACCTTCACACCCATGCTGGCCGCCGTGCTGTCAACCGTGGCGACAGTGTTGCTGACCGGCGGTTTTCATGAAGACGGCCTGGCCGATGTGGCCGACGGGCTGGGTGGCAGTTACAACCGCGAGCGGGCGCTCGACATCATGAAAGACTCGCGCGTGGGCGCTTTTGGTGCCATGGCGCTGGTGCTGGCACTGCTGGCCAAGGTGGCGCTGCTGTCGATTCTGGCGGCTGTTGAAGGCACACCCACCGGCTGGCTGGACTGGGCAGACGGACAGGAGGCCCCGTTTGAAACCTGGTACATCTGCACCGCCCTGTTTGCCGCCCATGTCACTTCACGCCTGCTGCCGCTGCTGCTGATTTACCTGCTGCCGCATGTGGGTGACACCGCTGCGTCCAAGTCAAAACCATTGGCCGAGCAGATATCACCTGGTGCGTTGCTGCTGGCGTTTGCATGGTGTCTTGCGGCGCTTGGGCTGGCTGCTTCTGTGCTGGATGCCGCCAGTTTGATGGTGGCCTGCAGTTTTGCATTTCTGGCACTGTTGTGGATGGGCCGGCTGTTCAAGCGCCGCCTGCAGGGCTTTACTGGCGACTGCCTGGGCGCAACCCAACAGGTTTGTGAAATTGCGTTTTATCTGGGTCTGGCAGTGAGTCTATGAGCGTATGAGCCTCTGGCTGGTACGCCACGCCCAGCCGCTGATAGCGCCCGGCATCTGTTACGGCCAGCTGGACATGGCTGCTGATGTGCAGGCCACGCAGGTTTGCGCGCAAACGCTGGCTGAAATCATTCCCTCAGGCACCCGCATCAGCTGCTCGCCGCTGCAAAGATGCAGGCAGCTTGCACAGGCCCTTCTTGCGCTGCGCCCCGATCTGGCCTGCCAGACCGATGCAAGGCTGCAGGAAATGCATTTTGGCCACTGGGAAGGCCGGGCCTGGGCCAACATTGCCCGAGCCGAGCTGGACGCCTGGACAGAGCTTTTTGCCGACTACGCGGCAGGCCAGACTGGCGAGAGTGTGGGCCGCTTCATGGCCCGTGTTGCCAGCGCTTTTGACGAGCTGCCACAAGACCGGCACACACTCTGGATCACCCATGCCGGAGTGATACGCGCTGCACAGCTGATGGCTGGCGGTGTGCGCCAGCTCAAGCGCGCCGACCAGTGGCCCACAGCGGCCCCGGCTTATGGACAATGGTGCGAACTGGAACTGCGGCGGCTTCCTTAACGTATTTACTTCAAGCGGCAAAAAAACATGGCAATCAATCTGGACGGGCAACTGGTCGTGGCGATTTCATCGCGTGCATTGTTTGACCTGGAAGAAGAAAACCGCATTTTTGAGCAGTCTGACGACCGCGAATACATGAAGCTGCAGTACGAGCGGCTGGACCTGCCCGCCAAACCCGGTGTGGCTTTTTCGCTGGTCAAAAAGCTGCTGGCTTTTAACGACGACACCAGCCACCGGGTGGAGGTGGTGATTCTGTCGCGCAATGACCCGGTGTCTGGCCTGCGCGTTTTCCGCTCGGTGCAACTGCATGAACTGAGCATGACACGCGGCGTATTTACGCGTGGGCGCGAGCCCTGGCGTTATCTGTCGCCGCTGCAGGCCAACCTGTTTTTGTCGGCCAACCCCAACGATGTACGGGCGGCGCTGCTCAAGGGGTTTCCGGCCGCCACCGTGGCCACCCATTCGGTGCGCGCCAGGGACAACTACCCCAATGAAGTGCGCATTGCCTTTGACGGCGACGCGGTGCTGTTTTCAGACGAGGCCGAACAGGTGTTTCAAAACCAGGGCCTGCCTGCCTTTCAGCAGCATGAACGCGACAAGGCTGTGTTGCCCCTGCCCGACGGTCCCTTCAGGCCACTGCTGAGCGCCCTGCACCGCCTGCAGCAGGCAGGCACGGCCAATATGCGCATACGCACTGCGCTGGTCACGGCGCGCAGCGCACCGGCACATGAACGCGCCATCATCACCTTGATGCAATGGGGCATTGTGGTGGACGAGGCGATGTTTCTGGGCGGCCTGCCCAAGGGCGAATTTTTGCGTGAGTTCGAGCCCGACTTCTTTTTTGACGACCAGACCGGCCACGTCAATTCGGCAGCCCAGCATGTACCGGCAGGGCATGTGGTCAGTGGGGTGTCGAATATTTGAGTTGGCGCTGGGCGTTTGCGCGGGCAAAGCCAACCCTTCCTCCTGTCACTTCGGCGATGCAGAATCCACTGCCGCCGCTGTCGCCCGCAGGACAAACCTGACAGACGCAAACTGTTTGTCGTAGTCCACTGGCAAAAAGGTGTCGCTTCCGTCCAGCAGCCGCTGGGTGTCAGCGGGGAAGCGGTACTGGTAGCTGCACCTGCTCACACGCTCCTGCAGCGCCCTGGGTACCTGCGCGCCGAACACAAAGGCTGAAGCGGGAAAAGGTGCGCTTTCCCACAGCACGCGGAAGGCCGAAGCGCGAATCTCGCTTTTGGCCACCATGCGGTCAAACTGGTCACTGGCGATGGCACCCGCGTCCCAGAAACCGTTCTGCACACCCGAGATGGAACGCTCATGCCCTTTTGAATACACCACCTCGTAGTCTTTCCCAGGTGTCAGGCCTATGCCGGGAAAGTAGGCCCGGGGTGCCAGGTTGCCAGAGTTTGAAGCCGGCGTGGTGTGTGCAATCTTGCGGCCCTTGAGATCCGAGGGCTTGTGGTAAGAACTGCCTGCACGAACGATCAGGTGCAACTTGTAAGCGCCTATCTGCTGCGTAGCCGAATTGCCGCGGATCGCAAAGGGAATGGCCGCGCTGCCTTCAATGGCCACGGGCACGATGCCGCTGCTCAGTTGCGCGATGTCGAGCTTGTGGTTTTTCAGGCTGCCAAGAATTTCTTCCTCGCCCATCAGGTCCAGGCCATTGAAGTAGGAGTCAATAGCCTCGCCACGCTGGTTGACCAGGTTGACCTTTGCGCATTCACCAATGTGAACAAGGTAGCGGCCATACAGCTTTGCCGTTTCCACCCGGTCCACCGCCTTTGGAAAAGCGATGGACAGTACTGGCTTGACCGTAGTGGTCTGGGCCTGAAGGCCGGCACCGGACATGCCCGCCAGTATGGCGACCGAAAGCACGTGATGGTTCATGATGTCTCCTTTTTTATTTGACGACGTCCTGCTGTAAGAACGTGTTCACGGTCTAACAACTACATGAGCCGCTTTCGCAACTGGCTCACGACGACTTCGGCAACGATGACCACGGCAAACACCGTGACCAGCACCGCCGCGACCTGGCTCCACTGGAACAGGTTGAGCGCTGTGTCCAGCACCATGCCGATGCCGCCAGCACCGACCAGCCCCAGTACACCGGACTCACGCACATTGATGTCCCAGCGCAGCAGCACAATGGACCAGAAGGCCGGCTTGACCTGCGGCCAGTAGCCATACCAGATCTGCGCCGGGGTCGAGGCACCTGCGGCCTTCAGCGCCTCGATCGGGCCAGGCGGTGTCTGCTCCAGCGCCTCGCCCAGCAGCTTGCCCACAAAACCGACCGACCGGCAGGCAATGGCCAGCATGCCCGCCAGCGGACCTGGGCCGAAGACGGCCACAAACAGCAAGGCCCACACCAGGGAATTGACCGAGCGGCTGGACACCAGAACCACACGTGACACGCCATTCAGCAGGCGGATGCGCACGATGTTGGAGGCCCCCATCAAGCCAAACGGCACAGCCAGCAGCAACGCAAGAGCAGTTCCCAGCGTGGCCATGTGCAAGGTCTCCAGCAGCGCAGAATGAATGGCACGCGGGTAGTGTGACCAGTCCACCGGCCACATGCGCGACAGCATGTCGCCCATCTGCTCGGGCGCGTCATAAAGAAACTCGGGGATGAACTGCACCGAGCGCAGCGACTGCACAACTGCCCACACCACGGCAATGAAAACGGCATACCGCAGCAGTTGCTGCGTGCGGGTAAAACGCTGCCACTGCACAGGCGTTGCGGGCATGGAAGCGGGGAGTTTGAAATCAGCTATATCAGACATGAAGGGCCTTGCGTACTGCGTTCACAACAAGTTCGCCCAGCACGATGATGCAGACGATGCTTGCCAGGATGGTGAAGACGAAGTCGTAGTCAAAGCGCTGGAAGGCGGCGAACAGAGCGCCGCCAATACCGCCGGCACCGACGATGCCGACCATGGTGGAGTTGCGCAGG
>JAZKIK010000644.1:5289-6768 GCA_040384925.1 Pseudomonadota bacterium | reverse complement strand
CTGACCGCACCCGTATCCGCTTCAAAACGGTTTTCCAGTGTGAAAATCGCCTTGTAGCCACCGCCAATATCTTCAGTGCCACGAAAGCCAACGCGTGAGCCTTCCATTATGCCGCTGGCGATCGAGTTGACGGTGCCTTGCCTGAGTCCACTGACACGGTTGTAGCCAGCATCAACAAGACCGTAAAGGGTGACGGTGCTTTGTGCCATGGCGGCTGTGGTGGATATCAGTCCCAACACTGCGGTTGCAACAAAAGTCAGTTTTTTCATGGAGTCTCCAGAAGAGGTTTTAGTTAAAGAAGCGAGATATCACCAGCAGCTGTGAAATTCACAGTTCTGCAAAATTGCCAATGAAGATTAATGGCGATGAATAGCAAGCGTAAAGAGTGCAACTACCGGGGGTATCACTTTTGCGACAGGGGAAAACCCGAGGTTTGCCAGAGCGCAAAGCCGTCTGCAAAAGCGCCGGTAACAAGCTTGTTTTTTTGCTTCTTCCCTCTGAAAACCGTGCCTGCAAATGCTGTCTGTTCAGCGTTTGCAAGGCCATCCGGATGGGGCATCTGATCCGCTAGGGATTCACCCCTATTTTTCGGCCAGCGTGGCAATCGAGCGACACAAATGGGAAGCAGGCACCCCAGGGCAAGTATTGCGGGTCAATGCAGTTGTCCAGACTTCAGGCTGGCGCGTGAACATGGCAGCCGTTTGCTGCATCATCAAAAAATACGCCTGACATAATCCGTGCACGGTTTTGGTGTGTTTTATGCCGATTCACCCCATGGGAGCATGGGACTTGGCCGTGCAGACGACAAAATCTGAGGTTTAAAGTCGACCTCGTCCGACAGACGTACAGCCGATGTAAGTATTGCTTAAGCTGTTGCCTTCTGCCAACACTTGGGGCATAAAAATTGCTTTTATCCGTAAAGATTTTGCCTTAACCATGACTGTTTGGTTAAATCGAATCAGGGTTAACCAGACAGCCCTCAAAAAGTTTGCAGTTAATTTTTCCCACCAATTGGAGATTTCTAATGAAAAAGAGTTTGATTGCCTTGGCAGTCCTCGCCGTATCCGGCATGGCATCCGCACAATCCACCGTGACCCTGTATGGTTTGCTCGACACCTATGTTGGTTCGATCAAGTCCGGTGGCACCACACAAACCGTTGTCAACAGCGGTGGCATCCAGACTTCACGTTTTGGTTTCAAGGGATCTGAAGATCTGGGCGGTGGCCTGAAAGCCAACTTCCTGCTCGAAGGCGGCATCAACACTGACACTGGCGCTTCGCGCGGCAATCTGTTCGGCCGTCAGTCGTACGTTGGTCTGTCCGGTGGTTTCGGTGAAGTGAAAATCGGCCAAATGTGGACTGCCTATGACGACCAGGTCGGCGCAGCAATTGCTGCCTTCAATGCCAACATTTTTGCACCTGTTGCCAACGTGTGGTCCAGCGCAAACACCTACAACGGCAATCCTGGCAACTCCATTTA
>JAZKIK010000644.1:0-5279 GCA_040384925.1 Pseudomonadota bacterium | reverse complement strand
GCAACGCCAGACTTCGGTGGTTTCACCGCTGCAGCTTCGTACTCTTTTGGCGAAAACAAGAACCTGCCTGCACCTAACGTCTGGGCGGCAGGCAAGGTTGCTGCTTTTAACGTAGCTTATTCGGGCGGCCCGGTGTTTATTGGTTTGGCATATCAGGCTGAAAAGGCCAATGGTTCAGTGCCTGCCACCAAGTTCACGCAAATCAACGCGTCTTATGACCTCGGTGCTGCAAAACTCCTGGGTGCTTACGGCAATGTGAAAAACGGCGTGGATGTTTCCGGTGTTGCAGCACCGAAGATTAAAGAATATCAACTGGGTGTTGACGTGCCAGTTGGCGGCGCATTCACACTGTCTGGTGGTTTTGCAAGCTCCAAATCAACCGGTATCGCAGCTTCAATCAAGCACACTGGTTTTGGCCTGGCTGGTCTGTATGCACTGTCCAAGCGCACCAACCTGTATGCTGGTTTCCAGAACGCCAAACAAGAACAGGCAGCCGTGACCTCCAAGATCACGACTTACGCAGCTGGCGTTCGCCACACCTTCTAATCTGATTCTGGCTTGAAGCCAGAGTTTCGGATGTCAAAACCGCTTCAGGGAAACCTGGAGCGGTTTTTTTCTGTTTGCCTGAACCAAGTCCACGGTTTTCTGCATTTTTGTATTGGTTTACCCTGACAAAAACACCTGTTTCCCCTCTGGGCAGTTGTCAGACATCAATCTTTGGCTGAAGTCCGATCGGCAATTTCTTGCTGCATCTTTACAGGCAATGTTGTGGTTGATGTACAACGTAAAAGCGCTTTTTAGGGGTTTTTCTTTGCGCATTGAGCCTCAGTCTGGTGCAATAGATACAACTTCCCGAAAGGGGGTTGGCCCGGGTCTCTGGAGGAGTCATAAAGGTGAAAGCCTGACAAAATCTCCATTCCGGAGCCCTATGTTTAACCTTGGAGAAAACTCTCAATGAAAAAGACCCTCATCGCACTCGCAGCCCTCAGCTCTATCGCTGGTGTGGCACAAGCCCAATCTTCCGTCACCCTGTACGGCCTGGTTGACGCTTATGTCGGTTCACGTTCCGTTACCGTCGGTGGCACAAAAACCACCCAAACCGTTGTTAACAGCAGCGGCCAAAACAAGTCCCGTTTCGGTTTCCGTGGCGTGGAAGACCTCGGTGGTGGCCTGAAAGCCGTTTTTGTTCTGGAAGGCGGTTTCAATACTGATGACGGTGCCGGCAATCTCAGCGGTGGCGGTTTGTTCAGCCGTCAAGCCAATGTGGGCCTGACCGGTGGTTTCGGTACCGTGAAGATTGGCCGTGTTTACACCGCCTATGATGCTCTGCGCGGCGCAACCAACATGATTTACGATAGCAACTTCGCTATCACCGCAAATGCATGGAACGGCGGCAGCGTGGCTGACTACGCAAACCGTACCAGCAATGGTTTCTCCTATGAATCACCAAGCTTTGGTGGCTTCAGCGGTGCCTTTGTGGCTGGTGTTGGTGAAGACAAAAATGCAGTCGGCACCCAGACCGCATCACGCAACTTCAGCCTGCACGTCAAGTATGCAAATGGCCCATTGATGGTTGGTTACGCGCATCAGAACCAGAAGTTCAATGGCGGCACGACCATTTTCTCGATCCCTTCCGCTGTGGCTGTTTCAACCCGTCCAGCCCGCTACAACCTGTTTGCAGCTTCCTATGATTTCGGCGTTGCCAAAATTGTTGGTAACTACAACCACGCTGCACAAGACGCAAATCTGGCTGGCGTTCCAGAAAACAAGGACAAGGAATACCAAGTTGGCGTGAGCGTGCCATTTGGTGCTGCTGCTATTGCTGCTGGTTATGCCCGTTCCAAGTCTGACAACACCTCCGCCAAAGGCGTTGGTTACAGCATCTTGGGTACCTACAGCCTGTCCAAGCGTACCAACCTGTACACCGGCCTGCTGCAGACCAAGCTGACCACCGCTGCACCAGTTACCACCAAGGTTAACCTGTTCGCAGTTGGCGTGAAACACACGTTCTAATATAAAACTGGCTTGATGCCAGTTGTATAGAAGAAAACAAAAGCCACTTTGGTCTTGTACCAAAGTGGCTTTTTCTTATGGTGTTTGTCAATTTGCCATGTCTGATCAATCGGTTTTCTTGCCCAACATGTCCGCAATTTTGCGGATTTTTGTGTTGATAGCCCTGTAAATCTGACTTGATTGCCTGCAAAGGCGAATCCTCCGTCGACAATCGTCGCCTATGTTAAAAATAACAATAAAGCGGCTGGGCTTTCTGTGCTGTCTGTTTGGCCTGGCGTCCTGCGGATTTCTTCCCCCACCCCATCCGGCTGATGACGAGGCGCTGCCTGCCACCGCCTCTGCACAAAAGGCTTTACCACCGGTTTTGCTTGCACCTTTTCCGCTGATCCAGCCCATGGCTGAAAAAGGCAAGGCTGACGGGGCCGCATCCTGGCGGCATTACCCGCTGCCTGGCAAAAAACCGACTGAATACATATATAAACGTCTCGAAGGCCGTCATTCCGTCATGGCCAGGGCAAGAGCCTCAGCCAGCATGCTCAGGCAAGCTGTTCGTGTTGATCCGGCAAGGCTGGGCAAACTCAATTTTTCATGGAAAGTGCCAGAGCTGATTGCAGATGCTGATCTGACCCTGCGCGAAAAGCATGATTCGCCCGTCAGGGTGGTCATGGTTTTTGAAGGTGACCGTTCGACTTTTTCGATGAAAAACACCATGTTGTCCGAACTGGCCAGAACCCTGACAGGGGAGGAGTTGCCTTATGCCACGCTGATGTATGTCTGGTGCAACGCGTGCACTTCGGGAAGTGTGCTTGTCAACCCGCGTACCGATCGCATCCGGGAGATAGCCCTTGAAGCCGGGCCAGGCAAACTGAACCGCTGGCTTGACTACCAGCGCGACATCAGGGCCGACTACAAAAAAGCCTTTGGTGAAGCGCCAGGTGCCCTGCTTGATATAGGCATCATGACCGATACAGACAATACCCGGCAAAATACCATGGCCTGGTATGGCCCTATTTCCATGTCACAACCCTGAACCCGCTCAAAACAACACAGATGTTGCCCCAAAATCCTGCCGCCGAAACTGAAGACCGCCCAGCCCTGTTGCGAGCCACTGGGCGGGCATTTGCACAAATCAGCCAGTTTCACCCGGAGTTGACAGCCTTTCGCCGTGATCTGCATGCGCACCCCGAACTTGGTTTTGAAGAGGTTTACACCTCCAGCCGCGTAGCCCATGCACTCAAGCTGTGCGGTGTGGATGAAGTGCACACCGGTATAGGCAAAACCGGCATTGTTGCACTCATCAGGGGCCAGCGTACGCCAGCTTCTGCCGGTGGTGATTCGGCACCGCGGCGTCTTGTTGGTTTGCGGGCCGACATGGATGCGCTTCCCATGACCGAGCACAACAATTTTGGCTGGAAATCTGCAAAAACCGGGCTCATGCACGGCTGTGGCCATGACGGCCACACCACCATGCTGGTGGGCGCAGCACGTTATCTGGCTGAAACCCGCAACTTTGCCGGTGATGCCGTGCTGGTTTTTCAGCCGGCAGAAGAAGGCCGTGGCGGTGCGGACGCCATGATTCGGGATGGTTTGTTTGAACGTTTTCCCGTCGATGCGATTTATGCCATGCACAACTGGCCGGCCATGCAACCGGGCACCATTGGCATCAACCCCGGGCCCATGATGGCGGCAGCCGACCGGATCACGATTGAAATTAGCGGCAAGGGTGGCCACGGCGCGCACGCCTACCTCACGGTTGACCCGGTTCTGGTGGCAGCGCACATCATCACCGCCGTGCAAAGCATTGTTTCGCGCAACGTCAAGGCCATGGACAACGCGGTGATCAGCATATGCGCCATGCAGGCCGGTGATGTGGGTGCCATGAGTGTGGTGCCAGGCCATGCCACGCTGGTCGGTACAGTGCGTACCTTCAGGCCGGAGGTTCAGGACATTGTCGAGCGCCGGTTGACCGAGCTGTGCGCCGGTGTTGCGCAGGCCTTTGGTGCCACGGCCACGGTCAAATACGAACGCATTTACCCGGCCACCATCAATTCACCCGCCGAATACAGCATGGCTGTTGATGTGGCCGAGCAGCTGGTGGGGGCGCAAAACGTGGTGCGCAATCTGGAACCCAGCATGGGCTCGGAAGACTTTTCCTTCATGCTCAAGGTCAAACCGGGTGCCTACCTGCGGCTGGGGCAGGGCGAACAGATTCCGGATGGCAAAGGCGGCTTCACCGGCGGTGTGGGCAGCCGCTTTTTGCACAACAGCTGCTATGACTTCAATGACGCGGTTTTGCCGCTCGGTTCAGCCCTGTTTGCAGGTATTGTTGAACGTTCCATGCCTTTGATCTGAAGTTCAACAGCAAGATTTACTATTGAATTTATAGCTATTTATGACCGCTGCACCTGCGAAAGATGGCTATTTGATGTATAGGCCGCTGGCCCTCACCCCAAGCCTCTCCCAGGGGGAGAGGGGGTAAGACTGGCCGCGCCTGATTTGAAAGCTCAGGTATAGCGTTTGTTGCGCAGGTTGTTTTTCATTTCCTGCAAAAGTGGCTGCAGTTTGGAGCCAATGCGCAAGGCCACGCAGGTTGCCAGAATGTCGATGATCATCAGGTGCATCAGGCGCGACACCATGGGGCTGTAGCGGTCATAACCTTCCGGGTGGTCGGCGGCCAGGTGAATATGCCCGGCTGCTGCCAGAGGTGAACCGGTGACGGTGATGACAATGGTGGTGGCACCGTTTTTTCGGGCAATGTCGCAGGCGTCCATCAGGTCGCGTGTGCGGCCCGAGTTGGAGATCACCAGCACACAGTCACCCGGCCCCAGAAGCGAGGCGCTCATGACCTGCATGTGGCCGTCGCTGTAGGCAATGCTGGTGATACCCAGCCTGAAAAACTTGTGCTGCGCGTCCTGCGCCACAATGCCTGAATTGCCAACCCCGAAAAACTCTATGCGTTTGCCGGTGTTATAGGTCGTCAGCAGCGCCTGGGTCGCCTTGTCTATGGCTACCGAGCTGGCATCGTTGCGGTACTTCAAAAATGCCGCCACGGTGTTGTCAATCACCTTGACCATCACATCGCTGGTCTTGTCGTCCACATCCACACTGCGGTGAATAAAGGGCACACCCTCGCTGACACTGCCAGCCAGCTTGAGCTTGAAGTCAGACAGCCCGTCATACCCCATGCTTCGGCAAAACCGCACAATCGTGGGCTTGCTGACATGCGAACGCACAGCCAGCTCGGTGATCGGAAGATTGGCAAACGC
>JAZKIK010000643.1:248-4020 GCA_040384925.1 Pseudomonadota bacterium | reverse complement strand
CTGCTTCTTTTTTGACAATCATTTTGGCCAGCGGGCCAATGTATTGGCTCAGGGCCTTTTCCAGATGAGCTGCGGGGTCGGCATTCAGGTTTTTGAGCGCTTCTGACGTTGGTTGTGAGCTGATCGGTCGGGAAACCTGAAAACCCGACGACGGAATAAGCTGGCTGACACTGACGTTTTCCGTAAGCTTGGAGCGCAACCTGTCAAACAGGCCTGAGTTGCCCCGCTGGCTTTCAGGGCCGCTTCTGTCACTGCGCTGGCTGGGGGCGTCCGCATCACCACGCATCACCGGCTTGCCGGACTGCCCAGGGTCGCTGCGCAGGCCACCAAAATGTGTACTGGCACTGTCAGCACGCTGACTGAGCGCGTGGCTGCCGGGCTGGCTCGCCGATGACGAATTGCTTTTGGCCGTGCTGTGGCTTGGTGTGGTTCGGCTGACGACTTTGGGTGGTGTCAAAAAAGCCTCACGGGCTGCCGCATCGGGAATGGATACCGACAGCAGGTTGCGCAAACCCTGGGCGCTGACGGCACGCGGCAGGGCTTTTTTGACCAGCACCCTGGCCAGGGGGCCAATCAGGCGCGCCAGTTCGGTTTCAATCTCATGGGCTATCTCCGGTGTCAGTGTTGCCAGGCCGGACAGTGAGGCCGTTTTTTCAAAACTCTGTATCGAGACTGCTGGCGGCAATGAAGGTGAAGGTGCCGATTGCGGGTCAAGCACGGCGTAGATGTCATGCGAGCGCAGGTGCTTGTCCAGATGCGCGCCTAGCGAGCTGAACAGGCCGGCCGACATGTCGGTGATGCGCGAAACCACATCGTAATAAGCGCGCGACACCACAATCTGGTTGGGCCGCGCAAAGTCCATGATGCGCTGGGCCACATTGATGCCGTCACCCACCACATTGACACGATTGTTGATGTCAAAAACCATGCGCATGGGGCCCAGATGCAGCCCGATGCGCATCGACAGGGCCTGGCCATACTTTTGCAGCAGCAAACCGCGCATCAGCAGGGCCGACTGCAGGGCTTCTTCTGGGTCACCCAGAAAACATACGGCTGCGCCGTCGCCGGTGTCAATCACGATGCGCGATGATTCGAGCACACCTTTCAGGGCCTTGGTGATCAGCTCGTTAAAACGGGCCTTGACAGCAACCTGCTGCTCCATAGAGAAGGTTGAATACGCCACCAGGTCCAGAAACATGATGGTGCCAAGCACGTTTTTACGCAGTGTTTCAGCCTGGTTATGCGGAAACGCCTGTGCTCCTGCGGCAAAGGCCAGTACATCACTGTTGTTTTGTGCTTCGTTTCTTGGCCCTGTCGCAGCCGGTATCAGCTGGGTTTTGATGTCTTCGGCATCCACCAATGCGGCACGAAATTCGGCCACGGTTTGTGGCCTGCGCGTTTCGTCCGGGTTCATGGCCCAGTCAATGGCACTGAGCAGCGCCTGGCCAAATGAGGGGTGACCCGCCTCTACCGCCCTGGGCATGGTGTCTTTTTGCACCCGCGAGGCTGATTCCAGCGGTTTGTGGCCGGTGGTCATCCAGTACATGACGGCACCGAGTGAATAGATATCAGTCCACGGGCCCTGATTGCCCTGGCTGTGGTATTGCTCAAAAGGTGCAAAACCGGGGCTGATGATGTTGGTCATCTCCCGGTTGGCGCTGACACGGCGCGCCGCGCCAAAATCAAGCAGCACGGGCGAGTTGTCGGCGCGTATGTAAATGTTGTCGGGCTTGATGTCGCGGTGCAGAAAGTTCATCTTGTGGACGGCGGCCAGGCCATCCATCAAGGGATAAATCAGTTGCAGCAGTGCTTTCTGGTTAAAACCTGTCTGCCGGGCCAGCCAGCGTTTGAGCTGGTCGCCGGTTTCGTATTCCATGACGATGTAGGCCGTGCCGTTTTCCTTGAAATAACGCAGCACGCGAGCGATATTCGGGTGGCGAAACGACGCCAGCGCACGCGCTTCATCCAGAAAACGCTCCAGCCCCCAGTTGAATTGCGCCGCACCGTCGGCCGAACGAACCTGCACCGCATGGTCTGCCGAGCGGGTTGCCAGGTCGCCAGGGAAATACTCCTTGAGTGCTACTGGCAACTGCAGATTGATGTCCTGCGCAAGATAAGTCAGGCCAAAACCGCCACCACCGAGCATTTTTTCGATGCGGTATTCATAAACCAGCTTGCCCGGCGGCAGTGCAGCCGCATCCAGGGTTTGTGCGGCGGGTTGCTGCAGCTCGGAACTGCTCAGGTCGGTCGGGTCAATCACCGCGTACTCTAAGGTTTGTTGATCGTCGGGTTTGAACGTGGCGAGCCACACAATCGGATTGCAACGCAGCAGCGCACCTGAATCCGACAGGACAAACTGGGGAGCTTATTTCTTGCCACATCCTTAGTCACTGATCATCTGCATGGCTTTTTCAAGGCTGCGGCGCATGCGGTTGAAGGAACTGCCAAGCACCGAGACTTCATCACGGCCACCGTCAGCAAACTCGGGCACATCAAAGTCGCCCGTACTGATCTTGTCAGCGGCCTGCGACATCTGGCGAATTGGCCTTACGATCAGCCAGCTCAACATCACGTTGAGCACCACAAAAACCACGGCAAACACCGCTGCCAGCGAAATCATGAAGGTTTTAAAAGCGCGGTCTGCATTCTGGACCGGAATGTCCATAGGTACGGTAACCACCTGTGCACCCACGATTTCATTGTGTTTCCAGCCAAAACCGTTGGCTTCGCCATAAATCTTGAGCATGCTGGCAGGCGCAGCGCCGGGCACACTGTGGCACTGCAGACAGGCTGCGTTGCTGATCTGAATCGGTTTGGCAATGTAAAGAATACGGCCCGTAGCGCCGCTGCGCTCGGCCACCAGTTCTTTTGAATCGGAGTTTTTGCGGAACTGATGAACCAGGTCGGCCTCCCAGTCGGTGGCACGGTCACGCGGGTTGGTTGGATTCAGTGTGGCTTCCTTGTACCCGTAATCGCGGTACTTTTTCTGGATGTTGTTGAGGGTTTCGGTAGCTGCATATGCCGGCACGGTCTGCGGCAAAAAAACAGCTTCAAGCTGCTTGTCGAGGTGCGGTTTGATCTGCTCGACGGTATAGGCGCGTACCGACAAGGCGGTGTCCATCATCAGCCTTGCGTTGCGCAAGACCTCTTCACGGGCATTGTCCTGAAGCAGATCGCGGGTAATAAAACCGGCAGCGGCAAAACCGGCCAGAAACACAACAACCAGCACCAGATTGAACTTAAGACGCAAGCCCATGAAAAACCTCTAACTCTTTTGCTTATTTAAGGGACGATGAACTTTTTGTTACCATTTTAAAGCTGTGCCTTGATTCAGGGCGGTCTGCAACACTCCTTTTGTCTGCCGTGTGACGCCTGTTGTCTGATGGCCAGTCGATTTTGATCAAGGCTGCTGCGGCGATAATCCCCTGATGTCTTCTTCCCCCAAAGTGCTTTTCGGTTTTCATGCGGTTGGTGTACGCATCAAAACTGCCCCCAAATCGGTTCTTGAAGTTTTTTTTGACGTCTCGCGCCGTGATGCGCGCATGCGCCAGTTCACTGACCGCGCGCGTGAGGCCGGTATCCGGCTGATTGAGTCGGACGGACTGCGTCTGGCCAAAATGTGCGGCAGCCACGGCCACCAGGGTGTGGTGGCACGCGTGGATAGCATCGCCCAGGTCACTTCACTGGACGAGCTGCTGGAGCAGCTTGAAGAATCAGGCCTGGCCAACCCGCTGCTGCTGGTCCTCGACGGTGTGACTGACCCGCACAATCT
>JAZKIK010000643.1:0-238 GCA_040384925.1 Pseudomonadota bacterium | reverse complement strand
TGGCGCGGGCGCGCACTGCGTGATCGCCCCCAAAGACCACGCCGCCGGCATCAATGCCACGGTTGCCAAGGTGGCCAGCGGCGCCGCTGAAACCATGCCTTATTTCATGGTCACCAATCTGGCCAGAACCCTGGGTGAGCTGAAAGAACGCAATATCTGGTGTATCGGTACCAGTGACGACGCCACCAAAACCATTTACGACGTCAAGCTGACCGGCCCGGTCGCACTGATTCTGGGC
>JAZKIK010000642.1:0-14363 GCA_040384925.1 Pseudomonadota bacterium | reverse complement strand
TCGTTTTTGTGCGGCACAGCGATGTAGAGGCTTCCATCCTCAATGTCCTCGGGCAGTTCTTCTTCCACAGCGCTTGTATTTGTCGATGCCCAATGCAGGCTGCCCCTTTCCCGCGAGACATAAGCCGAAGTTTCCATCGAGGCGCTGGCGTTGACCCATTCAAAGGCTTCCAGCAGGTCGGTGTAGGCGACGGGCATGTTGTTCTAGAGATTTTTAATCGGTGAGTGTGTACGCAACCAGTCTCTCAGGGCATCGTTCATGCGCGTCTGCCAGCCTGTGCCGGTTGCGCGAAAAGCAGCCAGTACTTCCGGGCTATACCTGACTGTTACTTGTTCCTTGAGGGGGCGGGTGTTGGGGCCTCGTGTTTTGGCGCGGCCAATCTCCACGCCACCCTGTTTGAGTACCGCGCCTTCCCAATCAGCCACTTTTGTGCGCGGGCTGTCGATATCTGTTTCAGTCGGGGAAGTTTTTCCAGTAGATGCGTTGCTCATGTTTTTCTGCCTTTCTGATCGAAATTACATGGTCGGCGTTACTGCGAGGGGTGTGAACCACAAAGACCACAACACCATTAAAAAGTCCCAATGTTTGCAGTCGCAATTCACCATATGAGTC
The DNA here is from genome assembly GCA_040384925.1 of Pseudomonadota bacterium. Lineage (GTDB taxonomy): Bacteria > Pseudomonadota > Gammaproteobacteria > Burkholderiales > Burkholderiaceae_C > Polaromonas. The sequence continues at coordinate 13,751 of JAZKIK010000642.1, read as the reverse complement.
ACGTCCATCTTCACGTGTGATCGTGAAACCCGCGAATATTGACTCACTGCCCATGAAATCGAAGCCATGTTTGCTGATATTGGCCTGTCGCTTCGTTTCATCATAGGTGACCATGGGTAAATTGTAGATGCGTTTTGTTGGGCGGAACCAGCTTGTCCGCCTCACCTGCACAGGTATTGGCAAGGTGTCAGTCGCGCTGACAGCAGGGTTTTATTTCATATTTGATAGCGTCTTATGCCCGACAACATTGCGCTACAGGCACTTTTGATTATAAAAATAGTCGCTATCCGTGTCGAAATCAATCCGTCCGGGCACAGGTGGTATTTTGGATTGATGTCTTTTGGGTACCCGCGCAGTCGTATCCAAAAGACGTCAGATAAACGGGTTTTTAGCTATCGGGCCAAAATTCAGCACCAAACAAACCCCCAGCGCAATAACTACGGGCGCAAGCAACTATGTTTTATATAGCTGTTTGCGCCCGTAAAAGGGGGTTGAAGCCCCAAGCGGAAAATCAAAAACTCAGGCCGCCTGCAACCTTGGTTTTGTAATTCGGCTGGCATGCAGCCAGGCGCGGCGCAGAACGGCCGGGGATTTGGTTTCTTCCGGGATCAGCAGGTAGTTTTGTGCCAGCAGGGCCTGGCCCACGCCAGTGCGGCTGGTGATAACTGTCATCGGGATGGACAGCAGCAGGGGCAGGCCGACGGGCAGCAGCCAGACCAGGGCGCGGGCGTCAATCAGTGCGATGCCAATGGCCAGCAGCACAATCACAGCGCTCATGGGGGCCAGTTGGGACAGGGCATGACGCAATGGTACTGAGGTCGCTTCACGCGGAGGCGATTTCCATTCGAGTTTGAGGCCGGTCAGGGCAACCACTACAAACAGCGAATGCGCCAGCATGCGTATGGGTGCCTGCAGCATGGCGATCAGGGTTTCAAGCAGGGCGCTGCGCAGCAGGCTCAGGCCGCCACCATACGAAGCTTGCTGGCGATTGATGAAAATCGCGGCCACACCGAGAATACGCGGCAGAAACAACATGCACAGCGTCCAGCTCCACAAGGACAGCAGCTCGCCGGGGGCGTTGACGATGGCCCAGTCAATCATCGGCGAACCTGACAGCCACAGTGCGGTGCCCAGCGTCAAAAAGCACAACCACAGCGGTGCTGACAGATAGGCCATGGCACCGGTGCCAAACATTGAGCGGTGCACAGGGTGAATGCCGGGTTCGGCAATCAGGCGGGAGTTTTGCAGATTGCCCTGGCACCAGCGGCGGTCACGCTGCAGTTCGGCCAGCAGATCAGGCGGTTGTTGTTCGTAGCTGCCAACCAGATCAGCCACCAGCCAGACATGAAAACCGGCGCGGCGCATCAAGGCTGCTTCTACAAAGTCATGCGACATGATGCTGCCAGACATGCCTCCCGTGCCCTTGATATGGGCCAACGCGCAGTGCTGCATGAAAGGCTCGATACGGATGATGGCGTTGTGGCCCCAGTAGTGCGACTCGCCCATCTGCCAGAACTGCATGCCCAGGGTGAACAGGCGACCTGTGACCCGTGATGCAAACTGCTGCGCACGTGCATGCAAGGTGACGTGGCCAATGGCCTGGGTGGCGGTCTGGATGATGCCGGCCTTGGGGTTGGCTTCCATCAGTTTGACCATGGACACCAGACAGTCGCCGCTCATGACGCTGTCAGCATCCAGCACCACCATATAACTGTAGTCCTTGCCCCAGCGGCGGCAGAAGTCGGCCACATTGCCGGCCTTGCGGTCGGTGCGGCGTTTGCGCAGGCGGTAGTACACCTCGATCTGTGGCTGGTCTGGGTGGACCGCTAACTGGCTGCGCAGGTCTTCCCAGGCAGCACGTTCGGCCTGGATGATGGTTTTGTCGTTGCTGTCAGACAGCACAAACACATCAAAAGCCCTGACGTGGCCGGTCAGCGCGACGGATTCACAAGTGGCGCGCAGGCCGGCAAAAACCGTGCGTACATCCTCATTGCAGATCGGCATGATGATGGCGGTGCGGCTTGTGTCTTTCAGCGCGTGGTGCTGGACCTTTTTGGCTGACAGGCTGTGTGCGTCGCCAAACAGCATGACATAAAAACCCATCATCGCTGTCATGAAGCCGGTGACGACCCAGGCCGAGAGCAGCGCAAACAGGGCGATCTGGCCGTATTGCAGCCAGTCGTTGTCGTAGTTGGGCTGCATGTCTGCAAACAGGCTGGTCGCCATGGCGGTGCTGATAACTGTCAGCAGCAAAAAGACGCTGCGGCGACGGTTGGCAGCGTGTTGCCATGGCTCCAGCACTTCCGCTTGTTTGCTGACGGCTTTTGGTGCGCTGCCCGTCAGGCGGGCCAGCGGCCACAGGGCGGCGGTTGCCATGCTGTTCCAGAACCCACGCCACTGACGAGGCACCATGGATGCACGGTTGACCGGCGGAGCCGTCACGGCATTGGGATGGCGTTCTTCACGCAAGGTGCTGCGCGTGCTTGCGACGCCGGTGGTGATGCCCGTCACCGTATTGGCAACCGGGCTCAGGGTGTGATCAGGTTGGTCCATGTTTCGCTCAATGTGTTGTTGTCATGTTGAAGAAAGGCGCGCAGCTCGACGGGCTGGGCGGGGTCGAGCCGCAAGACACGCAGGCTCATTCGCCAGGTGCCGTTCACGGGGTTCTTGTAGGCGATGCTTTCGAGCACCCGCCCATTGCTGCTGGCACTGCTGATTGCCTTGACGGCTGCACCTTCGGGCAGGGCGTCAAAAGCCGGGCCAGCAAAATCAAGCACAAAATCAATACGCTGACGTTGCTCTTCAGCGCTGAGTTTTGAATAACCTGTGCCGCGACGCGACTGGGTAACCCAGCCATTCGGTGGCAATTGCTGCTTTTTGCCTTGCCAGGCAATCTGGTAGCTGATGCTCAGTGCTTCGCCAGGGAGCGGCATTTTTTCCGGTACCCAGTAGGCAGCCACGTTGTCGTGGGTTTCGTCTGGGGTGCTGAACTGCAGCAACTCGATGCGGCCAGTTCCCCAGTCACCGCTTGGGGTCACCCAGGCGCTTGGACGCAGTTCGTAACGTGCTTCGGTGTCTTCGTAGCGGTCAAAACTGCGGTCACGTTGCATCAGGCCAAAACCTTTGGGGCTTTTCATGGTGAACGAGGTCACCAGCGTGGAGGTCGGGTTTTGCAGCGGGCGCCACAGCCATTCACCGTCACCGGTCGCCATCATCAAACCATCGGAGTCATGCACTTCGGGCCTGAAGTCACTTGGGCGGGGCTGGTTTTCACCAGAAAAGAACATGCTTGTCAGCGGTGCCAGGCCGAGTGTGGTGATGGGTTTGTCGCTGCCACTGGTCTCTGGCGGACGTACAAAAATCCGTGCCTGCACGTCGGTGGTGGTCTGATCGCCCGGTGTGATGTCAAACTGGTAAGCGCCAGTCACACGCTCCGAATCCATCAAGGCATAAACCGTCAGTTTTTTTGCATCAGCGGCGGGTTTTTCAAGCCAGAACTCGGTAAAACGCGGAAATTCTTCTTTCTGGGCACCCGCGGTGTCAATCGCGAGCCCGCGAGCCGACAAACCGTAACGCTGGCCAGCGCCCAGGGCGCGAAAGTAACTGGCGCCCTGAAAAACCACCAGTTCGTCTTTGTAGGCAGGTGAATTGAGATTAAAAAAGGCGCGAATACCGCCATGGTTCAGATCAGGCCAGCTTTGCGGATTGACCTGGTTTTTGCCAAAATTGAAATCTGCCGGGTTATAAGGCAGGTGTCTGATACCTTCGGGCGTGATTTCATTGAGGCGAACCGAATCACCAGAAGGGCCGACATGGAAAAAATTGGCCTCAAAACCAGTGGTGGTCGTAGTTGCAGGGCTGGTATTGCGCCACAGGTTCTTGTCGGGATTAAACCGGATGTCGCGCAGGCCGTCGTAATCCAGATTGGCCAGTTCTGCGGGAATGCTGTGGCTCGCAGGTTTAAAGGCCGAGGCGGCATTCTGGCGTGCCAGATTGGCGACATCATCAAGGCCAAAGGCGAGGGCCTCGCCGCTGGCCAGGTTCAGCACAAGCATCAGCCCGGCAGCCGCCCACGCCCTGAAACCGGCAGAAAGTGCCGGTTTGGATACGCTACGGAAGGGCTTGCTGATGCATTGCATGGCATGACTAGGGCAAACCCTGTGCCAGCTTGAAAAACTCCTTTTAAATCAATGAGTTAGGCTGAGTTTTTAATCTGTCAACCGCTGCTTGAGGCTCGAATACAGTAGAAACCCTGATTTTTGTCGCCAATCAGCGACAGGCTGTCAGGTGCAGATGAAAATATTGTTTTGAATCAACAGTTTATGACTGTCGTCAATCGGCGACGGTCATCCTGAAACAAGCGACAACTATTTCTCGGGTGTCGCCGTTGCAGCCACACCATCAATCTTGAAATGCCCCGGTGTCAGCCCGTGTTTTTGCATGAGGCGGTAAAACTCGGTGCGGTTGCGGTCGGCAAGGCGGGCTGCGTCGGCCACGTTGCCGTCAGTCAGTTTGAGCAGGCCAACCAGGTAGTCACGCTCAAAACGCTGTTTGGCTTCAGCCAGGGTCAACACCTGCACGCTTGGTGAACGCAGTGCGCGTTGCACCAGAGCCAGTGGCACCAGCGGGGTGGTGGCCAGCGCGCAAACCTGCTCAACCACGTTGTACAGTTGACGCACATTGCCGGGCCAGGCTGCGGTGGTCAGTGCCTTGATGGCCTCGGGCGCAAAACTGCTCAGGCGTTTGCCATATTTGGTCGCCAGTTTTTGCAGAAAATGATTTGCCAGCAAGGCAATATCTTCCCGCCGCTCGGACAGTGGCGGCAAGGTCAGGGTGACTACATTGAGCCGGTAATACAGGTCAGCCCTGAACTGGCCTTCTTCCATCGCCAGATCAAGGTCGCGATGGGTGGCCGAAATAATGCGTACATCAACCGGGATCGACTGGCTGGAGCCCAAAGGCCGCACTACACGCTCCTGCAGCACACGCAGCAGTTTGACCTGAAGCGCGGGCGGCATGTCGCCAATTTCATCCAGCAGCAGGGTGCCACCCTGGGCCGCCTGAAAAAGTCCCACGCGTGCTGTGGCCGCGTCGGTAAACGCACCTTTGACATGGCCAAACAGTTCGGATTCAAGCAAGGCCTCGGGAATCGCGCCGCAATTGACGGCAATAAACGGTTTGCTGGCGCGCGCGCCGCCCTGATGAATCGCCTGTGCCAGCAGTTCCTTGCCGGTGCCGCTTTCACCGCGCAGCAACACACTGGCGTCTGACTGCGCCACCATGCGGGCTTCGGCCAGCACCTCGGCCATGCTGGCAGAACGGCTGATGATCTGGTTTTGCCAGGCCTCGGGGCTTCCGCGTCTGGCTGCATTGACGGGTGCACTCAGCGCCAGTGCCTGGGCAATCTTGTCCAGCAGCGCCTTGCCGTCAAACGGTTTGGTCAGGTAGGTAAAAACGCCGCGCTCGGTGGCTTCAACCGCATCGGGAATCGTGCCGTGGGCTGTCAGCAGAATCACCGGCAGGGAAGGGTGCTGGGCGCGGATGTCATCAAACAGCGCCAGCCCGTCACGGCCCGGCAGGCGCACATCACTGAGCACCAGTTGCGGCCTTTCAATATGCAGCTGTGTCAGCGCAGCTTCTGCCGACGTGACGGCGGTCACGCGGTAACCGGCGGCATTGAGCCGCATGGTCAGCAGGCGCAGCATGTCGGCATCATCGTCCACCACCAGCAGGTGGGCGCCTGTGGCGGATTTGCCTGAGCCTGCCATGCCTGGGGTTGTGCTCATGGGGCAGGGCGAGTTCGCCGGTTGGCCGGTGTCGCGGGCGATGTGGTGGAGGTGGATGTACCCGGTGTGCTGGCCGATGCAGCAGGGCGGCTGACCAGGCTGCGTTCTATGGCCTTGAGGGCTTCCAGCCTGTCGTTGGTCTGCTCCAGCCTGCGCTGGGTATCGCGCAGTTGCTGGGCCTGGCGCTCAAGTTGTTCTTCCAGGCGGCGTTGCTCCAGGTAACGTGAAACCAGAAGCCGTGCCAGCGGGTGCAGCGCGGCCGCGTCGCGGTTGCCCTGTACCCGCGCCAGCAGCTCCTGGGCGCGCAGCAGCTCAGGCAGTTGCCTGAGCTGGCTCAGTGCCAGTGACAGCTCCAGCTGTTCAACCGGGGTCTTGCCTTCACCAAGGCGGGCCACTTCAAGGTTCAGCTCGGCAGGCTGCATTGGACGAATCCGGTCGGCATAAGCCAAAACCTGCAGGGTCAGGTCATTGGCGACGGGTGCAGTCGCGGCGACGGGTGCAGGCACTGGCGCGACGATGGCAGGCACAGGTCTGGGCTCAGCTGTCGGTACGCTAGCCTTGGCGATTTGCAGGCTGGGGCTTTCGATATTGCGTTTGGCTTCAGGCAGCAGCGAGCAGCCGCCCAGCAACAAGGCGGCACACCAGGTGACATACGGCATTCGGAAAACCGCTGCTTGGGGCGCTAGGCGATCAGGTTTTGGCAACATGGGGTAACTCTATTCTGAAGTGTGCACCGGGCTGGTCGGGCAGCAGCACAATGCGCCCGCCGTGCGCGGCAATGTATTCCTGGACGATGGACAGGCCAATGCCGCTGCCGCGCATGGCGTCAGGCGGCTGGCGTTCGCCACGGTAAAAAGGTTCAAAAATGCGTTCACGGTCAGCCTCGGCCACACCACTGCCCTGGTCATGAATGTCTATACGCACCAGGCCTGGCAGGCTGCTCAGTTCCAGCCGTATCATGGCCCTGGGTGGTGAATAACGGATGGCATTCGACAGCAGATTGGCCACGGCGGTTCCAATCTTTTCGATATCAATTTCCATGCCCAGCGATTCGCCCGCCACGTTGACCGACAATTCGCGCGCCCGCCACTGCAGGCGCTGGGCGTCGACCTGGGCTTCCAGCAGCGCCAGCAGATCGGTTTTTTGCCGGTGCAATTGCCTGGCCTCAAACGCGGCGGCATTAAAACGCAGCAGGTCTTCAATCTGGGTTTGCAGCACGCCTGTGTTGTGTTTGAGGATTTGTGCAATCTCCTGCTGATCGGCCGTCAGCGGGCCAGCCACACCGTCTTCCAGCAGGGAGACACCTTCGCGCAGCGACGCCAGTGGCGTTTTGAGTTCGTGTGAAATATGCCGCAAAAAACGGGATTTGTCGGCATCCAGTTCCACCAGCCGCAGGCGCAGCCAGTCCAGCCGCTGGCCGACCAGCGCCAGGTCGGCTGGGCCGCGTATGTCAATGGGTCGGTCCAACTGGTTCTGTCCAAGGTCAACAATGGCATTTTCAAGGCGCTTCAAAGGCTGGGTGAACCAGATGCCAAAGGCCAGCGCCATCACCACCGCCAGGCCAATTGCCCAACTGACCTGCAGGGTCAGGCGCTGGCGGCTGTCTTCGAGTTTGCTTTCAAGGCTTTTATTGCTCTGCTGTATGGCCTGCTGGGCCTGTGTGGCGATGGCAGCATTGACCACTTCAAGCTCCCGAAAGGCCTGCGCCAGCTCACGTTCACGCTCCAGCGCGGTTTCTGCGGGGCCACGCAGCAGGCTGGAGATGGTTTGCAGATGCGAGCGCCAGGCTTTCACGCTGTCACTGGTGATGCCTTCGACACGCAGTTTTTCAAGTGCCACGCCGGCGTCGCGGGCTTCGGCTGAAAAACGCTCACGCAACAGGCGGTCATCCAGAATCACCGACTGCCGCGAGCTGCGCTCCATCGACACACTGCGTTCACTCAAAGACTGGGCGAGTGTGCTCAGTGAAAGTGCCCGGGTCGCGCTGTCACGGCTTTCCAGCGTCAGTTCCTGTAACGTGAAAAGTGCTCGCAAGGAGGCCGCGCCCAGCAGCGCCGCAATCAGCAAAAATGCGACTACCAGCAGTTGGCGGAACGAAAACCTTTGCAACATTTGCGTTGAGGTCTGCCTTTTTTCGATTTTTAGCTGGCTTCAGCCATCTCGCGTGTCAGCACCTCGCCACGCAGGGAGCGCATCGGTGCATTGGTGATCCGGATGTCCACCAGTTGGCCTATCAGACGGTCTGAGCCCTCAAATACCACGGCGCGGTTGCATTCGGTGCGGCCAAACAGTGCGTTCGGTGTTTTGCGCGCTGCACCTTCGACCAGCACACGTTGCACTGTGCCCAGGCGGCTGGCGCTGATGGCCGTGACGCTCTGGTCAATCGCGCTTTGCAGGCGCTGCAGGCGTTTGAGCTTGACACTGTGGGGTGTGTCGTCATGCAGCGCAGCAGCCGGGGTACCGGGGCGTGGGCTGTAGATGAAGCTGAAGGAGGTGTCGTAACCAATGTCGTCAATCAGCTTCATCATCTTGTCAAAGTCGTCCTCGGTTTCACCGGGAAAACCGACAATGAAGTCACTGCTCATGGCCAGGTCAGGCCTGATTGCGCGCAGCTTGCGAATCGTGCTTTTGTATTCCATGGCGGTGTAACCCCGTTTCATGGCCATCAGGATGCGGTCGGAACCATGCTGAACCGGCAGATGCAGGTGGTTGACCAGCTTGGGCAACCTGGCATAAGCATCAATCAGGCTTTGTGTGAACTCGTTCGGGTGGCTGGTGACATAACGTATGCGTTCGATGCCGGGGATGTCATGCACATATTCAAGCAGGGTTGCAAAGTCGGCGATTTCTGATGTGTCTCCCATCTTGCCGCGATAGGCATTGACGTTTTGACCCAGGAGCGTGATTTCTTTCACGCCCTGATCGGCCAGCCCGGCCACTTCAACCAGTACGTCTTCAAACGGCCGGCTGACTTCTTCACCACGGGTGTAAGGCACCACACAGTAGCTGCAGTATTTTGAGCAGCCTTCCATGATGCTGACAAAAGCGCTTGCACCCTCAACTCTCGCTGGCGGCAGATGGTCAAATTTTTCGATTTCCGGAAAGCTGATGTCCACCTGCGATTTGCCCGAGGTGGCGCGTTTTGCCAGCAAATCCGGCAGGCGGTGCAGGGTTTGCGGGCCAAACACCACGTCTACATACGGGGCGCTCTGGATGATGGCCGCGCCTTCCTGGCTGGCAACACAACCGCCCACACCAATCAAGACACCTTTTTCCTTCAGGTGTTTGACACGGCCCAGGTCACTGAAGACTTTTTCCTGCGCTTTTTCACGCACCGAGCAGGTATTGAACAGGATCAGGTCAGCCTGCTCCATGTCCTGTGTGGGCTCGTAACCCTGGGCTGCGTGCAGCACGTCAGACATTTTGTCCGAGTCGTACTCGTTCATCTGGCAGCCAAAGGTTTTGATGAAGACTTTTTTGCTCATGATTCGCTGCTGAATGTATAGCTGCTTGTGTCCACCGGTATGGCGCAGGCAGCTTGTTTATTGCTTGAATGGCTGAAATTGCCGCGCTGGAGCTGCCGGCGCTCCAGTCTGTCTGTGGCGGGCCTCAGGCCCGGCCATCAGGGCGAGGTGCTGGTGTTCGTGGCAGGTGTGCTGCCCGTGATGAAGTTGAAAATCGTGCTGGTCGAACCGGCCCGTTTTTCCTTGATTTCTTCACTGTTCAGTATCCAGACCTGATGAACCTGGCCGCTGCCATCACGCAGGTAATTGACCACTATTTCCTGATTGACCAGCTGACCGGACAGCACCAGGTGGTTGTTCTTGTCAAAAATGCGGGCACCGGGTGTCAGCCGTTCGGCCTTGCCGTTGATGCTCAGTACCGGGTGGTTTTGCATCACCATTTCGCCGCGCATCGCGGCCTTGGGGAATTGCCTGACAGCCGGTTTGGCGTCTGTGGTCTGCGCGCTGGCCGGGGCGGCCAGAAAACCCGCAGATAGTGCCAGCAGGCTCAAGGCCATTGGGCTTGCCGCCAAAAAGGCGCTTGTCATCAATGCAGTGCAGCGTTTCATGGTGTATGTCCAGAGGCTGTTGAAATGGCAAAAAGCCTCAAAGGCAAACACCTTTGAGGCTTTTTTTGATTTGGTGGTGATAGGTGGATTTGAACCACCGACATCAGCATTATGAATGCTGCGCTCTAACCAACTGAGCTATATCACCGAAGCTCAGCATTATAGCCATCAAGTCGGGCCGGAATCCGGAAAATCAGCGATTTTTGAATTCGGCCTTGCGTTTGTTCAAAAACGCATCCATGCCTTCTTTCTGGTCTTCAGTGGCAAACATCGCATGGAAGAGGCGGCGTTCAAACATCATGCCGTCGCTCAAACCGCTTTCAAACGAGCGGTTGACGGCTTCCTTGGCAGCCATCACGCTGGTCTGGCCCATCGCGCAAATCATCAATGCGGCGCCCAGGGCTTCGTCCATCAGCCCGGCCAGTGGTACAACGCGGCTGACCAGACCGGAGCGTTCTGCCTCAAGCGCGTCCATCATGCGGCCGGTGAGCGCCAGGTCCATCGCCTTGGCCTTGCCAACAGCCCGCGGCAGGCGCTGGGTGCCGCCAGCGCCGGGGATGATGCCCAGCTTGATCTCGGGCTGGCCAAATTTGGCGTTGTCGGCGGCAATGATGAAGTCGCACATCATCGCCAGTTCACAACCGCCGCCCAGCGCAAAACCACTGACGGCCGCAATCACCGGTTTGCGTATCTGGCGAATCTGCTCCCAGTTGCGGGTAATGAAATCATTGTTGTAGGCGTCGGCAAAACTGTATTTGGCCATGGCCGTGATGTCGGCACCGGCGGCAAACGCCTTTTCGCTGCCGGTCAGAACCATGCAGCCGATGTTTGCATCAAGCTCAAACGCCTTGAGCGCAGCCGCCAGTTCGTCCATCAACTGGTCATTCAGGGCATTGAGCTGTTTGGGCCGGTTCAGCGTGATGACGCCGACCTTGCGTGTGTCCGGGCCGTGGGTAGAGGTCAGAATTGTCTCGTATGTCATGGTTTTTTCCTGTTGAGGGCTAATTTTTACGCAGCGGGCATCAGCCACTGCTCTATTTTTGCAGCATCCTGCACGGCCAGCCGCCAGGTGCTCAGGGTGGGCGGTATGGTCAGGTTCAGGCGCAGCAGGCGTTTGTCGCGTGACACCAGTGCAGTGACTTTTTTCGCTTTGCCAGCGTAAAGCAGCAAATCATCAAGGCGGTTCATGCGCCAGCCCGCTGGGCCAAATGGCTCTGTGTTTTTGCCAACAGCCTCCACACCCAGCCATTCATCACCAGGTGCAAAACCGGCCTGTTCGGCGATGCCACCGCGCAGCACGGTTTTGACATGAAGGCCGTGGCTTTCACTGACACGGATGCCCAGGCGGTGGGCCAGTTGGGCCGGGTCTTCAAACACAGCGACTCCATGCTGCTCCAGCAGTTCCTTGAGTGGCAACTCGCCTTTGCCATGAACCCAACTGGCCAGTTCAGGCGCAAATGATCGCCCGCCCAGCTTTTGCAGTACGTCTGCGAAGTCGGCTTCGCGCATGACGCCACTTTGCGCGCCGCTGGCAAGTTCCACACAACGCCGCCACAACTCGCGCATGACCTCGTCCAGATGGGTGTTTTTGCCTTCCAGCCGCAGTGCCAGGTCAAAACACAGGGCTACCAGCGAGCCCTTGGTGTAATAACTGACGGTCGCATTGGGCGTGTTTTCATCCTGCCGGTAATATTTGACCCAGGCGTCAAAACTGGCTTCGGCCACAGATTGCACCAGCCTGCCTGGCGTCTGCATGACCTGGTTGATGGTTTTGTTCAGCAGTTTTAAATAACCTGCGTTGTCCAGCAGGCCAGCGCGGCGCAGAAACAGGTCATCGTAATAACTGGTGAAACCTTCAAAAAACCACAGCAGGGCGGTGTAGTTTTCGCGGTCGTAGTCGTAGTTTTCAAATTCTGCCGGGCGCAGGCGCTTGACGTTCCAGGTGTGAAAATATTCATGGCTGATCAGCCCGCGCAGGGTGGTGTAACCCTCGGACACCTTGATTTCACCGATGCGTGGCAGGTCGTGCCGTTTGCAGATCAGTGCGGTCGAGTTGCGGTGTTCCAGCCCCCCGTAACCGTCGTCCACGGCATTGAGCATGAAAAGATAGCTGCTGAAGGGCGGTTTCTGGTCGCCATGCCAGAAGCGGATTTCTGCCTCGCAGATTTTTTGTGTATCGGCCAGCAGCCGGGCACCATCAAAACTTGGCAGTGCGCCCGCCACCACAAAACGGTGCGGCACACCACAGGCGACAAAACTGCCGCTCCAGAATGCGCCCAGTTCCACCGGGGAGTCCACCAGTTCGTCGTAACTGTGGGCGCGGTAGCTGCCAAAACCCTCCTTGTTGACAAAATAGTTGGGCAGGGCGGTGGCTGCGTGCCATTCGGGTTTGTCATCTGGCGGAGGCAATTGCAGCATGTGAATGGCCTGCTCCTGGCCCTCAACCTTCAGGCAGACGCTGGTGCCGTTAAAAAAACCACGCTGCGTGTCCAGCCAGGCGGTGCGCACCGAGTTGTCATAGGCGTAGACCTCATAACTGACGATCAGTGGTTTTTTTGGCGAGCAGTCGATTTGCCAGCTGTGTTTGTCCAACTGCTGCACGGCAAGCAGGCTGCGCTGGGTTTGGCGGGCCGTGATGTTCTGGATGTTTTTTGAGAATTCTCGCACCAGATAGCTGCCCGGAATCCACACTGGCAGCGACAGCCGCTGCTGCGCTGCGGGCTGGTCAATCGTCAGCGTGACCTTGAAAAGGTGAGCATGGAGTTTGTCGGCTTCAACCCGGCAGTTGATGGGTGGGGGCGCGAAAGGGCTGGTTTGTGTGCTCATCGGGGTCTGTGTTGCCTGTTGTTTTATGTGTTGTCGTGTGTTTGTTGGACCTGTTCAGACCGCTGCCGCGCCAATCACGCAGCTCAGTGTGGCCACGCTGGTGAGCTGCAGGCGCATCGGCAACCAGTGCGCCAGGCCGGCTGGCGGGTAGGTTTTGCGGTCAACCGCATAACAGGCCACCAGTACCAGACCGAGCAGCGGCAGCGCTGCGTAGGCCGGCATCATCAGCGCCAGCCAGGCCACGAGGGAAGGCATGACACCCCAGATAAAGTGAAAACCTGGCTCAATGTTCGAAGGTGCGTCTGGTGTTTCGGTCCGTGTGCCCTGAATAAAACCCATGCCCCAATGAATGCCGCCCAGAAAAGAAACCACGGTGGTTGCATAAGCTGCCAGCGCAATTGACACAAAAGGCAATAAATCCGAATGCACCAGCCACATCAGCAGCGCCAGCAAAACAAAGGGAACAAGCCCTGCAAAGCCAAGGCGTCGAATGGTTTTTTCAGTTTGTGGAGACATGGGACAAGATTAGCACCTGAGCGCAGGCCCTGTTACAGGCTGCTAATGCCCCGCATGACACTGAACAGCAGACCGAAGCTGGGTTGATGTATGTGGATTTGCTGCTTTATTTGTAGCAAGTCAAGGGCCCTGTAATTGCGCAAAAGGCCTGCCTCATAAAAAACAGCAAAAAAAAGTGCAGGCTGACCAATCTCTGGGGAGAGGGCGATGCGGTTTTGGCTGCCTCGACGGTCGGCCTGCGCAAAGCTGCTTTTTATTTGACTTCAGCCAAAAATTTCTCAACCTGCGCTGCAGCAATCGCGCCGGGTACACGGCCGCCATCAGCAAAAAACAGCGTTGGAGTGCCGGTAATCTTGTGTTTGCGGCCAAATTCGACGTTGCGGTCAACGGCTGCGGCGTCGCAGCTGGCTTTGGTGACGGGCTGGTCACGCACCATGAGGTCCTGCCAGGTTTTGGCCTTGTCCTTGCTGCACCAGATATTTTTGGACTTGTCGATGGAATCAGCACTCAGAATGGGGTACAAAAACATGTAAATCGTGACGTCCGAGACT
>JAZKIK010000641.1:0-4678 GCA_040384925.1 Pseudomonadota bacterium | reverse complement strand
CCGACCTGCCAGCGGCGCACCAGATGGCCCTTGGGTGCCAGCAGGCCACGCTCCAGCCCCCAGGCACCCATGCCCATGCCAGCAAAAAAATACAGCAAAAACAGCAGTGCATGGCTGGTCTGTTCGTATTGCGGTGTCGTGAGCCAGAGCGTGCCGCCGTAATAAAAACACAGCGCCACATAGACCAGGGCCGCAGCACCTATCAGACCCATAAAAAACCGGGCCGGCGCATGTTCCGCACCCGAACAAAACCGGCCCAGGCCTTCAATCACCCCTGGCAAAAACCGGTGCAACAAAACCGCCACCACATCAAATATCAGCAAAACCGCAATAAACCAGCACGGCCCCGGTGACCAGAAGTCAAGTGACAGCCATTGCTCGAGATAGTCCCCAACCGCCGGATTGCTGTCTCGCAGCGCATACGAAGGGTAATAGGCCAGCGGACTGCACAGCGCCACCACCACCACAAGCGGCAAACCCAACCGCGTCAGGCGCCCCAGCAAATAGCCCTTGCGGCCCTTGCGCGCAATGCTGGGCCAGATAAACAGGCCCGCCACAAGAAACATCAGCCCCAGCAGAAAATGCTCGGTGTACAAAAAGTACACGTCAATCCCAATCCAGCGCTGCGCGTCCACCACCGGGTAGTTCACCCACATATACGGTATGTCAGTAAACCCATGCAGGGCAGACGGCGCAAAATTGACGTAAGCCAGACTCGAATGCACAGCCAGCACCAGCACAGTCATGAAAGCGCGCAGATAGTCAATGGCAATCAGGTTTGTTTTCATGCTTGGGCGGGCTTGATATAAAGGCTGGTCTGACTGATAACCATACCGCAACATGTCGGGGCAGCGCAATGTGTTTGGAGTGCCGTGCCGCCGCCTCAAATTGGGAGCTAGGAAGGCTGGCTGGCGATTGCCTCTGCCAACCCTCAGGTCAATCGGACGCGGAGTCATTTTTCAGGTGAATATTTACATACCTGAAGCGGGTCGATTTTTGGGGCGTGCAACATTGGGGAACGAGCCCCATAATTGAACTCAGCCATAGCCACAGGACGGGGTACGGTAAACACCGATTCCCAGGGTCGCCCATTCTTTCTGGTCGCATCTGTCCTTCATGGCATTGAGGCCACAGAAAGCAAGCTCCGCATGCCTGTCATCAAGAACAAGCGCATCATCGCCTCCCTGCTGGACTGGCAGACGCACGCCGGTCCAAAAAGCAAGACCCACTGGGTCGATGACCGAAGTGCGAAGGAGCTTGCCCGTGCCTGGCTTGCCAGTGGTGACCAGTTTCCACCCGAGGTTTCTGCAGCAATCATGGGCCATGCCCGCTTCGGCGCGGTACACGAGTGGCAGGCGGAGCCCGAGGCCAGATTGCGTTTTGACAACTTTCGTGGCGAACCAAGAAACAGTGATCTGGCCGTTCATGCGCGCGACGCGGCCGGTGGCTACCTGATGGCCGTTGAGGCCAAAGCCGACGAGTCGTATGGTGCGACTGTTGCCCAAACCGTCAAGGCTGCAGAGTCCAGGCTTGCAGGCAAGCCGCAATCGAAGGGCTTGAATCGGGTTCAACAGCTCGAACAAGCCCTGTTTGGGCAAGCACAATCCCCAATCTTAGAGGCCTGCGTTATCAGCTTCTTACAGCAACTGCTGGCGCTCTTTGTGAAGCTGAACGCAAGGGCTATTCCCGCGCGGTCTTGCTGATCCAGGAGTTCGTCACCAAAGCGACCAAAGACGCCAATCACGTTCGCAATACATGCGACCTGCTGCACTTCATGAACGCGCTGAAGCCAGGGGTTGCATCAGAAGTGACGCCGGGCACCTTGTACGGCCCGTTTGCAGTACCTTGCGGCAATCTGCTTGCGGTTCAGCCGGAGTTCTACATTGGGAAAGTCACTCGCAATCTGCGGGCTGGTGGTGCCGCTCTCAATAAGCACGCACAAACTGACTAACTGAGGGTGTCGGGTGCGCTGCACTGATCCGATGCACAGGGCTGTATCTGCCGCACTTGCAGCCTCCAAACGCTACTTTCGGCAAGTCAGCTGCAACGCCACACAGCATTTACGCATGAGTGTTGCCAGCTTGCGCCACCAGCCGCACGCCCAGCGCCTTGCATACGCGGGCGATGGTATCAAAGCGTGGGCTGGCACCGGGGCGCAGTGCCTTGTAGAGCGCCTCGCGGGTGAGGCCGCTGTCTTTGGCAATCTGGGTCATGCCACGGGCGCGGGCAATATCGCCCAATGTCACGGCCAACATGGCCGGGTCGCCGTCTTCAATGACCACGCTCAGGTACTCGGCAATGTCCTGATCCGTTTGCAGCATCTCGGTGATGTCAAATGTGGGCAAATCGGCTGTGTTGATTTTTTTGACCATAAAAAATTATCCCAGAATGACAAAACGGCCTTGCATGAGAGCATTTCAGCAAACTGTAAGCCTGATGCAACAAAGTCACGCCTCATCCCGGCTCTCGCGACTCCTACAGGCGACTAACAAAACAAGGTGCATGACATGACCATAAACAATCAGAAGCTCTGCAGGCTTGTGGCGCTGATGGCTTTTTGTGCCAGCACGGCAATGCTGGCGGCTTGCGGTGGTGGCGGCGGCGCTGGTGACAGCGCTGCAGGCGAGCCGCGTTATGGGGCTGCATCTGCTGCAGCGGCTTCGGCGGCCGCTGCTGCTGCTGCCCCTGATCCGGTGCCTGTTTCTGAGGCCGACCCTGCAGCCGAAGCCGTTTCTGCCTTTTTTAATGCTTCGGTATCTGCTTCTGCCCCCATGGTTTCCGTGCAATTCACCGCCACGGATGCCGAAATCCCAAACCCCGAGCGCGGTTTTTATCGCTGGGCCTGGTCTGACCTGAACCAGTTCAGCAAGGACGACGGCGCTGATGCGTACAAAAAAGGGATCCGTATCGTCTATGCCATGGTCCGGCTTGACGCCTACAAGAGCACTGCGCTGCCCGCCAGTCTTCTGCAGGGGCTTCGCAGCGGGTTCTCCAACGCAAGGCAATCGGGGGTAAAGATCATCCCCCGTTTTGTCTACAACTACCCGGAAAGCGAAACCGAATACCACAACGCCACCGATGCATCTCTCAGCCGTGTGCTGGCCCATATCTCCCAGCTCAAGCCAGTCCTGCAGGACAACGCTGATGTCATTGCATACCTGCAGGCCGGCTTTATCGGTGCCTGGGGCGA
The DNA here is from genome assembly GCA_040384925.1 of Pseudomonadota bacterium. GTDB lineage: Bacteria > Pseudomonadota > Gammaproteobacteria > Burkholderiales > Burkholderiaceae_C > Polaromonas. The sequence goes on along the minus strand of JAZKIK010000641.1, from coordinate 1,488 downwards.
ATGGCACACCTCTTCGAACGGCCTGACCGGCGCCACCAGCCGAAAACGCATCCGCGATGCCTTGCTGGACGCCTTGCCCCAGCAGCAGTTTGTGCAGTTTCGTTATCCACCCCACGTCATGGCGTGGTTTGCCACCCCGCCTTCGGAGCTGGATGCATTCAGTGGCTCAGCGTCATCACGCTCGGGCCTGCACAACGACTGCTTTCTGGCCAGCGCGACGGACGTCGGCACCTACAGCGACAACGCCACGACAAGGCAGCAGCAGCGCAACTACGCCATGGCCCTGGCAAAAGTTACCCCCTTCGGCGGTGAAACCTGCAACCCGGCTGATGACCCTGGCGCACAGCCCCGCACCAGCTGCGCAGACATTCTGGCCGAAGGCAGGCAGTTTTCGCTGACTTACCTGAACAATGACTACTACACCACAGCCTTCCATGCCCGCTGGAAAAGGGACGGGTGCTACAACGAGGTCAAGCGCCTGATGGGTTACCGGCTGGAGTTTCTCTCGGCAGGCCACCTGGCAACTGTAGCGGCGGGTGCAGCGTGGCCAGTCACCTTATCTGTGCGCAACGTCGGCTGGGCAAGGCCGTACAAGGCTCGTGAGCTCAGCTTTCTGTTGAAACACAGGGTCAGCGGCAATGTAGTCAAGCTGGTCAGTTCAGTCGATCCAAGGTCCTGGACTGCAGGCAATACCTTCACCCATGATGTTTCGCTGGCCATCCCCGCTGGAGCACAGGCTGGCAGGTATGAGATCTACATAGCCCTTCCCGATGGCGCTGCCCAGCTCAACAGCGACGCACGCTTTGCCATGCGACCAGCCAATGCAAACAATACCGCCAGCCGGCAAGCATGGTCCCCGTCGCTGGGTGCTTTCCGCCTCGGCACAACCCTTATGGTGAACTAGGCCTTGCGCCCAAGGTAGCCGGGGCGGCAAGAGCCCCCCACCTTTTTGCTGCCGGGATTCCAGCAGGCCGTGAAGTGGCCGTGATGCTTCATGAGGTCGGGGACACGCCAGCATGCAGGACGAAGCGAATACGACGGTGTTTTCGAATGTTCTGCGGCAGTTGCTGCTGAGGGTGAAGGCGGGCTGACGCCGTACTTTTGTTGCTGGAACAGTAGCTGTTCATGCCTGCTGCTGATAGCGCCGCAGTTTCCAGCCGCCTTATACCCCGGACTGATCCCCTGTGCCGTGGCCTGTTCTTCATCACCCTTTTTGCCGGACCTGCAAGCCATAAAACCGGACAAGGCTGGCAGCGCCCCATGCTAAGCTAAACCCTAAAAGCTACCGATGTGCCATTAATTGACTTTTGAATTGATGGCCGATAAGGCTTTGTTTGGGAAAAGAACCTGCACAGGAGTGAGAAAAATGGCAAAAGAATATGGATTTGTGTGTGGCCTGGCCCGGCCGCGCCTGTTTTTGACAGGGGCCAGTAATGGCCGGTAAAACCCCCACTGTCCGGCAGACCCTATCAGTGCCATCATCTCCCG
>JAZKIK010000640.1:0-4320 GCA_040384925.1 Pseudomonadota bacterium | reverse complement strand
AGGGCCAGCGCGCTACACGAAGTGAGCAAGCGTGGGGACGTATTTTTCAAGCAGGGGCCGCGGGACTGGCTTCGCCAGACCGCAGGCGCAGCGGCCCCCTCGGGGGGCAGGGCGCTACACGCAGTGAGCAACCGTGGGGGCTGCAAATATTTCAAGCAGGGGCCGCGGGACTGGCTTTGCCAGACCGCAGGCGCAGCGGCCCCCTCGGGGGGCAGGGAGTTACACGCAGTGAACGACCGTGGGGGCTGCATGTTTTTCAAGCAGGGGCCGTGGAACCGGCTTTGCCGGGCCACAGGCGCAGCGGCCCCCTCGGGGCTGAGCGCTGCGGCTCCAAACCCGCCTGCGCGGGTTTGGACAGCGCGAAGGGCCAGCGCGTCGCGCGCTGGCACGTTCAGGGCGCTACACGAAGTGAGCAACCGTGGGGGCATCAATTCTTTCCCCATTCCCGCTCGTAACTGTGGACCAATTCCTGATTGGAAAGGCGGTTGACCGGCGCAGGCACACGTTTCATATCTTCCGGAAAATCAAACATCAAGGGCAGGCTTTGTATGTTGAGGAATTTCAGACCAGTTGGCAGCGCGCCGCCTTGTGTGGCCGGGCTGAAAGGCCGACGGCTGGCGACGACAAAACCCCATTCACCAAAACTCGGCACATTGGTGTGGTAAGGCGCGGTGGCCAGGCCGACTGATTCAATCGTGTTCACCACCGTCCAGTAACTGCGGCGGGCCACCAGCGGCGATGTACTCTGTATCACTGCGTAGCCGCTGGCGGACAGGTGCTTGTCAAGCAGGGCGTAGAACGAGTTGGTGTAAAGCTTGCCGATTGAAAAATTGGTCGGGTCGGGGAAATCCACAATCACCACGTCAAACATGTCAGTCGTCTCTTCCAGCCACTTGAAGGCATCGGCGTTGACAATGTTGACCTTGGGCGACAGCAGCGCGTCGGCGTTGAGCCGCCTGAGCGCAGCCTGTGCTGAAAAAATACGTGTCATGGCCGGGTCAAGCTCAACCAGCGTGACACTCTCGACACTTGCGTATTTAAGTACTTCGCGCACCGCCATGCCGTCGCCGCCTCCCAGAACTGCAACCTTTTTGGGTGCGCCGTGGGCCCTCATCACCGGGTGTACCAGTGCCTCGTGGTAGCGGTATTCATCACGCTCGGCAAACTGCAGGTTGCCGTTCAAAAACAGCTTGTGGCCGCCGCGCCCGCTGGTCACCACAATACGCTGGTAAGGCGTGGTGGAGGTAAACACGATGCGGTCCTGGTAAAAACGGTCTTCTGCAAAGGTGGTGATGTGGCCGGCGGCCATAAAACCTCCTGCCAGGCAGGCCAGCGTCAGGGCGCAGGCCACGGCATGCGATTTGAAATGTCGCAGTTCATACCTGAAAAGCCACAGTGCCCAGACCGCGACCGAGGCATTCATCAGCCCGAACAGCAAGCCAGTGCGAATCAGCCCCAGATGTGGCACCAGCACCAGGGGAAAAGCCAGCGACACTGCCAGTGCGCCCAGATAGTCAAAGGTCAGAACCTGTGAAACAAGCTCTTTCAACGCCACATTGCGCCTCAGGATCCTCATCACCAGCGGAATCTCCAGCCCGACCAGCGTGCCCACCAGCAGCACCATGGTGTAAAGCAGAAAACGGAAAGCCCCCGGCACAAACGCATTGGCCACAAAAAGAATGGCCGGCAATGCCCCGCCGACCAGCGCAACAATCAGCTCTATCCGTAAAAAGTGAGCCGGAAGCTGGCGATCAAAAAAACGTGAAAGCCACGAGCCAATCCCCATGGCAAACAGATAGCTGCCAATGATGGTCGAAAACTGCAACACCGAATCGCCCAGCAGATACGACGCCAGCGCCCCCGCAGCCAGCTCATAAACCAGCCCACAGGCAGCCACAACAAAAACGCTGGCCAGCAGCGCGACTTCAAGTGGGCGAGGAGGGGAGGTGGAGTCTGTGGCGGTATTCATGCAGAAAGGGGTGCGATGCGAAGCGAGCCGTCAAAAAACAGCAGCCTCAAGGGCGTAGCGAGCGGCCCGCAGGCAAGGCGGGCGGAGCACAGCCACCGGAACGTACTTCAGGTACGTGAGGATGGCGAGCACCGTACCAACGCAGCATCCGGGCCGCTCGGTAGCCGATAACTAATTCAGGTACGTGAGGATTCCGAGCACTGACCAACGCCGCCCCCGGTCCGTTCGGTAGCCACTAGTGAATGGCGGCGGCTACTATCAGGGAGATGCCCAGGCACATCGCCGCCACCACCATGCCCAGCGCCACATTCTGCTTTTCGACAATTTCCAGCCACAGGTTATAGGGCGTGATCTTGTCGATGATGACGAAGCAAAGCCAGAAAATGAACACGCCTATCAGCGCATAGACCACCGAGCCCACAACAGCGGCGGGTTTGAGCCATTCGATATCCATGATGTTTTTCTCCTGAAAATTAGGGTTGCGGCTTATTTGTGGCCACCGCTGCTGCCTGAAAAACCGCCATACGAGCCGCCCGAGGTGCGTGAGCTGGAGCAGTTTTCAACTTTCGGATCACAGCTGGAGCAGCGGCTCAACAACACCAGCAAAACAATGATCACCAGCGCGATCACTATGATGGTGACACAGCCCATGCCCGAAGCGCTGCTCAGGGGTTTTGCATCGGCGCGTTTGAACAGCGCCTTGTTGGCATCGAGCTTGAAGGCCTTGGCAACAATCTCGCCATCCAGTTTGTTGCCACCAGACCAGGTGACTTCCTTGCCAGCGTCTTCCTGCGACAGCAGCGCACTGCCATTGGCAAAGTCGCGGTTGAATGTTTTTTGCCCGCGTTTGACCTGCCAGTAAAACTCGCCAGCCACGTAGTCGGTTTCAGCCGAATAACTGCTCAGCAAGGTGTAACTGGTGTTGAGGTATGAGGCGCTCTGACCGCCGCTTTTATACACCGGTGCGCCGGTCAGCGGTTTGACCACACTCCAGCCATCCTCGGCATCGACCAGAAAGTTAAAACCGCGCTTGTTGTTGTAGAGCAGGTATTCGGTCCAGCCAAACTGCTCATCCGGGTCATCCGGCTCATGGCCCAAACGGTGCTGGAAACCCACCACCTGCCATTGCACACCCTGCAACACGCCCGTGCTGCCCAGCGCAATCAGGGGCGCAACCGGTTCGTCCTGAATCGCGTGTTTAAGCGCAGCACCCAGGCCTTGCGACACATCAATAATGCTGTTGCAGGACCGGCAGGTGATGCTTTTGCTGCTTGAAAGTGTGACTTCAACCGGGGCACCACAGTTGGGGCAGTCAAACTGCTTGCCTTGTTCTTCTCTGGCCGATCCGCTGCGCAGGCCGGTCAATTTCAGGTCATCAAGCAACACTGCCGTGCCACGTGCCAGGGTGGGCCCGCCGCCTGCATCGGTCACCGAGCCATAGTCAAGACTGAGCACCTCGCCATCAGCGCTGCGCAGCTCGACCATCGCAAATGGCACACCGATGGGCGGCAGATGCGGCAATTCACCCTGCGCCGACATCAGCGACACGGTTTCGTTGGACGCAATGCTGAAGGACTTGCCGCTGATGGCCGTTGTGGCACCCACCCGGAAGCTGGCCGCAGGTGGTACACCACGCTGCGCGCTGGCTGGCAGGCTGAAAACGTAGGAGCCGTTGTCTTCGCTCAGGTAGCCCGCGCTGCCATCGTCAAAAACTGCGTACCACTCAGTCCAGGTGCCCTGGCTGTATTTGTACTGCAGCCGGCCAACGATGGTGAAACTGCGGCTTTCAGCGCCTTTTTTCCAACTGCCCGAGGCCTGCAACTGCAGGGGGCTGAAGTCGTCAAACACATCGGCCATCTTGCCGATGCGTGACAGTGCGTCGCCATTGCGCACCACCGTACTCTGGCAGTAGGCGCAAACGGCGTGGGTTGACTGCGCGCTTCTGAATTCAACCGGCGCGCCGCAACCTGGGCACGCGGCACGGTAGGCGCGTTGCGGACTGTCAGATGCCAAGATAGGCCTGCGGGCTGGGGTGAGGGCGTGAAAACTGCAGTGGTTTTATGCTGGCATCAAACCAGCTTTTTCAGCAGTTCGGACTTTTTGGCGTCAAACTCGTCCTGCGTCAAAATGCCCTTGGCCTTGAGGTCACCCAGTTTTTCAAGCGTGGCAATGATGTCTTCGGGTTTGATGGCCGCCGCAAGAGGAGCCGCAGCCGCAGCTACTTGCGCCGGTTGGCCCTGCAAACCGGCCTGCAGGTTTTGCGCCAGCACCTGGCCCAGCGCCACACCGGCACCCAGGCCCATGGCATCACCGGCAATGCCGCTTCCGCCACCACCGCCGCCTTCGGCAAA
>JAZKIK010000639.1:1308-4308 GCA_040384925.1 Pseudomonadota bacterium | reverse complement strand
TGCGGCGTGATTTTGTGGCCAATGTGTCGCATGAAATCCGTACCCCGCTGACCGTCTTGTCAGGCTTTATCGAAACCTTGCAAACCCTGCCGCTCAAGGAAGCCGAGCGCACCCGCTACCTGGCTTTGATGGCGCAGCAGTCGCAGCGCATGCAGACCCTGGTCAATGACTTGTTGACCTTGTCGCGGCTGGAGGGGAGTCCTTTCCCGGGCGCAACTGACTGGATGACCACCAGTGCCTTGCTGGCCCAGTGTGAACAGGAAGCCAGAGCCTTGTCGGCTGTGCTGATGCCGCATGGGCACCAGATCCAGTTTGATCTTGGCCCGGCCTGTGAGATTGCCGGGGTACAGACCGAGCTTTACAGCGCCATGTCGAATCTGGTGACCAACGCCGTGCGATACACCCCGGACGCCGGGCTGGTGCGTGTGAGCTGGAAGCTGCTTGAAGATGGCCGTGGTGAATTCAAGGTGAAGGACAGCGGGCCAGGCATTGCGCCTGAACATCTGCCACGCCTGACCGAACGCTTCTACCGAATTGACCGCAGCCGCTCACGTGAAACTGGTGGCACAGGTCTGGGCCTGGCCATCGTCAAACATGTGGCGCAGCGCCACGGTGCCGAGCTGAGCATTCAGAGCCAGCCGGGCCAGGGTTCCTGTTTTTCGCTGTATTTTCCGGTATCGCGGGTGCGCCGTATTCACGCCGCCTGAAGTTTGGGTTTTATTGCCCGCCAGAGCACAAGCAGCAGACAGCAGGCCACACAGGTGATGGCCAGCGTGCTGGCCGCCCAGAAGCTGCTGGCCGACCCGGTGGCTGCATGGCCTGGCATGCCCTGGTAGGTCAGCAGGTAACCGCCGTAAAGACCCAGGCCCCATAACAATACCCCGTAAATTGCCAGCGGTGCAATCGTGATGCGGTAACAGCGCAGCAAAAAGGCGCAAAAGGCCTGCATGGCGTCTGCCAGGTGGTAAAACGCCACCCACACCAGCAGGCTGGAACCCATCAGCACGATTTCAGGGTTGCCAGAGTACCAGTTTGCAATAAGCTTGTTGGCTGTAAAAACAATAGCTGCAAGCCCAAGCGAGATAAGCGCAGTGAGCCTTATGGACAATAAAACGACCTGCCGGGCGGTATCTGGCCGCCCCGTACCCAGCCAGAACGACACCCGGGCGCTGCAGGCAATTGCCATCGACAGCGGCATCATGTAAAGCACCGCAGCCACACTGGCTGCAATCTGGTGGCTGGCCGACGCCGTGGTGCCCAGACGTGCAATAAACAGCGCCATCAGGGTAAAGGACGTGACTTCAACCATATAGGCCAGCCCAGCCGGTATGCCTAGCCGTGCAAAAAGTGCAATCTGGGTCCAGTCCGGTTTTTCCATCGTCTGCCAGATTTCAAATGGCTTGTACAAGGCCTGACTGTGCAGCATAAAAATGGCCAGACCGAGCAGCAGATAGTTGACAAGCAGGGTGGCCCAGGCACAGCCCACGGCACCCATGGGCTGTATGCCCGCGCCACCGGCAACCAGCCAGATGGAGAGCGGAATCTTGACTGCCAGCGCTCCAAGCTGAAGCCAGGTCACCAGCAAGGGTTTGCCCAATGACTGACTAAAACTGCTGTAAACCCGAAACAGCAATGAGGGCGCAAAAGCAAAGGCCAGCACCGTCAGATACTGCTCCACCTCAGCACGCATCAGCTCTGGCACCTGGGCCCAGCGCAGCAGCGGCCCGGGAAACAGCAGGGCTGTCATGCCGGCCGCAGTGATAAAAATGCACAGATAAAGGCTTTGCCGCAGCGATTTGCCGATAGCCCGGTGTTGCCCTGCGCCCAGCATTTCAGCCCAAATCGGCAGCAAGGCCTGCACAATGCCAATCAGTCCGACATAAACACTGATGTAAAGGGCAGAGCCGACTGAAAGCGCCGCCAGGGCCGAGTCGCTGTAGTGCCCTGCAATCACGGTGTCGGCAAGCCCAAAAGCCATGATGGCCAACTGCCCGACCAGCACGCTGGCTGCGTGCCTGCTGATGACTTTAAGCTCACTCACGGGCGTTGGGGCATGCTTGCAGCGGCGGCAGGGCGGCTTGTCGTGTTCACTCTTTTATAGACCAGCAAATTCTGGCTTTTGTCAGTGGGTCTGCTCACCGTGGCCTTGAAGGCCCAGTCTGGCATATTGACCACACTGCTCAGGCGTGCCTGTGCCGTGACGTCCACGATCAGGTAGGGGCAGCTGACGTCCGGGCCGAGCTGTTTTAGTTCGAGTTTGCCGTGGTATTGCAGAGCCGTAGCCTGGGCACTTCCAACACCAAAAATCTCCACACAGGCATTTTTGTTGACCAGGGTTGCGAGCTGGCGTGATATGGGGGCGTAACTGCGGGCGTAGTCAAGAAGGGGGAGCCAGAGTGTCATCAGCAGCAGCCAGCACAGGGTGGCACCACCAGCCGGCAAAACCAGTGATTTCCAGATGGCCGCACGTTGCGCGCTGGCCCGCCACTTGACCAGCCATGCCCAGGCCAGCGTGGCAGCTGCCGCCACCAGAAAGGCAAACCATGAAAAAGTGGGCTCAAAGCCTGGTGCCAGCTTGGCTACATTGGCAGCGGGTTGCCGGGGCACACCGGTTTGCATGGCAATCCAGACGACCCAGATGATAAAGGCGCAACCGCTGAAAAACAGCAGGGTGAACCAGTCGATCAGCGAGGCCACACTTCGTTTGAAGGTAGGCAATGCAAAGGCAGCCAGTGCAGCCAGCGGTGGCAGGCTCAGCAGCAAACTGCGGTCAGACGAATCGGTGGTCAGGGTGGCTGCAATGGCAACAGCTGCAAACCACAGGGGCAGTGCCACATGGCGACTGGCCAGATGCCTGCGCCAGCGCCAAAGTGTCCACAAGGCCAGCGGCCAGGCGGGCCAGGTAAACCAGAGCAGCAGGCGGCCGAGTTTTTGCCAGTCGGTCAGTGTTTGTCCCTCGCGGCCCGGCAGTTGAATACGCCAGCGCCAGAGCTCAAGTTG
>JAZKIK010000639.1:0-1298 GCA_040384925.1 Pseudomonadota bacterium | reverse complement strand
AACAGGGTAATGCAAATAATCAGCACGACCCACGGCAGGCAGGGTTTTGCGCTGGTTTGAATCATATGACCGGGCGGGTGTGCACGTTCCCAGCGCATATGCATCCACTCGACAAAAGCGCCACCTGCGCCCAGCAAGGCCGCCAGGGTAGGTGCGCCACTCATGGCCAGGCCGATCAAGCCGGCAAACAAAGCCCAGGCAGGGGCACAAAAAAAGCCAGCCTTGCGATAGGGACTGGCCGCCATGGCGTAAAAAGTCAGTGCGGTAAAACCCAGCTGCGCCAGCGCCGGTGTGGTTTCATGCGACAGCTGCGCCAGGCCAAGGCTGGCAATCAGTGCCAGCAAACCGGCATCAGCGATGGCGCGTGCATAGTCGACCGGATCGGCTTCACCACCAAAGGCAAAAGCCACAGGCTGTGCTTGCGGGCTGCGTGCAAGGTAATAAACGGCGTACCAGGTGGCCAGCAAACTCAGCACCAGCAAGAGCATGAACGGAATGCGTACTGCGAATGCAGGGTCCAGAAATGGCAGGCACTTGATGCTCAGGGCACCTAGCCAATAGGGAATCAGTGCATCAAAACCACTGGCCTGCCCCAAAAGCTGGGGCGTCAGCCAGTTTTCAGCGCTGGAGGCCAGCTCCCGCATGACGCCAAAACCCGCAATGTCCTCATTTTTCCAGGGTGCGCGGCCGAAAAAGCCCGGCAAGACGTAAGCCAGGCAAAACAGCAGCAAGGCCAGTCGCGGCAGGCGACGTACCGCAGACTGGGCAATGATGGCGGGGGAGGGTTTATTCAAAACAAAAAAGATTCAGAAAGTCAGAGCCGTGATTGTGACTTGACCGGAGTGCCAGCCAGGTTTGTGTCGAATTCAGCCTGAAATTCAGGCTGCTTTTTTGTGGAAGAGCGAAACGTAGTTCTCGCCCGTTTCCTGTCAGTGGCTTTGCAGCTCAGGCGGCGGCGGCAACTGCTGGGGCAGCTTCCTTGGCAGCAGTCTTGCCAAAGCGGTTGCGGAATTTCTCAACGCGACCACCCATGTTATCCACGGATTTTTGTGTGCCGGTGTAGAAAGGATGTGATTCGCTGGACGTGTCCAGCTTGTACAGAGGCAACTCGCGGCCGTCTTCCATTTTCACCATTTCTTTGGTGTTCACGCAGGAGCGGGTGACGAATTTGAAGTTGTTGGACAAGTCCAAAAAGCAAACTTCGCGGTAGTTGGGGTGAATGCCGTCTTTCATTTCTCTATCCTTGTGTATCGTTTCGGCAGCCACTCAAAACCATTCTGAGCACTTTCCGTACAGCC
>JAZKIK010000638.1:0-3353 GCA_040384925.1 Pseudomonadota bacterium | reverse complement strand
AAGGCAGAAAAAGCCAAATAAGTGATAATTGACGTTTACGTAAACGTCAATCAAACCTGTAGCCAGATCCAAAGGAATTTTCCATGAACATGCCCGGACTCAACTTTCAACTCGGTGAAGACATTGACGCCCTGCGCGACGCCGTGCGTGACTTTGCACAGGCAGAAATAGCTCCACGCGCCGCCGAAATTGACCGCAGTGACCAGTTCCCCATGGACTTGTGGCAAAAAATGGGCTCGCTCGGTGTGCTTGGCATCACTGTCGGTGAAGAGTACGGTGGTGCCAATATGGGTTACCTCGCACACATGATCGCGATGGAAGAAATCAGCCGCGCCAGCGCCTCGGTTGGCCTGTCCTACGGTGCCCACAGCAATCTGTGCGTCAACCAGATCAAACGCAACGGCACCGAAGAGCAGCGCCAGAAATACCTGCCCAAACTGATTTCAGGTGAACATGTGGGCGCACTGGCCATGAGCGAGCCGGGCGCGGGCAGCGATGTGATCTCGATGAAACTCAAGGCTGAAGACAAGGGCGGGTTTTACGTCCTCAACGGCAGCAAGATGTGGATTACCAACGGCCCCGACGCCGACACCCTGGTGGTTTACGCCAAGACCGAACCCGAGCTGGGCGCACGTGGCGTCACTGCGTTTTTGATTGAAAAAGGCATGCCAGGTTTTTCGGTCGCACAAAAACTCGACAAACTGGGCATGCGTGGCAGCCACACCGGCGAGCTGGTGTTCAACAATGTTGAAGTGCCGGCGCAAAACATTCTGGGCGGCCTGAACAGCGGCGCCAAGGTGCTGATGAGTGGCCTGGACTATGAACGCGCCGTGCTGACAGGCGGCCCGCTGGGCATCATGCAGGCTGTGATGGACAGTGTGCTGCCTTACATCCACGACCGCAAGCAGTTTGGCCAGAGCATTGGAGAGTTCCAGCTGATCCAGGGCAAGGTCGCCGACATGTACACCGTGCTGCAGGCTGGCCGATCATTTGCCTACACCGTTGCCAAAAACCTCGACATGCTGGGCACCGACCACGTCCGCCAGGTGCGCAAGGACTGCGCCTCGGTGATTTTGTGGTGTGCTGAAAAAGCCACCTGGATGGCTGGCGAGGGCGTGCAGATTTACGGCGGCAACGGCTACATCAACGACTACCCGCTGGGCCGCCTCTGGCGCGACGCCAAACTGTATGAAATTGGTGCCGGCACCAGCGAAATTCGCCGCATGCTGATTGGCCGCGAGCTTTTTGCCGAGACTTGCTGAAACTTTGCGGGACAGACCAACCCACCTGGGCGAAGCCCAGCGCGTTGCTCTGTCGCCAACTGATTAAGATTGTCCCATGACACCTTCACCTCAAGACCTTTTTACCAACAATCGTGCCTGGGCTGCAAAGATGGAGGCCACCCGGCCTGGCTTTTTTGCCGGTCTGGTCAAACAGCAAAAACCCCGCTACATGTGGATAGGCTGCTCCGACAGCCGGGTTCCTGCCAATGAAATCGCCGGGCTGGAACCCGGCGAGGTCTTTGTGCACCGCAATGTGGCCAATATAGTGGTGCATTCAGACCTCAATGCGCTGTCGTCCATACAGTTTGCCGTCGAGCGGCTCAAGGTGCGCGACATCATGGTGGTGGGCCACTATGGCTGCTCGGGTGTGCAGGCGGCGCTTGAAGGCGCGCGTATTGGCCTGGCCGACAACTGGCTGCGCCATATCCAGGACGTGCGCCATCGTCACCGCCAGTTGCTGGACAGCCTGCCGGAAGACGTGCGTGCCAATGCCCTGTGTGAAATCAATGTGGTGGAGCAGGTGGTCAATGTCTCGGTCAGCACCGTGATGGTCGATGCCTGGGCGCGTGGCCAGCAGGTCACCATCCATGGCTGGGCCTTTGGTGTGCATGACGGCTTGCTGCAGGACTTGCAGATGTCGATTTCCAGCCCCGGCGAGCTTGATGCGCTGTACATGAAGGCGGTTGACCGCGTCTGGGACAACTGGAGCAAAAACCCCAGCCCCGAAGAAGCCAGCGCGCCGATTGTTGCCAGCAGCCAGGAATAAACATGTTCCCCCAGCGCCTTGACTCCACCATTGCCTACGAAATTGCCAAAGCCATGATGGACGGTTTTAACCGCCATTACCAGCTTTTCAGAACCGAGTCGGCCCGCGCCAAGCACCGGTTTGAAACCGCAGACTGGCACGGCCAGCAGCGTGCCCAGCGTGAACGTATCGAGTTTTACGACCTGCGTGTGCGTGAGGCCTCAACCCGGCTGGAGCGCGAGTTCAAGGCCGGTGAGCAGTCAATGGATGTCTGGCAGCAGGTCAAGCTGCATTACATCGGGCTCTTGGTCAACCACCAGCAGCCCGAGCTGGCGGAAACTTTTTTCAACTCGGTCACGACCAAAATCCTGCACCGCAGTTATTTTCAGAACGACTTTATTTTTGTGCGGCCCGCCGTCAGCACCGAATACATAGAAAACGAAGAGCCCACCGCCCAGCCAACCTACCGCGCCTATTACCCGACGCAGGCAACGCAGCAGCAAAACATTGTCAAGCTGGTGCAGGACTTTGAACTGCACCTTGATTTTGAAGACCTGGAGCGTGATGCCGCTTATGTGGTCGATACGCTGAACGAGCGTTTTCATGAAATCCGGCTGCGGGCCAACTTCCAGATCCAGGTCCTGTCTGGCCTGTTTTACCGCAACAAGGGCGCTTATGTGGTGGGCAAGGTCATCAACGGTTTTGTGGAAGTGCCTTTTGCGCTGCCGATTCTGCATGGCAAAAGTGGCAAGCTGGTCATTGACGCCGCACTGTTTGGCGAAGACGACCTGCTGATCTTGTTCAGTTTTGCGCGTGCCTACTTCATGGTCGATATGGGCATACCGTCGGCTTATGTGCAGTTTTTGCGCAGCATGATGCCGCGCATGCCGCGCGCCGAAATCTACAACGCTTTGGGCCTGGCCAAACAGGGCAAAACGCTGTTTTACCGCGACTTTCTTTACCACCTGCGGCATTCAACCGACAAGTTTCGTATTGCGCCCGGCATCAAGGGCATGGTCATGCTGGTGTTTGACCTGCCTTCCTTCCCCTACGTGTTCAAGGTCATCAAGGACTATTACCCGCCGCAAAAAGACACGACGCGCGAGCAGATCAAGGGCAAATACCTGCTGGTCAAACAGCATGACCGGGTAGGTCGCATGGCCGATACGCAGGAATACAGTGAAGTTGCCTTTCCGCGCGAGCGTTTTGACGACGAGCTGATTGCCGAAATCGAAAAATTCGCGCCCAGCCAGCTTGAAATCAGCGACCGCGACGGTGACGGTCAGATGGAAGTCATCATCAAGCATGTGTACATCGAGCGCCGC
>JAZKIK010000637.1:0-3689 GCA_040384925.1 Pseudomonadota bacterium | reverse complement strand
TTGAAAGGTGATTTTCTGAGTTTCAGGCAACACCACCACAACATTGCTGCCTTCAGTGAACTGTTTCAGATACTTGCCGCGCACACCCGCGCCGAGTTGCTCGCGTTTCAACACGGGTATGTTCTGGACAAGTGTTTTTGTTGAGGCGGTTTTCATATCAGCTTTTCAAACGGATCAAAAACCCGCACCCCCGCCGCCTCAAAATCCTTCACATTCCGCGTCACCACCGTCAAACCAAAGCTCAGTGCCGTCGCGGCGATCAGGTTATCGACGCCTTTGTTACCCGTCTGCACACACAAGCGTCCCCATAATTTGGCAATCACCGGGCTTACGGGCAGTATGCAATGGGCAAACTTCAGCTCTGTCAGAGCCAGCCAGCGGGCCAGTTCTTCGGCGAATATGGGGTTGATGCTGCGCTGCTTTTCAATGTCAGCTTCGATTTCGCCAATCGTCATGGCGCTGATAAAAATCGAGTCTGCGGGCTGGCTTTTCAGGTACGCCACCACGCCGGGATTGGGTCTGGTTTTTCGCAACTCTGACAGGATGTTGGTGTCCAGCAGAATCATGAAAAATCAACTTCGCGTGGTGTGACGTCCAGGCGCGGCAAGTCGGCCTGTTCGTCTGCAGCGGCTTTTGGCATGGCCAGCAGGTGGTCAATAAAACTTGTGGGTGCTGCTGCCGAATGGCTGGCTGCGCTTTGTTGCAGGGCTTCAAAGTCCTGCTCTGACAACACCACCACGGCGGGTTTGCCACTGCGTGTGACGTGCTGCGGCACGCCGAGCAAGGCTTTGTCAACCAGAGCGCTGAACTGCGCCTTGGCGTCCTGTAGTCGCCAGGCTGGTGTGGAAGTTGATGTTGCTGGATTGATCATTTTATCTGACTAGATGATTGGACTAGTCAGATGATAAGACGGCAGGCTTTGCCTGTCCAGCCCATCAAAAACCAGTTCAAGCCCCACAGATAATCCACTCATGGACAAACTCAAGCAGCTCGAATCCTTTGTATCCGTGGTTGCGCGCGGCAGTTTGACTGCGGCTGCGATTGCTGAAGGTGTGGCCCCGGCCATCATGGGGCGCCGGCTGGACGGGCTGGAGGAGCGGCTGGGTGTCAAGCTGCTGGTGCGCACCACACGCCGCATCACACTCACGCATGAAGGCAGTGCTTTTCTGGAAGATTGCCAGCGCCTGCTGGCTGACCTGGCCAATGCCGAGGCCAGTGTGTCGGCTGGTGGTGTCAAGGCCAGCGGGCATTTGCGCATCACCGCACCAGCAGGTTTTGGCCGCCGCCATGTAGCACCGCTGGTGACGCGCTTCAGGGAGCAGCATTCAGACGTGACGATTTCACTGAACCTCAGCGACCGGGTGGTTGACCTGGCAGGCGAGGGTTTTGACTGCGCGGTGCGGGTCGGTGATCTGCCTGATTCATCCCTGGTCAGTGTGCGCATGGCTGACAACCGCCGACTGTGTGTGGCCACGCCGGCATACCTCAAACGCCATGGCACACCGCAACACCCGGCCGAACTGTCAAAATTTGACTGCCTGACACTGTCAAGCGAAGCCTCGCAAACCCGTGGCTGGGCTTTCAAGATAGACGGTGATCCGGTTTATCTGCGGCCAGGCGGGCCGCTGGATTGTTCAGACGGCCAGGTCTTGCATGACTGGTGCCTGGCCGGGTACGGCATTGCCTGGCGCAGCACCTGGGAGGTCGAGGCCGAAGTCGCCGCCGGGCGGCTGGTGGCGGTGCTTGAAGAATTTGCCGCGCCACCCAACGGCATTTATGCAGTGTTCCCGCAGCGCAAACACCTGCCGCTGCGGGTTCGTTTATGGATTGATTTTTTGAAACACCACTACAGCCAGAGCGAGATGTGGCGTACGGCTGCCGTGTCGCCCAAAGGCTGATAGCAGATCAGAACAAACCAGCCACCAGCCAGAAAGCCGTGCCCCACATCATGACGGCAACCAGCCCGTCAAGCGCGCGCCAGATGGCTGGTGAATTCAGGCGCTGGCCCAACTGCACCATCGCAAAACCCAGCACCACAAACCACAGCAGCGACCCGGCCGCTGCGCCCAGGCCAAACAGCGCGTTGTCAGGCTGCGCATAAGCCAGCGAGGCCGTGCCAATCACAACCGCCGTGTCCAGCCAGGCATGCGGGTTCAGCCATGACAAGGCCAGTGCCAGGCCAATCGCCTTTTTGCGCGAGATATTGCCCTGTGTGCCATCTGCAGAACCCACCACGCCGTCAGCCGATACGGGTGCAGGTCGCAAAAACCGCTGCGCCGCCTGCGCGCCATAAGCCAGCAGCACCAGCGCGCCCGCGCCCGTCATGGCACCCAGCAGTTTTTCAGACAAACCACCCAGCAGCGACAAACCCGCCACACCAATCGTGATCAGCAGAAAGTCAGTACCTACACACACGGCAATCGTCAACCACAGGTGCTGGCGCAGCAGGCCCATACGCATCACATGCGCATTTTGCGGGCCAATCGCCATGATGAGCGACAGGCAAAGCACCATGCCGGCGAGGAACACGGGGTTGAGCATAAAAGTCATGTTTGTTTGTTTTTCTTCAGGTTTTTTAACTGGAAAGGCTGTCATCCCGGACTCGATCCGGGATCCATCCCCTGCGGCCCAGGCCATTCGCTGCGGGGTCAGCAATGACAAGCGGGTGGCTGGTCAGGTGCCTGCAGTGTCGCAATAAAACCCCAGCAATTAAATCCATTTAACTAAAATTAGCTTTCATCAATAAATAGTTAAGTAATTCCCCATGCTCGACGCCCGCCAACTCGAAGCCCTTGCTGCCGTGATTGAAACCGGCAGTTTTGGTGCTGCCGCCAAGGCGCTCAGCGTCACGCTGGCGGCGGTGTCACTGCGTATCAAGTCGCTTGAAAGTACGCTGGGCCAGCGCCTGCTGGTGCGCGGCAAAAATGTGCGTGCCACACCTGCCGGCCAGGCTTTGCTGGGCCATGTCAAGCAGGTGCGCCTGATGGAGGCTGACCTGGTGTCCAGTCTGCCTGGCAGCGGGGCAGGGCAGGCCGCCGACATGCAAACCCTGTCTGTTGCGGTCAATGCCGATTCCCTGATCAGCTGGTTTTTAAGCGGCGTGGCACCGGCACTGCAAAAACACCGCTTGCTGCTCGACATCGTGATTGACGACCAGGACCACACGCATGACGCGCTTAAAAACGGCGATGTGGTTGGTTGCGTCACCACGCTTTCACAAGCCATGCGCGGCTGTGTGGCCGAGCCACTGGGCGTGATGCGTTACCGCTGCATGGCCTCAACCGAGTTGATGGCGCAGTGGGCCGAACCCGGCGCAGGCACTGCCATGTCGCTGCACCGCCTGTTGAAAAGCCCGGCCCTGATCTTCAACCGCAAGGACGCCCTGCAGGACAACTACCTGGCCCAGCACTTCAATCTGCGTGATGCCTTGTACCCGCGCCACTTTGTGCCGGCGGTGGATGCGTTTGAGCTGGCGCTGGAACTTGGCCTGGGCTGGGGCATGGTGCCCGACCTGCTGCTGGCCAGACGCGAGCACCGGCCCACGCTGCATGAAGTCGTGCCCGACCGCCCGGTCGATGTCAGCCTGTACTGGCAACACTGGGTGCGCGAGCCGCTGTCAGCACAAAGGCTGACGCAGGCCGTCAAACAGGCGGCGCGGGAGCGGCTTTTGCAGCTTTGAGCGGTTTTTA
>JAZKIK010000636.1:0-1734 GCA_040384925.1 Pseudomonadota bacterium | reverse complement strand
GTGATTTATGACACCTCACGCGTGCAGACGCTGCTGGCCACACCGATCTGAAAGGACAAGAACACATGCAGATACTCAACACAACCTGGCACGACGTGGGCGAGCCGGATGACTTTCCCGATGGTGCAGTCTGGCCTGTGGTGGCTGGTGGCATGGCTATTGCGGTGTTCAGGCAGGGCGATGCACTGCATGCGCTGCACGACTTGTGTACGCACGGCGCCGCCAGGCTGTCGGATGGTTATATCGAAAACGGCTGTGTTGAATGCCCCCTGCATCAGGGGCTGTTTGACATCGCCACCGGCGTGCCCTGTGGTGGCCCTGTGACCGAGGCAGTGCGCAGTTTTGCTGTGCAGGTGCGTGCTGGCCGGGTAGAGGTGGCAGTGGGCCAGTCGGCCTGATTTTGCTGCTGCCGCCTGTTCACTCATCACTGCTTTTCTTCAATCCCCAAGCCTTTAATCAAACGCCAACCCAGGAACTGCCATGAAACCAATACGACTTCCCGCTGTGCTGATAAAGACTTCCCTTGCCGTCGCCTTGCTGGCTGGTGGCCTGCAGGCCCAGGCAGCAGAACCGATCAAGGTCGGTATTGCGCTGGACATTTCCGGCCCCTTTGCCTCGGCTGGTACAGAGGCCAAGGACGGCTTTAACCTTGCCATCAAGATGCTTGGCAACAAGCTGGGCGGCCAGCCGGCCGAGTTTGTTCAGGCCGACATGGCGGGCAGCCCCGACCAGGCCAAACAGCTGGTTGACCGTTTTGTGCAGCGCGAAAAAATCAATATCTTTACCGGCCCGATTGCCTCCAACGTGGCGCTTGCTGTAGCACCTTCGCTGTTTGCGGCCAAGGTGCCTTATCTGTCCAACAACGCTGGCCCCAGCCAGTTTGCCGGTGCGGGTTGCAACGCCTACTTTTTTGGCACCGCCTACCAGAACGACCAGTACCACGAGGCAGCGGGCAAGTTTGCATCCGAGCGCGGTTTTAAAAAGACCGCCCTGATCGCCCCCAACTACCCCGCAGGCAAGGATGCCCTGACCGGTTTCAAACGCCAGTTCAAGGGAGCTGTGGGTGAAGAGATTTACACCAAACTGGGCCAGATTGACTACGCCGCAGAACTGGCCCAGTTGCGCGCCAGCAAGCCTGATTCGCTCTACTTCTTTTTGCCCGGTGCCATGGGTATCAACTTCATCAAGCAGTTTGTGGGTGCTGGCCTGTCTAAAGACATCACCTTGGTGTCCAGCGGCTTTTCAGCTGACGAAGACATCATTCCGGCGGTTGGCGAACCCATGTTGGGCCTGTTCAACACAGCACACTGGGCGCATGACCTGGACAACAGCGCCAACAAAACCTTTGTGGCCGCCTTCCGCAAGGAATACAACAAGCGCTACCCCTCGATTTACGCTGCCCAGGCTTACGATGTGATCATGGCCATGGACGCAGCCGTCAAGGCTGTGGGTGCTGATGGTGCCAACCGCCAGGGCCTGGTTGATGCGCTGAAAAAAGCCCAGTTTTCATCGGTGCGTGGCAACTTCAAATACGCCAACAACCATTACCCGATTGAAAATTTCTATTTGCGCGTGATCGGCAAGGACGCCCAGGGCCGTCTGACCAACAAGACCATGGCAACGGTATTGACCAACTATGGTGATGCCTATGCGGACAAGTGCGCGCTGAAGTAAGCGTTTTTTGATCTCCTTGCCTTTTGCGGGCAAGGAGTGGCACCCGACTGGCCTTTTATT
>JAZKIK010000635.1:0-1857 GCA_040384925.1 Pseudomonadota bacterium | reverse complement strand
TTATCAGCTGTTTGACCACTCCCTCATGCCCCAGGTGCGCTGCGGCAATCAGCGCCGTACCGTCATAGCGGCTGGTGATCAGTTTTGCGCTGGCGCCGCGCTCCAGCAGCACACGCAGGGTTTCCTCGTCGTTGGCTACTGCCGCAATCGTCACGCCGTCATAACGATCCTTGTCCAGCAGGTTGAGGTCGGCACCATGCTTGACAAGCGCCTTGATGGCCTCGCGCTGGCCGGCAAAGCTTGCTACGTGCAGCGGTGTGCGGCCATTCCTGTCGCGTGCATTGAGGTCGGCTTTTGCGACGGCAAGGCGCTCAATTTTGGTGATGTCGCCTTTCTGGGCGGCGGCATGCAGGCCGGTGTAGGCCGCTACCTCCGCTGCACTGGGTGCAAGCTGCGCCAGGGCATGGCTGCCTGCTGTTGTTGCCAGAATCATGGTGATGGCAAGCAACAGGCTGCGTGCTGAATCAGGATATGTGCTGCGCATGGCGTGCTCCTTGATAGATGGGCTGGTTTATTTCAGCAGTTCTTTGACCTTGTCAATGGCGGCGATGGCACACTGCTCGTCCAGGTTGCCGGCCGGTGCACCGCCCACGCCAACAGCACCTATCACTTCATTGCCCACCTTGACAGGCACACCACCACCCAGCAACAGGTAGCCAGGGATGTAAACCAGGTTGGCCGCAGCCGGGTTCTTTTGCGCAATTTCCATGATCGCCAGGGTATTGTTTTTGGCAGAAGCCGAGGTAAAGGCCTTTTGCTGGCTGGCACTCAGGGTGTGTGGGCCGGCGTTGTCGGCACGCTGCACGGCGCGCACAGTGCCTGCACGGTCAACCACTGTGGCGGTCACCGCATAACCGTTGGCCGCGCAAGCTGCAACGCTGGCCGAGGCAATCTGGTTGGCCAGTTCAAGCGACATATTTTTTTCTGTACGCACGGCCTGTGCGTTGGCACTAGCAACAGCGATCAGGGACAGGGCGAGGGCTGAAATTTTGATGATGTTGCGCATGATGTTCTTTCCAGGGGCTTGGCCCCGTTTTTTGATAAACCGGTTCGATCAACCGTGGAAGAACTTTAAAAAATGGCGGTGTTTTTGCCCATTCGTAGGGTTACGTGACGGGGTCCGTAGAAATACGGAGCGGTGGAGCTTCAACGTCTGGGGCAAGTGGGGCCTTAAGCGCTTGCCGTTGTTGATCAGTTAAATATGTGTTGCTTATGATTACTCGGTAAGCATTACCCTCGTCGATACTACAAAGGGCAGCGTTGGTGGATTTGGCACAGGCTGGGCTTCTAAGGATGCGGCGAAGCAGGAGGTTCGAGATGTACTGGGGTGGACTTGAACGTTCGTCATCTTCAAGCTTTCATCGACGTCGGCGACCAACTCTAACGATTCACGGCCTTCTACCTTGACTCCCAGGGCGCACTTTTTCCCTACCCGCCGGAATAAAGGTGTAAGGGCCGCTAGATATGCGGCTCCTTGGGCAGTTGTCTGGTTTTTCTTGCCCTGTGCAAATCGATTGTCGAAGTCCTGGTCGAGCGGTTGAGCTTGCGCCAAAAGTCCGACGATCAACAAGAAACCGAAAAAAGGGGCGATTTTTGTCATTTAACGTAATGCCTGTGGCAAAACTGCGATCCAACTTGGGTGCTGCGATATAAGCCGCTCATCTGATACCTTTCGAAGCGCTCGATGCATAAAGTTGCCATGCAACGCCAACGATCGTGGCCGCCACGAGAGTGACTACGCCGGGCCACATAGGCAGAACTTCAGGAAGCACAAACCAATAACCCACCGCAACCAAGCAGGCACCGGCCAAGAGCGACAGCCAAATGCGGGCGAGGTAGGTAGGGTCTCCGAATAAC
>JAZKIK010000634.1:0-4337 GCA_040384925.1 Pseudomonadota bacterium | reverse complement strand
TGTCGGGCCGCGATGCGAGCGGCGCTACGCCATTTGGTGTGATCGAGCAGAAGGTAGTCAAGCTTCATAAATAGGGGACGACCAGTGATAGAAGCCATCGCCTTTGTCGTGCAACGCACCTATACCCTCGCCGCCAGGCAGGTGCCAAGCTACCTGAAGCTGTATGAGGCCGAAGGTCTACCGGTTCAGTTGGAGGTGCTGCAGCCAGCTGGTCGGCTACTACAGCGTGGATGTCAGCACGCTCAACCAGTAGTGGTACACCTCTGGGCCTACACCAGTCAGGATGAGCGCGACGCGCGCTTATGCAGGTATCTCCCGCTTGGCAAGTCTATTGGACGAAGGCCCGCCCTCTCATCTTGAATCAGCAGTGCGCCACCTTGAAGCCGACTCCATTGAGACGGATGGGGCGACGATTCCGTATCCGAGCGTCACGCAGGACTTCCAGCACGAAGTGGAACTGGTGTTGGCGATCGGCGTGGAGGGCGAACAGATTCCAATTTCCAACGCTGCCGCCCATGTATTCGGCGTCGCGGTAGGCATCGATCTCACCCGACGCGACGTGCAAGTCGCGGCCCGCAAGACTGGCAGGCCGTGGGAGATCGGAAAGTTGTTTGACCGCTCGGCACCGTGCGGCGCGCTGGTTCCACTGATGGATGATCTGCCCGCAAGGGGCACGATCGAGCTTCAGGTCAACGGAACCACGCGGCAGAAAGGGGACCTGGCACAGATGATCTGGTCAGCCGCCGAGATCATCAGCGAGCTGTCGTTTCAGTACAGGCTCTATCCGGGAGACCTCATCTTTACCGGGACACCCTCAGGCGTCGGGCCTTTGCAAGCGGGCGATCAGGTCTGTGCCCAAGTCGAGGGGCTGCCTGCCTTGCATGAATCGATAGCTGCACCGGCTCTTTGATCAAACGATCGTGACCGCCCTGGCCAACCAAGGGCACGCTCCCGACGCCCATAACCAGAACATAGGAGACAACACCATGAACCACAACATGAACCGCAGGCAAGCCCTTGCCTGTGCAGGGCTTCTTGCCGCGCCGCCCTTCGCAATTGCGCAGGGCGCATTCCCAAACAAGCCACTGCGTGCCATCGTGCCGGTTCCGCCTGGTGGAGGCTTCGACTTCGTCGCACGCGTGTTGGCTGATCGCCTGTCCAAAGGGCTGGGGCAGCCAGTCATTGTGGAGAACCGTTTCGGCGCCGGCACGCTGATCGGCACTGATCTCGCAGCCAAGGCCGAGGCCGACGGCTACACCCTGTTGACGGGATCGATCTCAAACCTGGCGCTCAACATGGGCCTGTACCGCAAGCCGCCCTACAACAGCCTGAGAGACTTCGATCCTGTGGGATTGGCTGTCTCCTACAGCTACGTGCTGGTGGCCCGTGCGGACCTGCCACAGAAGTCGCTTGCCGAAGTCATCGCCTACGCGAAGGCGAACCCAAGCCGCCTGACCTACGCGTCCGCCGGAAATGGCTCCGGTCAGCATGTGTTGCCTGCGGCGCTCTGGCGCCAGGCAAAGGTCGATGTGAGCCACATACCGTATCGGGGCGTCCAGGCCGCCTACCAGGACCTGCTCGGCGGCCGGGTCGACCTGCTCTTTGACCTTTGGTCAACCGCGCGCACGTACATCGAAGGCGGGCGAGTCTTGCCCCTGGCCGTCTCGGGAGCGAAGCGCCAAGCTTCGATCCCGGACACACCCACCCTCATCGAGGGTGGCTACCAGATCGAACTCGAATCCTGGTTCGGCTTCTTCACGCAATCCAAGGTGCCTGCGGCTATCAAGGAGCGATTGCGCTCCGAACTCGAACGCATCATCGCCTCCCGTGAGGTCAGCGACATCTTCCGCAAGTCCGGAGGGAGGTCGCTGAGTCTCTCGCCCGTAGAAATGCACCAGCTCGTGCGACGAGACGTTGAGCGCTGGTCTCGGATCGTGCGAGATCTTGGCATCAGTCCCGACTGAAACCGCGAAGCGTTCAAGTCACTTTTCCTGCATCAAGAACGCGGCAAGAAGAAACCGCATTACCCGCAACTGGCGGAAATTGTCAATGTCCCGTTTTTGGGTGCTGGCGGGATACAGTGCAAGGCGTTCGGAGCGCCCCTCGTACAGACCCGCAGGGGATGGACGACAAGTGGCAAACCACACAAGCGAAGAACAACGCTGCAATTTGACAGCACAGGCACATCAAACCCGACGCAAAAAGGTCAGGCCAGCAACAAAAGCGAAGAACACCATCAGGATGCCCATGACCAGGCTGGGGCGACCATAGGACATGGCAGATGCTGTAAGAGCACTTGCCAGTGAGCCCATGCCGAATTGCACGCTTCGTGAAATCCCGGCAGCCGCACCGGCAAGGTCGGGCAAATGTTGCATCGCTTCATGTGTCGCGCTGGGCGCAATGAGACCGAAGCAGAAAAGCATGAACGCGAGGACAGGCACCATGATCCCGATGTAAACCTGGTTGAGCACACCAAGGGCCAGCAGTAGCAAAGAAACCAGGGTCAGTCCCAGGAGCCCAAACTTCAGGAGCGTTTTGGAGGACGTGCCGTTACGGGATAAATTGCCGCTGCAAATGAATCCAGCAAACATTCCGAAGGCAGTGAGGGCGAAAACCAGGGAAAATGCCTGTTCTGTGAGTCCAAGCTCCACCATAAAAAGGGTCGCCGAGCCGGAAATATAGGAAAAAATGCAGGCAAAGCCAGAAGCAAAAATCAGTGTGAATGTGCGAAACGCTGTGTCCGACAGCACTTTTCGATAACTCATCAAGACAGCGCGTACTGTCATATGCTGCTTGTGTTCTGGCTTCAATGTTTCCTGCATGCAGGTCGCGGCAAGCAGCAGGAGTAAAAGACTGGCGAGCGCCTGTACTGCAAAGATCATTCGCCAGGAGGTGATCAGCATGATCCCGCCTCCGATGAGAGGTGCCACAATGGGTGCGATGCCGAGCACAGCAGTTATCTGCGACAGCTTGACACGCGCCTCTGCCCCCTCGAACAGATCCCTGATAACGGCAATTGGTATGACAACGCAGGCCCCCGCACCAAGCCCTTGCAAAAATCTGAAAATCAGCAGACTTGGAAAGCTTTGCGCAAAAGTGCAGGCAGCAGCAGCCAGCGCCATCAGCAAGAGGCCAGCCAGCATCACAGGACGGCGTCCAAAGTGATCCAGCGCGGGTCCCGCCACCAGGGGCGAGAGTCCAAATCCCAGCAGGAAAAGGCTCAGCGTCAACGCGCCGTGATTCCTTGCCCCCTCAAAGGATAATTCCATCGCAGGGATAGCGGGCAGGCCCATGTCGATGGACAGCGGCGGAATTGCAGACAAGGCCCCCAGAAGCCCAATGTAGATCAGCGATGACGAATTGATTCGCATTTTTTGACTACCTCCAAAGAATAATTGGCTTCATTTCTGTATTTGTCAGAAAGGTTAAAATTATATGCAACATTGCATGCATTGTGCATTTGCATGTAAATTCACATATGAAAAACGCTGCTCCAACACAAATCGACAGCTTGGGCGAGGCTCTGGAAAACCTGTTCGGGCTTGTAGCCTGGCAGGTGTTCAGGCATGCATCCACAATGCTCGAAGGAGAGGTGACATTCGCCCGTCTGATGACGCTGTTTTTTCTCTACCGTTGTGGACCTCAGACCATTGCCGCTGTAGCAGAAAGTGCGGGGCTGAGCCATGCTGCTGCCAGCAGAATGGTGGATGGTCTTTACAAAGCAGGTGTGGTGGATAGACGGGAGTCCGCCGAGGACAGAAGACAAAAGCAGATTGCGATCACGCCTGCAGGCATTGAGCGAATAGAGGCATTGCAATCGGTGACGGCGAAAGCCTATTCCGGGCTGCTGGCTGACGTGCCAGCAGCACAGCTTGAAGGTCTGGCCCTGGCGTTGACCAGCATTGAGACGTATCTGGCGTCGCCTGACAAATCTCATGCAGCCAATACCAGCAATCCATTGTCAAAGGAATAGCTGAAGTTACAGAAGCACCCAGATCAGTGACTTGAACTGAAGAACAGCGTCATGAGACGACATGGCCGGCGGAGTGGCCCACGCTGGCCGCATCAGCCCGGCAAGTTCAAGGCTGAATCGGCAGCGACGAGGCGTCTGCACGAGCCGGTATCCGAACGCCCGAAAGACCATGAAAAAAAAGATCGCACACAACAGGCGCAATAGTGGAGTGGTCAAGCTGTCCATTGGGACGTAGCCAGGTGAACATCCAGTTCAGCATGCCAAATAACAGCATCGCAACCGATTTATGCAGTTCAGCCGCCATTAAATCCGGCCTCTGCACCGCAATCGCATCTGCAAACCCCCTCACTACCACGCGCTCCAG
>JAZKIK010000633.1:0-2194 GCA_040384925.1 Pseudomonadota bacterium | reverse complement strand
TCACCACGGCTTCATCCAGATGCGCCACCCGTGGTGTGAACTGCAAAGCCCACACGGCCAGGCTATGGCGGTCAGTGGAAAAGCTGCTTGGCGGCGATGGGATAAGCAGTGCTGCCCAGTGTTCCACGGCTTGGATTCTCAATGGCTGGCAGTTGGCTGGCAGGAATCTGGCTGGATTGGCGCAGGCGCGGGGTCAGCATGCCCAGCAGGCTGTCCGGGATGGAAAAAAGAGACAGTGCAGACGCCTGCGTTGGCCCCCGGCGCTTGAACACCTTGACGTTCAATTGCCAGTCCTTGCCCAGTTCAACCTGCAGACGCAGTGGCGCTGGCGAGGCGTCGTGCTGGCAAGTGGCAGGTCGGAACAGGAATATGGGGGAATCGCAGGATTGGGCGTGAACCTGCAGGCGGCGCAGTTGCTCTTGACGGGCCTGCGGTAGCCAGGACAGGATGGCACCGGCTGGGTTGGACTTGATCAGCTGTTCGGTGGTCCATAGCCGTTCGGCCGGTGTCCGGGCATCGAGCCAGACGATCTGGTGGGCCTGCAGGCCATGCTGCAGCAAACCCGGCATATGGGGATGTTTGGGTGGACTGACCAGGATGATGTGGCCGCCTGTGTCGGCAATGCGTTTGAGGCTGGGGCCGAGCAGACGCCACTCGCACAGGGCAGGCTGTGGCAGCAGCACTTCCGTTAATGCACCGCTGGGCCAGCCACCACCGGGCAATTCGGCATCCAGCAACTCAAAGCCGGTTGGCACGACCTGACGCTGGGCCATAGATCCCATTTCATTGCCGCGCCACAGGGTTTTACCGGCCAGTTCGGGCAGGCGCAGCACATCAGCCATGCCTGCAGAACGCGGGATCGCGGGTTCTGCAAAGGCATTCTGGGACGGTGAAACGAGGGGAGCTGAGGACACGGCGTGTTCATGAAGTACTGTTATTTCATACAGTATACTGAGCTGCCCACGCTGTTTGATGGCTTTTTTTGTTGCGTTTTAAATGAGTTCGCCGTTCTCAGGCGGCGTGGGTTTTGCTGGGTGGACGGCCTTGGGTTTTACTGATTTCGAGACCCCGAAACTGCTTGTTGGTGAGCAGCCAGTGGTCTATTCCGCTGATCGATCAGTGGTGCCAGAAAGTCGTGATGCGAGCTTCCAGACTACATAAACAAGCTGCCTAGGCTCACAGTTTTGACTAAGCTTTGTTGCCGATGGCCGAGACAATGGGTATGCAAAATTTTCAATCGCATCACAAAGTTGGCATTGTGCAAAAGGCCGTGGTGGCGAGGCATGCGCCTTGCGGAGCAAAAGGGAATGCCTGGATGGGATTGCTGCAAATCCAATTTACCGACAGGAGATGTTCGTTATGGAACCTATGAAACCCATGGAACCCATGAAGCCGATGAAGCCTATGGCCAAGCCGGATTCGAGCTGGTGGCCAGCAGGGCTTTCCGAGCCTTCCAGCAGTGGCGGTCAGGGTGATTTGCGCTATGCATTTTTCCCCCAGAAACGCCGCTTGGTGGTTGACCGAGGCGGGCAGGTGACGCAGTATGAAACCGGCGAACACCGGATTTCGGGTGTGAGTCAGGCGCAGGGCGACGGCGAGGGCGCACTTCGTTTTGCAAGCCAAACGGGGGATATCGACCTGGCTTCGCTCAAAAAGTTGGCTTGATCAGCGGTGCAGGCCTTGTTTGCGGCGGCCAGTGGGCCCGCGCAGTCAATCCGCTTCGCTAAACGGAGTACCAAGGCAACTGCGACAGTGAGCGTTTAATGCGATTCGCAGGCTGGTAGGCAGCGCAGAGCCAACTTTACGACTGACCCCAGGTGCAGATAAGGTTTCACAAATCGTGCAGACCTATGAGCAGCGGCTTGCAACATGGGAGTCGTGGAAAAGCTGCTCTATCGCCGTGCAAAGATGAGCCTTTAACTGGCTGGCATAGCTGCAGTTGGACTGGGGCACACTTAGCTTGACTTTATCCATTTGGGGGGGGTGCGCTTGCAACGCAAACCCGACTGATGCAGTCTACGCATGATCACCACTCCGCCACGAGAGGCTCATCATGTCGACATTGCCAGCCGGGTTTGCAAAGTTAATCCTGCCTTTCGCCTGCCCGTTTTCCAGGCGGGTGTTTCAGTCAGTGCAGGTGCTGCTCGCCGGCGCCATCCTCGCTCCCGGCAAACGCACGGTGACCTCCGTGCTG
>JAZKIK010000632.1:420-5843 GCA_040384925.1 Pseudomonadota bacterium | reverse complement strand
TGAAGGCAGCAATGTTGTGGTGGTGTTGCCTGAAACTCAGAAAATCACCTTTCAAACATCAAATCCACCGCTTGCGCAATAAAAGTGGTCACAGGCGGCTACTGATTTAGTAGCAAATAAACTATCAAATCCCGCTTATTTCCAAGCACGTTTGTCAAATAAATTGGGCTTTTCACCTGCGCATGCGCCAAGGACACATCCGGATTCTTGGTGCCGGTCAGGAGGCGTCTCAAAGCACGCCAGTCCTCACCAGTACACTCATCCGCATGACACTACGCCCCCTTTCTCACCTGGACATTACCCGTGTCGAGACCCTTGCGTTTGCTGGCGGCGGCAATCGTTGCTGGTGGCAGGCTGGCGCGATTTCACACCTGCTGCAACAAGGCTGGAAGCTCCCGCCGCAGCTTGTGGGAACAAGCGCCGGTGCTGGTGTTGCGGCCTCTTGCATCACCGACGGCCCCAAAGCAGCGCTTGACGCATGCCTTCGTCTGTACGGGGCAAATTCTCATTTATTTGAATGGAAGGGCCTGGCACGACTGCGGATTCGCTTTGCCCATCAGCACATCTACCCTTCGTGGATTGCGTCCTTTGTTAACTCGGGCAACTTTGCCAGCCTGCAGACCTCAGGCACGCGCCTGCGTGTGGCCCTGACCCGTCCCGCTCCGGCGCTGGGCCTTGCAGGCTCCATCGCAGCGGGCACAGTCGCCTACGTCATAGACAAACATCTGTGGAACAGCATTCACCCCCGCTTGCCCAGGCTGTTTGGCCTTCGCCAGGATTTTGCCGATCTTCATCAATGCCACACCTTTGCTGAGGCGCAAGCGCTTCTTGGTGCCGCCGCTGCGGCACCGCCCTTCATGCGATCACAGCGCATTGGCGGAGTTGCGGCAATCGATGGTGGTTACACCGACAACGCGCCAATACACCCGCAATCCGAGCAGGAGAAATCCAGGACCTTGGTGCTTCTTACCCGTTACTATCCGCGCCTCCCGCAGCTTTTCCACTGGCTGGGCCGCACTTATTGGCAGCCTAGTCAACGTGTTCCGGTCTCTACCTGGGATTGCCGTGCCAACACGACAGTAGAAGCAGCATTTGCCCTTGGCGAGCGAGATGCCAGGCAGGTCTTCTGAATGTCCATATGACCTTGGAGATGTTTACAAGCGGTCAACTGCGGTTTCTAGCTTCAAGCATAATATCCACCGCTTGCGCAATAGCAGCGGTTACAAGCAGCTACTGATTTGATAGTATCCTGCCATAAAACCAACTCCCCACATAAACGCCATCACGCCACCGCGCAGCACCTGCGCCCACGTGGCTTGCAGTCGCCCGCCTACGCTGCGGGCTGCCGGGCGGGCTTACAAACGTACACCACCGGACGGACTTGCTGACTACAAGGGCCTGCCTTCGTATTTATTGATTGACTGGCTGGCTGTTGCGCATTTTTGAAATTGTGCAGGCCAGGCAGGTGGTTTTGTCACAAGTATCCAAAGGACTTTCTCATGAAACATTCAAAACTCTTTTCTGCCGCTTTTCTTGGTCTTGCCGTATTGGCTTTGAGCGCCTGCGACAAACCCGCTGTGGTGACACCCACAGTCGTGACCGTACCTGTACCTGGCCCAGCCGGCCCGACAGGTGCCACCGGTGACACCGGCTCCATGGGTTCGACCGGCAACACGGGCTCCACAGGTTCTACTGGCTCGACCGGTGCCACAGGTTCTACTGGCTCAACCGGTTCCGCTGGCTCGACCGGTGCAACTGGTGATACCGGCGCGCCGGGTTACACAGGTGCCACGGGTGCAACCGGTGCCAAGGGCAGCACAGGCGGTGATACGGTGGTGATTATTCCGGCTGCACCAGCTTCACGTTGAGGTTTGGCATAGCCTGAGGCGATTTGAATATCAAATCGGCCTGCTGCCACTAAAGCGGGCATGAAAAGCACTTTTGAGAGCGAGTCATGCCTGCCCAGAATTTTTAATACGCCAGCGTCGCTATGCTGCGCAGCATTTCTGGCGTGGTGCTGGGCATGCCGAAAAACTCCAGGTAAGCCGGAATTTGCTCGAACAGCATGTCCGAGCCAACTTGCACGGCGCAGCCCCTGGCTTTGGCTGCCTGCAAAAAGGCGGTCATTTCGGTTTTCATGACCACTTCGCCGACAAAACTGCTGGCAGCAATACGTGAGACGTCCATGGGCATGGCATCGCCTTCGTTCATGCCCATGGGTGTGGCGTTGATAACCAGATCAAACCCGGCAGGGTCGTTGGAGCCAGTGCCTATCTGCAGGGCCGCATAGTGTTTTTCCAGGCGCTCACCCAGGCCTTGGGCTGAAGCGGTATGGACATCAAACAGGCCAATGCGGGCCAGGCCGCTGGCTGCAAGTGAGGCAGCAATGGCCGAACCGACACCACCGCAGCCTACAACCAGTGCGCTGGCACCCTTGAGCACCAGTCCCTTGCGCAGCACGCCACGCACAAAACCTTCACCATCAAACATGTCACCCTGCAGCTGGCCATTGGGGCCAAGGCGCACGGCGTTGCAGGCACCGGCGATGGCGGCGTTCGGGAAAACCTCATCGAGCAAACCGACTGTTGACACCTTGTGCGGCATGGTGATCAGTGCGCCACGGATGTTTTTGAGCTTGAAGACCGAACGCAAAAAATCCGCGTAGTCAGCTGTCTGGCAGGCCATGGGCACAACGATGGCGTTGACCCCGGCTTTTTCAAACCACGGGTTGTAAATCATCGGTGCCTTGAAGGCGTGGGTTGGAAAGCCGATGTGGGCGATGAGTTCGGTGTTGCCGTTGATCATGTGGGTTCCTGATGAATTTTGCTTTGCCGGGTCTTTGTCTGCAAGCCAGGTGGCGCGTTGACCCGTTTGATATATGTGTGGCAGGCAGGCGGTCAGCCCATGCCTTGTGATTCGCCGCCCGTAGTCTGACGCAGCAAGGCCATGGCAGCCAGGCGGGCCGGGGCATTGGGTGCACCGTAGCCGGTGTAGCCGCTGCGCCTTTCGGTCAGCTCGAAGTGAAAACGGTCGTCAAACGGCGTCAGATACAGGTGCAAAAACTCGCCGCCAGCGGCTTCGCGGTCATACAGAATGCCGAGTTCGCGCATGGCAGCCAGCAAATTGGCCTCGATATCGTATTTGGCGGCCAGGTCATCGTAATAGTTGGCAGGCACGGGCAGCAGCGGCGCGCCAGAGGCCTTGAGCGCGCGCGCTGTGCCCACCAGGTCGTCCACGGCCAGGGCAATCTGCTGCACGCCCGCACCACGAAAACGCGATACCGAGCGTGATACCGAGGTGTTGTCGCGCTCCGATACCGTCAGGGACACACGAATGGCCCGGTCAGCCGACTCGATCTCGCGGCTGCGGATGACGCCGTAGGGGTCATGCAGCACCACATTGCGTTCGGGCACCAGGCCGAGCACGGCACGGTGAAACAGCACCCAGGGTTCGACCTGGCCGGCTGGCACGGCTTGCACCAGATGGTCAAAACGAGCGGCTTCGCCAAGTACGCCACCAGCCTGGGCCGATTCGAGCATCACAAAGTCGGACTCAAACGGGTAATGGCCATTTTTCGGGGATTCGCAAAAATACAGCAGGCTGCCGTCTGGTGTGCGCACGGCGGGAATGGTGAGCTCATTCTGGCCGACACGACCCAGTACTCGCGGGCATTGCAGTGCTTCAGCACGCGCCAGCGCACCCGCTACGTCAGTGGTGGCAAGGGCCACGGCGCAGGCAGAGGTGCCGTGCAGCTCAAAATGACTGCGGGCAAACGAGTCTTCTTCCAGATTCAGCAGGATGCGGACCTCGCCCTGGCCATACAGATCAACGTTTTTGGAACGGTGGTGGCCCATGCGCCTGAAACCGCAGGCCTGCAACCAGTTTGCCAGGCGCACACCGGCCGCAGGGTCAACTGCAAACTCGACAAAAGCCCAGCCGGTCAGCGGCGGTGGCGGTGGTGGCGCAAAAAGCGGCACCTTACGCGGTTTTGTTTGTGCGACATCCTTTGCGCGGGCGGCGACCTGCTCTTCAAGCCAAAGCAGGGAACGCATGGCGTCCACGGCATTGGCACGCGCCGGTGCCGCTCGAAACTCGTCGTTGAAAATCTCCAGCGACAGCGGCCCGCTGTAGCCTGAATCAATTACCGCGCCGGTAAAACCGGCCATGTCCAGCTCACCCTGGCCGGGAAAACAGCGGTAGTGGCGGCTGTGCGTCAATACATCGGTATTGACCCAGGGCGCGTCGGCCAGTTGCACAAAAAATATCTTGTCACCGGGCAGTGTGGCGATGCCGCTCGGATCATCACGCAGCGCCAGGGTATGAAAACTGTCGAGCGCCAGGCCCATGTGCGGGTGATTCACACGTTCAACCACGGCCCATGCCTGTGACCAGAGTTTGATCTGGCTGCCCCAGGCCAGTGCTTCATAAGCGATGCGCATACCGCGCCGCCCGGCGTGTTCGGCCAGTTGGCGGAACTGGTCGGCCAGTTGCTCCACGTCACTCAGTGCGTCGGGCTGTACGTTGGAGCAGACCAGAATCAGCTGGGTGCCCAGCTCCTGCATCACATCAAACTTGCGTTCGGCGCGCTCCAGGTTGCGGGCCAGCTGGGCCGGCCTTGTGCCGTCAAAGTCACGAAAAGGCTGAAACATGTCAATGACCAGGCCCAGGTCTTCTGCAATACGCCTGACCTCACGCGGGGTACCGGGAAACTGCAGCAAGTCGTTTTCAAAAATCTCGACGCCGTCAAAATGCGCCGCAGCAGCAGCTTGCAGCTTTTCACGCAGCATTCCAGACAGGGAAACAGTGGCGATTGAACGGCGCATGGTCAGCTCGATACAGCGGTGGGTTGGAAAATTTGACGAACCTGCAGGTCGACAGGCGCGGCTCAGGCCTTGTTTGCAGCCTGGACGGCTGAAACCGCTGCACGCAGCGCCAGCAGATAACTGTCAACACCAAAACCACAAATCTGGCCCTTGACGATTTCTGCAAACACAGAGACGTGGCGAAAGACCTCACGTGCATGGATGTTGGACATATGCAGCTCGACGATGGGACAGGTCAAAATTGCCAGCGCATCGCGTATGCCATAGCTGTAGTGGGTCCAGGCACCAGCGTTGATCAGCACCGCATCAACACCATCGGTAAAACCCTGGTGGATACGTTCGCACATGGCGCTTTCGCTATTGGTCTGGAAGGCTTCGATGTCGGCGCCCAGTTCCTGGCCCAGTGCTGCCAGGCTGGTGTTGATTTCATCAAGCGTGATGGTGCCGTACTGCGCCGGGTCACGTTTGCCAAACATGTTGTGGTTGATGCCGTGAAGCATGAGGATTTTCATGGGCGGTCCTTGGGGGAAGAATGAGCTTGAATCAGGTGCCGGTGTTTTTGGCAGCCCGGATTGCCCCTTCCCCCTCTGGGGGAAGGCA
>JAZKIK010000632.1:0-410 GCA_040384925.1 Pseudomonadota bacterium | reverse complement strand
GCCGCCTCAAACATGCAGCAGTGCCATGCAAAAGCCCTTGCCCCTCACCCCCGCCCTCTCCCCGCAAAGGGAGAGGGAGTCAAGTCAAAAATTGAGAAAATTACTTGCGAACCTTCTCCAGCTCGGCCTGCATGGCTTTGACGGTTTCCTGGCCGACGGACACAGCGTATTTGGCGATCACCGGGCGCATCTTGTCGCGCAGTTTGCTCATTTCAGGTGCTGACAGTTCGGTGACCTGCATGCCGGCTTTTTTCAGCGCGTCGAGTGCGGTGCCTGCAGCCTCGCGGGCGGTCTGGCGCTGAAATTTGCCGGCTTCCACAGCGGCGTCCGCAATGATTTTTTTCTCGTCAGCGCTCAGGGTGTCCCAGAACTTCTTGCTGATGATGACCGACTGCGGGTTGTACTGGTGG
>JAZKIK010000631.1:0-1941 GCA_040384925.1 Pseudomonadota bacterium | reverse complement strand
TTAAACACCCGGCAGTTGCCGAGTGCGGCGTCATCGGCGTGCCCGATGACGAACGCGGCATGGTGGTCAAGGCTTTTGTGGTGCTCAAACCCGGCCTGGCCGCCGATCAGGCCATGAGCAAGTTGCTGCAGGACCACGTCAAGGCTACCCTGGCGCCCTTCAAATACCCGCGCCAGGTGGAGTTCGTGGCCAGCCTGCCGCGTACCGAAACCGGGAAGCTGCAGCGCTTCAGGCTGCGCCAGCCATGAGGTTCTCTGTACGCAAGCAGGTCCGCTTCCACCATTGCGACCCGGCCGGCATTGTTTTTTACCCGCAGTACTTTTACCTGCTGCATGAGACGCAGGAAGACTTTCTGGCGCACATCGGCCATCCCGAGCATGCACTGATTGCCTCCGGTGTGGGCGTGCCCATCGTCGACCTCAAAACCGAATTTCTCGGCATGTGCCGCTACGGCGACGAGATCGACATCAGCCTGGGACTGACGCGCATCGGCAACGCCAGCATTGGCATGCGCTATGAAATTCATAGCTATTCACGCACAACAGACAAGGCCCGGGCACTGAAATTGATCGCAAACACGGTGGTGGTCTGTTCTGAAATACCACACGGCAAAGTGCTGCCCATTCCGGACGGATTGCGCGCCGCGCTGCAGCCCTATCTCGACATCACAAAGGACGACAAACCATGATGAAACTTCTGCAACCTGTTGGCTGGGCCGAGCCCAAAGGCTATGCCAACGGCGTGATCGCTCGCGGGGCCATGATTTTTGTCGGGGGTCAGATCGGCTGGAACGCGCAGCAGCAGTTTGAGAGCGATGACTTTATCGCGCAGACGCGCCAGGCCTTACAGAACATCCTTGCGGTGTTGCAGGCCGGCGGTGCGGGACCTGAACACATGGTCCGCATGACCTGGTATGTGGTGGACCGCGTGGAATACATTGCGCGGCTGAAGGAACTGGGCGCAGCCTACCGCGAAGTCATGGGCAAAAATTTTCCAGCCATGACCTGCGTGGAGGTGTCGGCCCTGGTCGAAGAGCGGGCGTGCATTGAAATTGAAGTCACGGCCGTGCTGCCCGACTGACGAGACTGACAAAAGGTCAGCGGGCCATCGCCCCAGCCACCGCAGCGATGGGGGGGTGTGACGGCCCGTACAAACCCCGCGACAGACGGCGCTTTTCTGGCATAAGATGGTTTCCGTATCCGTAAAATTTCCTGGAATTTCCCGGAACACTGGCCCCGGCAATCATCCGGACAGCCTTGGACCCAGACCATTTGGAGATTACTGTGACTTCATTCCAACCGCCTTTTGCGCGTACCCCCTTCACAGGATGTTTTCATGAGTGAGCCATTGCCTGGCTTCAGGCAGATTGCGCCTGAGCCCGAATTCGGGCTTGCTGAGGCCCAGCGCCGAATGCAGCAGCAGCTGATCGCCTCCACCGGGGTCGCCCAGTCCGTGTTCAATCTTGCAAAACAGGAGCTGAGCTGGAACACCCGCGCGTACCAGATGTTTGGCGTGAGTCCCGTCGGTGCACCAGTGACCCTGGACTTCGCCATGGGTCTGGTTTATCCAGATGATCTCGAATTGCTGGTCAGGGCGCGGGAGCAACTGCGCGTGGGTCCGGGCGCTATCGAGCTGGACTACCGCCTCATCCGTCCCGATGGCGAATTGCTGGAAGTTCACTCACTGCTGTTTTCTGAAGTCGATGGCCAGGGACGGCCCCTTGTGTTTGTCGAATTGAGCCTGGACGTCACCGAACGCAAGCGCGTGGAAAACGCGCTGATCCAGTCGGCCAGGCTGTGCCGGGTGCTGGACAAGGTATCCACGGACATCTACTGGGAACAGGCCAGCGACTTCACCGATACCCACCCCGAAATCCCTGCGCCGCCCGCAGTGCCCGCAGACGGCACCCGGCGGAAAATGCGCGTACTGTACGTTGAAGAC
>JAZKIK010000630.1:0-2640 GCA_040384925.1 Pseudomonadota bacterium | reverse complement strand
TCTGCCGCACGCGGATCTCGGTCTGGTAAACCTCGCCCCGGCCAATGCACGCGGCCACTTCGGCACCAACGCGCAAGTATTCGGCGCGTGAGGCGTAAAACGGCTCCATGGAGGTGATCGGTTTGCCACCGGTGCCAAAAATCTCCAGCATGGCCTGATTGGCCCAGCGAAAACGCCCCTCCGGCGTTAAAAACACAATGCCAACGATGGAGGTTTCAAGAATCGTTTCACGCTCTTGCAGCACAGCGCGGTAGCGTGCCTGCGACTCGCTGAGCGCTTCAACCATGTCGTGCTCCATGCGGCTTTTGACCTGGGCTTGCTCTTTTTCTGCAATCGCCACATTGATGCGGTTGGCCAGGCCAAACGACAGCAGCACCATTTCAAACGATGAACCAATCATCAGGGCATTGGCAGTGAAAAAGTTGGACGGCAAAAATCCGGTGTTGTGCAAGGCCAGTACCGCCACACCCAGCATCAAAAGCGCCCAGGCGACCAGAAAAAATACCGCACCGGGGTGTTTTTCACGCACACTGAGCACACCCAGCAACACCAGTGAGCTGACGGTAAGCGCGGCCAGCACCGTCACCATCCACACTGCAATCACATAGGGCAAAAGCAGGGCCGCTGCAAAAGTCAGCAGCCACAGGCCAACCTGAAACAGTAAAAATTTGTCAAGCCGGGGCATGTGCTGGCGGCTGGCCAGAAAGTCGCGCGCAAACAAAATGCCAAAGACGCCAGTGGCCGCATTGCTGGCAGCAATCGACACACTGACCCACCACGACCAGTCAGGCCATAAAAACTGCGCGCCCAGCCCGGCCAGGCCAGCTTGCGAGATGGCAATCCAGGCCACAAACACCACATAAAGCAGGTAGACCCGGTCACGCAGCGACAAAAACAGCAGCAGGTTGTATAAAAACAAACCCATCAGCAGGCCAAAATAAATACTGAGTACCGAATATTCAAGCTGGTCATGCGCCCATAGCGCTGATGCCTGCCACAAACGAACAGGCGCAGACACCGTGCCCTGGGACGCCACCCGCATGTAGAACGTGGCGGACTGGCCGGGCTGCAAGACGACCGGGAACACATGGTTGCGATGCGCCAGCGCCCGGCTGGCAAAAGGGTGCGAGTCCCCGCCCAGTTGCCGGCTGAAGCCGCCCTCGCTTTTGGGCACATACAGCTCGATTTCATCAAGTGGCGGGTAAGCTACTTCAAACAGCCAACTGGAGGGTGCATTGCGCTGGGTCTCAAGTGTGATGCGCAGCCAGAAAGCTGAGCGGGTCAACCCAAAATTGCTTGCCGTTGCGCCTTTGACAACTGGTTTGAAGCGGCTCTGCGCGTCTGGCAGAAGAATGTCCTGCAGTTTGAGCTGGCCGGTTTTGTCTTCAAGAAAGGTGAAGGCCTCTGACAGAACATATCGGTCAGCCTTGCCGACCACAAATGAAGCTGTCTGGGCCAAGGCTGAAAGCGGCGTCAAGCCAGCCAGTACAACCAGGGCCATGAGCAATGCATAAACGGCCTTTACACCACATAGCCAGGACCAGATGGGTGAAATGTTGTCCGGGCAAGGCCTGGAAGGGGGATTCATCGGCATAAACGTCATTTTGAGCATCACGGGCAACATGCTGTCAACTCCGTGCCGACAGGGGCGAGACAAAACACAGGCTTGATAGTCCCGGTTATCGAAACGCCTGGTGCATTATTGCCGCAGCTTTTGTGCGCTTTGACGATGATTCAAGAAGTTGAATTGCCATATTTGCAGCAACTGCCACTGCCAGCAGTGGCTTTCAGCTGGTTTGCAAACAAACGCGGCTACCGGACAAATCAGCGGCCAGCACGAAACCGCAGTTCAACCCGGCTGGCGCTGTAGCTCAGGCCAACGGACTCCGCATCAGCCAGCGCCTGCACGTCTGGCCACCGCAGATTGCGGTAGGCCGGTGAATTGCCGATGCTCATGACTTCACCCCCTGTAGCGATCAGGGAAATTGCCAGAACCATGTCTTCCGCGTCAATATGAGCAGTCAAAACCACATCAGCCGGTGCCGTCGCGGCATCGGTCAGGGCCACCAGGCCTGCCATGAACACGTTGCGCAGCGCACTGCACAAAACCAGGCCTGGCATGTCGCCCAATTCGTTGCGTACGCTGAAACCGCGAAAGGACAGATCGGTCACCAGCAGGCTGACCGAATCGGCCACGCCGGTGCCTACAGCCACCAGGGCATTTTCTTTCGGAGCCAGCCATGTCATGAGGTCCATGCAGGCAGCCGCCGCCTCGCGTGACAAGGTGCTGATGGCACCCGTATTTTTGGCAATCGCGGCCAAGTCCGGCACCGGGGCCAGCAAACGTTTTTCAAGCATGGCAGCAATCATGCTGACCGGCTGCAGCGCGCCGGCCATGTTATGCCGCAAGGCGGGGGCCAGCCTGCGCAGCAATGCGTATCGGGCCGACTCAACGGCGGCTTCAGCTTGCAGCGCCACAAGGGGGGCGCGTTTTACCGGGTGTTGGCGGAGCATCAGGTCAGTCATGTTTGCTTGTTTTTAGGGGGTCACCGGATGTCGGGCATGTTAGGAGCCTGTCGGGCTTGGGAATCGTCGGCTGCAAATCGACCGCAGCGGTCTATTTTTCGCCGTTTTCTTACC
>JAZKIK010000629.1:0-3883 GCA_040384925.1 Pseudomonadota bacterium | reverse complement strand
GCGAAGCAAAAGAAAAGTGAGTAGCTGCCGGGCTACCCCCGGCCAGCAGCTTCAAACATCCTGAAAGAAGTTTTTAGCAGCTCGGTGACCAAACCCGCACCCAGGTATCAATGCGCCTTCTCCCAATTCTCCCCAAACCCAATCTCGGCCAGCAAGGGCACCTTCAAGGCCGCCACACCAGCCATGATGCGCGGTATCTCCACCCTTACCCATTCCACTTCAGCCCCGGGCACCTCAAAAACCAGTTCATCATGCACCTGCATGATCATTTTTGTGCCGCGTTTTTCAGCATCCAGCACATCTAGAACGGCGTTCATGCTGAGTTTGATCAGGTCGGCGGCCGTGCCCTGCATGGGCGCGTTGATGGCGGCGCGTTCGGCTCCGGCGCGGCGGGGGCCGTTGGGGGAGTTGATTTCTGGCAGGTACAGGCGTCGGCCAAACACGGTTTCTACATAACCTTTGGATTTAGCTGACAGCTTGGTTTCGTCCATGTAGTTCTTCACGCCGGGGTAACGCTGGAAATACTTGTCGATGTAGGCGGCTGCGGCCTTGGTTTCAATGCCCAGATTGCGCGCCAGGCCAAAACTGCTCATGCCGTAGATCAGGCCAAAGTTGATGACCTTGGCGTAACGACGCTGCTCGCTGCTGACCTGATCGACAGCGACGCCAAACACTTCGGCAGCGGTGGCGCGGTGCACGTCAATGCCTTCGGTAAAGGCGCGCAACAAGGCTTCGTCTTCACTGATGTGTGCCATGATGCGCAGCTCGATCTGGGAATAGTCGGCGCTGGCAATCACGCTGCCTGCCGGTGCCACAAAGGCCTCGCGCACGCGGCGACCTTCGGCTGTTTTGACGGGGATGTTCTGCAGATTCGGGTCGTTGCTGCTGAGCCTGCCAGTCACGGCCACGGCCTGGGCATAGTGGGTGTGGATACGGCCAGTTCTGGGCAAGGCCAGCTGGGCCAGCTTGTCGGTATAGGTGCCCTTGAGTTTTGACAGGCCCCGGTGCTCCAGCAGCCGGGCGGCGATGGGGTGGTCATCGGCCAGTTTTTCAAGTGTTTCTTCATCGGTGCTGTAGGCACCGCCCGGCGTTTTTTTACCGCCTGGCAAACCCAGCTTGGTAAAAAAGATTTCACCAATCTGTTTGGGTGAAGCCAGATTAAAGGGCTGGCCTGCCAGCTCATAAGCCTCGGCTTCCAGCTGCACGATGCGTGTGCCCAGCTCGCCGCTCTGT
The DNA here is from genome assembly GCA_040384925.1 of Pseudomonadota bacterium. Taxonomy (GTDB): domain Bacteria; phylum Pseudomonadota; class Gammaproteobacteria; order Burkholderiales; family Burkholderiaceae_C; genus Polaromonas. The sequence continues at coordinate 2,650 of JAZKIK010000629.1, read as the reverse complement.
TTGGCCAGCATGGGCGCGTCGATCAGCACGCCCTGGCGCTCGATACGGTACAGGCTTTCGCTGCTTTTGATTTCCAGCTCATAGATAAAACGCAGTTTTTCATCTGCTTCAATCTGCGGCCACAAGACGCGGTGCACGTCCAGCGTCTGGTCCGAGTCTTCGCATGAATATTCAGCGGCTTTGGCGATATCAACCTGGTTGAACTTGATCTGATGCGCGCCTTTGCCGCACAAATCTTCATAACTGATGCCGCTGCGGCCCAGATGCCGATCAGCAAGGCTGCTCAGGCCATGTGACTTGTTGACCTCCAGCACATAACTTTGAAGCATGGTGTCGTGCGCGTAACCCTGCACTTCGATGCCGTGGTTGGCAAAAACGTGGCGGTCATATTTGATGTGCTGGCCGAGTTTGAGTTTTTTCGGGTCTTCGAGCCAGGGTTTCAGCCTGGCCAGCACCTCGTCACGCGGCAGTTGCGCCGGGGCGTCGGGGTAGTCGTGTGTCAGCGGGATATAGGCAGCCTCGCCGGGTGTGACGCTAAAGCTGATGCCGACAATTTCGGCGCGCATTTCGTCAAGCGAGGTGGTTTCCGTATCCACAGCCGCGAGGTCGGCAGCAAGCAGCCGGGCCAGCCAGGAATCAAGCACTTCCCAGGTGAAAATGGTGTCGTAAGCCAGGTTGCTGGGCACTTTTGCAAGTGCTTCAGTGATCTCTTCAGGTTCGTCGAACAGGCCGGGTTCACTGCTTCTGGCTTCACGCGCGGGCCGGGAGGCTGCCGGGGCGGGGGCGCTTGCTTCCAGCGATTTCACCAGCCCCTTGAAGCCATATTTTTCATAAAAAGTGACCAATGCGTCCGTTTGCTGCTCGCCCATGGTAATTGCATCCAGTGCTGGCAGGCCAAGGATGTAATCTGCCAGGTCACAGTCTTTTTTGATGGTCAGCAGCTCGCGGCCCTTGGGTAGCCATTCCAGTGAATTGCGCAGGTTTTCACCCACCACACCCTTGATTTCGCTGGCACGGGCGACCAGCGCGTCGAGCGAGCCGTATTCCAGCAACAGCTTGACGGCGGTCTTGGGGCCAACCTTGGGCACACCGGGTACGTTGTCAACCGCGTCGCCAACCAGCGCCTGGTAGTCCACCATCAAATGGGGTGGCACACCAAATTCGGCCTCCACACCGGCCAGGTCACGGCGTTTGTCGTTCATGGTGTCAATCACCGTGATGTGCTGGTCCACCAGTTGGCTCAAGTCCTTGTCGCCACTGGAAATGATCACTTCAATCGCCTGCCTGGAGGCTATGCAGGCCAGGGTGCCAATCACGTCGTCGGCTTCCACTCCGGGCACGGCCATGACTTTCCAGCCCAGCAGTTCAACCACCTCGTGTACAGGCTCGATCTGGCTGCGCAGATCGGGTGGCATGGGCGAGCGGTTGGCCTTGTAGGCAGGGTACAAATCGTCCCTGAAGGTCGGGCCTTTGGCGTCAAAAACACACACGGCATAGTCGGCGCGCACGTCTTTTCGCAGCTTTTGCATCATGTTGACCATGCCCCGAATCGCCCCCGTGGCCGGGCTTGTCGGGTCAGCCGGGTTGGCGCGCAGGTCAGGCATGGCGTGAAAAGCGCGGTACAAATAACTGGAGCCATCCACCAGCAGCAAGGTTTTTTTGACATTGGCTGGTGCTGCTGCGGTGTCAGGGGCGCATTCAGCAGCGATATTGGTGGCCATGGAGGGGGTGTTGTCAGTGCTCATACGGTCGAATTGTCAGTCATAACCGCCAACTCATCATCACCCGCCGTGCAGGGTTGGCAAAGTGTTGTGCGCCAGAGTGCGACGCCTACAATGCCAGCATGAAACAAGTTCGCCCCTCCTCACCCCGTGCTGTATTGCTTGCCCTGCTGCTGGCCTGCCCGCTGGCGGGCCTGCCAAACCTGGCGTCGGCACAAACTACAGCTGCACCAGCCGCACAAGCTGCCGCTGCAGTGCCAGCCCCGTCAGCGCGCCCCGACCAGGCAATCGAACGTATACGCACCGAAGACGCAGGCACCCGCATTGACGAGCTGCGGGTAGGCGGCGAAACCCAGAGCATCACGGTTCAGCCCAAAACCGGCGGCAAAATGCCGTCGTATGAGGTCAAACCGGCTGAAAGCGCCAAGGGCAACGCCCCGTCAGCCTCCAGCGGCGACACCAATGGTTCACGCGTCTGGAACGTGCTGAAGTTTTAGGCACCTGTCAGGTCACTGCCTGCGCGCTCATTTTTTGCATTCCCCACATCCCTTTTTTAAATTTCGAGCTTTAAGGTTGAGTTTCAGGCATGGCCGTTTATACCGAGGTCTCGTTTGACGAGGCAGCTGCTTTTGTGTCCACGCTGGATCTGGGCGACCTTCAAACCATCAAGGCCTGCGCCGGTGGCATTGAAAACACCAATTATTTTGTAGACACAAGCACTGGCGCTTATGTGCTGACGCTGTTTGAGCGGCTGACGTTTGAGCAACTGCCGTTTTACCTCTACCTGATGAAACACCTGGCCGGGCGCGGCATTCCGGTGCCCGACCCGGCGGCTGACAAAAAAGGCGGCATTTTGCATCGCCTTAAAGGCAAACCGGCTGCGGTGGTCAACAAGTTCAGCGGAAGCAGCCAGCTGGCGCCCACGGCCA
>JAZKIK010000628.1:0-7768 GCA_040384925.1 Pseudomonadota bacterium | reverse complement strand
GTTTTGAGGGCATCAACCGCAGCCCGCGCCACAAAAGCGGCATTGCCGTGCGTTTTCCGCGCATGTTGCGGATTCGTGATGACAAAGCCCTGCACGAGGCCAATTCGCTTGACGATCTCAAACTGCTATTGAATAAATAGCAGTTGATGTCCGCAGCTATTGCGCAGCATGCCAAAAACCTTCAATAACTGCGGGTCAAGGCCGGTTTTGGGGTGCGCTGTTAATATCTGCAGATGCTTACGACAACAGACACACAATTACAAGAGACTACAGACGAGGGCACCCCTGTCTCGGTCAAGATCCGCGAGCGGATTGCCGCTGCGCGCAAACGCTTCAACGCCAACGACAACATTGCACAGTTCATAGAACCCGGCGAGCTTGAAAAACTGCTCGACGAGGTGGAAGGCAAGATGCAGGGTGTGCTCGACAGCATGGTGATTGACACCGAGCGTGACCACAACACCCAGAACACCGCCAGGCGCGTCGCCAAGATGTACCTCAACGAAGTCTTCAAGGGCCGTTACGTTGAGCCGCCCGCCATCACCGAATTCCCCAATGCCGAACACCTGAACGAGCTGATGATTGTCGGCCCCATCACCGTGCGCAGTGCCTGCTCGCATCATTTTTGCCCGGTGATCGGAAAGGTCTGGATTGGTGTCTTGCCCAATGAACATACCAACGTGATTGGCCTGTCCAAGTACGCTCGCCTGGCTGAATGGGTCATGGGCAGGCCGCAGATTCAGGAAGAGGCCGTGGTGCAACTGGCCGATTTGATCATGGAAAAAACCTCTCCTGATGGCCTGGCCATCGTGATGGAGGCCAGCCATTTCTGCATGGGCTGGCGCGGTGTGAAAGACCTGGACAGCAAGATGATCAATTCCGTCATGCGTGGCCGTTTCCTCAAGGACCCGACGCTGCGCCGCGAATTCCTGGCGCTGATACCCAACAAACAAACGGTCAACTAAAGGATTTTTATCATGTTGGTACGTCTTTTGTACGCAAGCCGGGTGGCCGACCCTTCCACCTCGGCCACTGAAGCGATTCTGTTGCAGTCACGCAGCCACAACCCGGCCTGTGGCATCACCGGCATTCTTTGTTATGGCGGCGGCATTTTTCTGCAGGCGCTTGAAGGTGGGCGCAACCAGGTCAGCGAACTGTACGGCCACATCCAGAAAGACCCGCGCCACAAGGAAGTGGTGCTGCTGCTTTATGAAGAAATCACCGAGCGTCGTTTTGGCGGCTGGACCATGGGCCAGGTCAATGTTGCCAAACTCAACACTTCCGTTTTGCTGAAGTATTCGGAAACGCCTGAACTCAATCCCTATGCCGTGTCTGGCAAGATGTCGCTGGCACTGCTTGAAGAACTGATGGAAACCGCCGCCATCATTGGGCGGGCCTGAGCTGCGGCTATTGATGGACCTCGCGCCCTGCGATTGAAGGGCGGGTTTTGAATTTTCTGTTTCACTGTGTCCGCTTCTGCGCTTCTTCTGGGCTGTGATTTCTCCAGCAGTCCCACACGCTCCAAACCGATAGTCCTGGCCCTTGGCACCCAGCGCCAGGGCCGGGTAGTGCTGGAAAAACTTGAATTTCTGCCTTCGCTTGAGGACTTCGAGGCCTGGGTGAGTCAGCCTGTCGGCTGGACCGGTGTGTTTGACCTGCCCTTTGGCCTGCCGCGTGAGCTGCTTGAACAGCTGGGCTGGCCACAAAGCTGGCCTGAACTGATCGGGTTTTACGGGGCATTGAGCCGCGAAGACATCCGCAATACTTTTGCCGCTTTTTGTGATGCCCGGCCGGTCGGCAACAAGTTTGCCCACCGCGCAACTGACAAACCTGCTGGCTCCAGCCCGTCGATGAAATGGGTCAATCCGCCCGTCGCCTACATGCTGCATGCCGGTGTGCCGCGTCTGCTGCGCGCCGGTGTGCATCTGCCCGGTTTGCATGCGGGCGACAGCCGCCGTGTGGCGCTTGAGGGTTACCCCGGCCTGCTCGCACGCGAACTGCTGGGCAATCGATCATACAAAAGCGACGACAAGGCCAAACAGACGCCAGACCGCCTGATCGCACGCAAAGACCTGATCACCGCGCTTGAAATGGGCCAGACCCGGCTTGCGCTTCGCCTCAAACTCACACATGCGCAGCGCGACCGTCTGGTGGACGATGCAAAAGGCGACTGTCTGGACGCCGTCTTATGCCTGATGCAGGCGGCCTGGGCGCAACTGCAGCACGAAAACGGCGCGCCAGATTACGGCCTGCCTGCCGACATGGATGCGCTTGAAGGCTGGATTATTTCAGCTTGAACAGGCAGCCGTGTGCTGTCAGGCTTCCGTCTCGATATCCGGGATGCGGTTGAATGCAATTCGCATGGGTGCAGCGTCTCTGGCGTCATGGGCGCTGGCAAAATAAAGTGAATTTTTGCCAAAGTGTTTGTTGATCTGGTCCATGGCCGCATTGAGCCGGGCACGGTCCCTGGGTGCGCCTTGTGTGTTGTTTTGCTGAATCCGGGGCTGGGCGGTGGGAGCTTCTGGCAGCGCCTCAAACAAACCCCGTGTGTGCTGGCTGGCCAGTACCAGGCCCTGCAGGGTGACGTTGACTGCACTGGGGTTTTGCAGTTGCTGCAGCCCGCTGTGCCAGAGCTTGCTCAGTACCTGCAGAAAAAAGGCCGTGTCCTGCATTTCACCAAAACGAGTGTCGCGTTCAGCGCCCGTCTGCTTGCCAGTCTGGCGATCGGAGTGGTTTTTTTGCCCGCAGCGCACGCTGATGCTCATGGCAGTGGCATAAAAGCCCTGTTTTCGCAGCCGCATGGCGGCTTTCTGGGTCAGGCGGTTCAGCACACTGAAAGCGCCTTCAGGGTTCCTCAGCTCAGGTGGCAGCACATGCGAATGCCCGAGCGAGCGGGCAATGTTCTGGCGCGGTGCATACCACTGGCCACGCAGCATGTCGTGCATTTCATCACCACCCACGCCACCCCAGACTGAATGCAGCACATCACGCGGGGCCAGGCAAAGGTCCTGCATGCTGTGGATATTGGCCTGCTTCAGCCGCTCGAGCATGCGCGGGCCAATGCCCTGAATCGCCGAAGGCGGCAGGCGGTACAGCGCCTCTGGCAGCTCGGCCAGCTCCAGCACCACCAGGCCATCAGGCTTTTGCATGTTCGACGCCAGTTTGCCCAGCAGGGTGTTGGGCGCAATCCCGATCGAGCTGCGCAGGCAGATGCCGACTGTGTCGTGAATCTCTTTTTTGATGGCGGCGGCAATCAAAAGCGCCTTGCTTCTTGTGCGCCAGCTGCCGGTGAGCTCGCACTCCATTTCGTCAATCGACAAAACCTGGCGCACCGGCGCAATGCGTTCAACAGCGGCAATCGCACGGTGGTGAAAGTCCACATAAATTTCATGGCGCGCTTCAACAAACACAATACCAGGGCAAAGCCGTCTGGCCTCGGCCACCAGGGTGCCGGTTCGCACACCAAAGGCCTTGGCCTCATAACTTGCGGCAATGCAGCAGGTGCTTTCGGCCATGAGCGGCACCACACCTACGGGTTTGCCACGCAGCTCGGGCTTGATTTGCTGCTCGACCGAGGCAAAGTAGGAGTTGAAGTCGACAAACAGGCTGCGAAGCATGTGGGCTTTTTGGGGAGGGTGGGTTGTGCAGTTTCAATTTCGCGCTGCTTATATGAACTATACTGGTTTTAAATACAGTATTGTGATGATTTTTATCTAAAATGTTTTTCCGGAATTTCACAGGGACTGGATCTGACAAGGTTCATGCCGCATGAGCTTCAGGCTTTCCCGTGCGCTGAAGAGCTGGCTTGATGGCCGGGGCTGGAAACCTTTTGGCTTTCAGCTGGAAGTCTGGAAGGCCATCGCCGAGGGGCAGGGAGGTTTGCTGCACGCCACCACTGGGGCTGGCAAGACCTATGCTGTCTGGCTGGGTCTGCTGCAGCGTTTTGCTGCATCGCCTGTGGCAAAAACCGGAAAAACCTCAAAGTCTGTCGCACCACCCCTGACCGTGTTGTGGATCACACCCATGCGCGCGCTGGCCGCTGATTCCCTTCGGGCGCTGCAGCAGCCACTGCCTGAGCTGGCCCCCGGCTGGACGCTGGGCCAGCGTACCGGGGACACCAGCAGCGCCGAAAGGGCCAGGCAGGACAGTCGCTGACCGACATGCTTGTTGACCACACCCGAGTCGCTGAGCCTGATGTTGTCCAGAACCCATGCTCGGCAAGAGCTGGCCAGCGTTCAGGCCGTGGTGGTGGATGAGTGGCACGAGTTGATGGGCAACAAGCGGGGCGTGCAGTTGCAGCTTGCGCTGGCCAGGCTCAAACAGTTCAACCCCAAGCTCATGGTCTGGGGCATGAGTGCAACCCTGGGAAATCTGGGGCAGGCTGCCGAGGCGCTGCAAGGGCAAGCGCCTGACGCGGCCATGAGTTCGCCGGATGAACGGGCGTGCGTCATCGTTCAGGGAAAAACCGACAAATCCCTGCTTATCGATACCTTGATTCCTGAAAACCCCGGCAAATATTCCTGGGCTGGCCACCTCGGTGCCCGCATGCAGGGCGCGGTGATCAGGGAGATTTCAACATCCGGCCCGACTTTGGTGTTTACCAACACCCGCTCGCAGGCTGAAATCTGGTACCAGTTGCTGCTGACGGCCAAACCCGAGTGGGCTGGTGAAATTGCGCTGCACCACGGCAGTCTTGACAAGGAAGTGCGCGAGTGGGTTGAAGTCAATCTGAAACAGGGCAAACTGCGCGCCGTGGTGGCAACCTCGTCACTGGACCTGGGTGTGGACTTTCTGCCGGTTGAGCGTGTGCTGCAAATCGGTTCAGCCAGAGGTGTGGCGCGTTTGCTGCAGCGCGCGGGGCGCAGCGGCCACGCGCCAGGGCGCACCAGCCGCATCACCCTGGTGCCAACCAACACGCTTGAATTGCTTGAAGCCGCAGGTGCCCGCAACGCCGCCAGGGCCGGGCGTATTGAAAAGCGTCCCGTGCCTGACAAACCCATGGATGTGCTGGTGCAGCATCTGGTCACACTGGCACTGGGTGGCGGTTTTACGGCCGCAGCACTGTTTGCTGAAGTGCGCAGCGCCTGGTCTTACCGCAGGCTGAGTCAGGCTGAATTTGACTGGGCGCTGGCTTTTTGTGAACGCGGCGGCAGCAGCCTGAGCGCCTACCCTGACTACCACCGCATACGGCCGGATGAAAACGGTGTTTACCATGTGCCCGATGCCGGTCTGGCGCGGCGGCACCGCCTCAATATTGGCACCATCGTGGGCGATTCGAGTCTTCAGGTCAGTTACATGACGGGCGGGCGAATCGGCACGATTGAAGAGTCCTTTATTGCCCGGCTGAGAAAAGGCGACTGTTTTGTATTTGCCGGGCGGCTGCTGGAGTTCATCCGGGTGCAGGACATGACGGCTTTTGTCAAAAAAGCCGAAAAGAACAAAGGTGCAATTCCAAGCTGGAACGGCGGAAAAATGCCGCTCTCCACCGAAATGGCTGATGCCGTGCTTGATCTTCTGCAGCGCGCCAGCACCGGCGACTTTGCAGAGCCCGAGCTGGAGGCGGCCCGGCCCATGCTGCAAACCCAGGCGCTGCTGTCAGCCCTGCCCACGCCCAACATGCTGCTGCTTGAAACATACCGCTCGCGTGAAGGCCATCACCTCTACATCTACCCGTTTGCGGGCCGCCATGTCCACATGGGCCTGGCCAATCTGCTGGCTTGGCGGCTGGCGCGCGAGCAGCCCAATACCTTCAGTATTTCAGTCAATGACTATGGTTTTGAACTGCTTGGTGCCCAGGCTTTTGACATGCAGCAGGTGCTGGGCAAAACCGTGTTTGCTGCCCAGGGTTTGCTGGACGACCTGCTTGCCTCGCTGAATTCATCAGAACTGGCGCGCAGGCGTTTTCGTGAAATTGCACGGGTAGCCGGGCTTGTTTTTACCGGTTACCCCGGTGCGGTCAAAAGCACCAGGCAACTGCAGGCGTCAAGCAGCCTGTTTTTTGAGGTTTTCAAAAAATACGACAACCATAATCTGCTGCTCGGCCAGGCCGACCGCGAAGTGCTGAGCCAGGAGCTTGAGATGGCGCGCCTGGCCGATGCACTGGCCAAAATCGCTGACAGGGAAGTGGTTCACAAAGAGCTGCAGCACCCCAGCCCCTTTTGCCTGCCGCTGATGGTGGAAAGATTCCGCGAAAAGCTCAGCACCGAACAATTGTCAGCCCGGCTGGACCGCATCATCGCCGACATGGAAAAAGACCTGTCTGCCACCCCCAAAAAACCTTCCAGAAAACCAAAAGCGGTTTAAAAACCGTCCCGAAAGTCATTTATGAAGTCAAACAGGCCGCTTGCGTTGATGCAGCGGGCACGGCTAGCTATCAGTTCAGCAGTCATTCCTGGCCCCGGTATCCATTGGCTTGCACCCTTGCTGGCAGCCGCAAGCCTGTCTTTGTCGCTTGCCGTGTTGCCCGCAGACGCCGCGCCGCGGGCCAGGGCCGACGTCAAGACCCAGTCAGGCACCGTCAGCCGCGTGGTTGATGGTGATACCGTCTGGGTGAGTACCAAAGCCGGCAGAAAACCACTGAAAGTCCGCATTCTGGGTATGGATGCGCCCGAGATCTGCCAGGCTGGTGGCCCGGCTTCACGCAAGGCGCTGGAAGGGCGCTTGCTGGGGCAGAACGTCATCTTCAGCGTGCCGCGCTCCCACGGCCGCGACGACTATGGCCGGGTGCTGGCAAAAATCGAGCTGAATGGCGAGGACGTGGCCAGCTGGATGGTCAGCCGTGGCCAGGCCTGGTCCTATGGCTACCGGCACTCGGACGGGCCTTACGCCGCCGAACAGGCTCGCGCAGTAGCTGCCAGACGCGGACTGTTTGCCGACAGCCGGGCCGAAAACCCACGCCTGTTCCGCAAACGCCATGGCAGCTGTTATCGCTGAAACGGTAAGAAGGGCTAAGCCGCACAAGGTGCGCCCCGCTTGTCCTACAGAAAAAGCGGCGGACGCTGACCGTGGCTGGCCGCGTTGCGCCTTAAATTTAGGTCACAGGCTGTCTTGGCCTGAAAAGGTCAACTGCCAAGCTTGGCAGTACCTGAGTTTTGTATACCTCAAGGAGTTTTAGATGAACAAAGATCAAGTTGAAGGCCGCGTTGACCAATCCGTTGGCAAGGTCAAGGAACTGGCCGGCAAACTGGTAGGCAACGAGCGTCTTGAAGGTGAAGGCCTGGCCGACCAGGCCAAAGGCAAGGTGCAAACCGTTTATGGCGACACCAAGGAAGACGCCAAAGACAAGGCAAAAGACATCATCGACAAGATGTAAAGGCGGCAAGGCTGCAACTGTCTGCAGCCTTCACATACCTTTTTTTGCTCAATTATCCAAAGGAAAAAGGAGATACTCATGAAAAACAATAATTCTGACAGCTGCCAGCCAGGCAGCTCAAAAAAAGCACTGATCGTGGCCTGTTCCCTGGTGGTGCTGACGGCACTGGCTGCCTGCGGCAAAAAAGACGAGAGCCAGACGGTTGGCCAGCAGCTTGATACAGCGGTTGCCAAAACCGAACAGGCCGCCACCGAAGCCAAGGCCAAGGCTGAAACATCACTTGAAAAAGCTGGCGACGCCATGAAAAGCGCCACACAGTCCGCCGAAGCCACTGGCCAGAAAACCGCCGACAGCGCCGTTGTCCTGATGGACGACGTGAGCATCACGGCCGCAATTTCAGCCGAACTGGCTCGCGACGCCGACCTGAGCGCCCACAAGATCAACGTCGATACCAAA
>JAZKIK010000627.1:0-2158 GCA_040384925.1 Pseudomonadota bacterium | reverse complement strand
GCGGCGTGAGTTACATGCTGGAAGACCGCAAGATGATGATGCGGCTTTTCCCCGAACTGTTCAGTGAAAACCGGGTTGCACCGGTTGCCCATTACCCCGATCTGCTGCTTGAAACCCTGCGCGCGTCGGCACCGCCGGCCACGGCTGATCCAACCGTGGTGGTCCTGACACCAGGCATGTACAACTCGGCTTATTTTGAACATGCCTTCCTGGCCCAGCAAATGGGCGTTGAGCTGGTCGAGGGGCAGGACCTGTTTGTCAAGGACAACTTCGTGTACATGCGCACAACGCGCGGCCCCAAACGTGTGGACGTGATATATCGCCGCGTGGATGACGATTTTCTTGACCCGCTGGCCTTCCGTCCGACCTCAACATTGGGCTGCGCCGGTCTGCTCAATGTGTACCGCAGCGGCAATGTGGCGCTGTGCAATGCGATTGGCACGGGGGTGGCCGACGACAAGTCGATTTATCCCTATGTGCCCAAAATGATCGAGTTTTACCTCGGTGAAAAGCCGATTCTGAAAAACGTGCCCACCTACATGTGCCGCAATTCGGAAGACCTGAAGTACACACTGGCCAACCTCAAGGATCTGGTTGTCAAGGAAGTACATGGCGCTGGCGGTTACGGCATGCTGGTCGGGCCTGCGTCAACCAACGCTGAAATCGAGGAGTTCCGCGCAGCACTGCTGGCCAACCCCTCGGGTTATATCGCGCAGCCCACCCTGAGCCTTTCCACCTGCCCAACCTATGTAGACAGCGGAATTGCACCGCGTCATATCGATCTGCGGCCTTTTGTCCTGAGCGGCAAAGAGGTGCAGATGGTTCCTGGTGGCCTGACCCGTGTGGCCTTGAAAGACGGTTCGCTGGTGGTCAATTCCTCACAGGGTGGTGGTACCAAAGACACCTGGATTTTGGAGGCAGATACGGTGGCACCCACACAATCGCAGTCGCAATCTCAAGGCGGAGGAGCTTAAATCATGTTGTCACGTACCGCTGACCACCTTTTCTGGATGTCCCGCTACACCGAGCGCGCCGAAAACACGGCACGCATGCTTGATGTCAACTACCAGACCTCCTTGTTACCCCAGTCGGCTGCGGTCGCACAGGTTGGCTGGGAAGGTTTGCTGAGCATCAGTGAACTGAAACCCGCATTCACCGCCAAATACGGCGCTGTGATCAGCCCGCGCGATGTGATGGACTTCATGGTGCGGGATGAAGAAAACTCTTCAAGCATCATCTCCTGCCTTAAGAACGCACGTGAAAACGCCAGGGCCGTTCGCGGCACCTTGACCACAGAGGTGTGGGAAACACAAAACCAGACCTATCTTGAAGTCATACGCATGCTCAAGGGCGGTGATTTCGAGCGTGACCCGGCCCAGTTTTTTGAATGGGTCAAATTCCGTTCACACCTGTCGCGCGGCGTCACCCTCGGCACCATGCTGCAGGACGAAGCCTTTCATTTCCTGCGCCTGGGTACCTTTCTGGAACGGGCCGACAACACGGCGCGGCTGGTGGATGTAAAGTTCCATGCAGTACAAAGCGACTTTTTCGGTGCAGCCAGTGAAAAAGACCAAGAGTACGACTTCTACCACTGGAGCGCGATTTTGCGCAGCGTTTCGGGTTTTGAGGTTTACCGCAAGGTGTACCGTGACGTGATCAAACCCGAGCGTGTGGCCGAACTGCTGATTTTGCGGGCTGACATGCCGCGTTCCCTGCTCGGTTGCCTCAATGAGGTCATCAGCAACCTCGCCATGGTCACCAGCAATACATCCAGTGAAACCCAGCGCCGCGCAGGCAAGCTGCGGGCCGACCTGCAATACGCCCGTATCGATGAAATTCTGGCGACCGGTCTGCATGCCTTCTTGACACAATTCCTGGATCGCGTGAACGAATTGGGCGCGCATATCAGCCGCGAATTCCTCGTTCCCGCCACGACTTGAAACCAGGCCTGCGCGTGCACAAACAGGAGGACTCGTTCTTTTCAAGAAGGGGCCGCGGATCTGGCTCCGCCAGTCCGCAGGCGCAGCGGCCCCCTCGGGGAGCAGGGCGCTACGCGAAGCGAGCAACCGTGGGGGCTATATTCAAGCAGGGGCCGCGGATCTGGCTCTGCCAGTCCGCAGGCGCAGCGGCCCCAGAGGGGCTGAGCGCTGCGGCTCCA
>JAZKIK010000626.1:0-9128 GCA_040384925.1 Pseudomonadota bacterium | reverse complement strand
AGGGGGCCGCTGCGCCTGAGGCCCGGCAAAGCCGGTTCCTCGGCCCCTGCTGGAAAAAGCGGGTGCGACTATACGCAGTGAGCGAGCGTGGGGCTAGAACAGCTGAAGACTCACCCAATAGGCGATTGCCGCTACAAAGGCTGAGGCGGGAATGGTGAAAATCCAGGCCCAGACGATGTTGCCGGCCACGCCCCAGCGCACGGCTGATGCGCGTTGGGTTGAGCCCACACCCACAATCGCACCGGTGATGGTGTGGGTGGTTGATACCGGAATGCCCAAGGCCGTGGCCAGGAACAGGGTTAGCGCACCGCCGGTTTCGGCACAGAAGCCGCCTACCGGTTTGAGTTTGGTGATTTTCTGGCCCATGGTCTTGACAATGCGCCAGCCGCCAAACATGGTGCCGATGGCAATCGCCAGATAACAGCTCACGATCGTCCAGGTCGGTGGTGCAGCGTCAGTGCTTGATGCGTAACCGGTGGCAATCAGCAGCATCCAGATGATGCCAATGGTTTTCTGGGCGTCGTTGCCGCCGTGGCCCAGGCTGTAGGCTCCGGCAGACACCAGTTGCAAACGGCGAAACCAGCGGTCAACTTTGGACGGTGTAGCTCGCCTGCAGACCCAGGCCACCACCACCATCATCATGGAACCGAGCAAAAAACCCAGCACCGGCGAGACAAAAATGAAGGCCACGGTTTTGAGCAGGCCACCTGCCACCAGCGCATGTACGCCGGCCTTGGCAATCACCGCTCCCACGATGCCGCCAATCAGCGCATGTGATGAGCTGCTTGGGATGCCGTAATACCAGGTCAGCAAATTCCAGGTGATGGCACCAATCAGCGCACCAAACACCACATGGGTGTCCACCACACCGGGCATTGCAATGCCTTTGCCAACGGTAGCCGCCACACTCAGGTGAAAGATAAAAATTGCAGCCAGGTTAAAGGCCGCTGCAAACACCACGGCCTGGCCGGGTTTGAGCACACCGGTTGACACCACGGTGGCAATCGAGTTCGCAGCATCATGAAAGCCATTCATGAAGTCGAAAGCAATGGCCAAAAACACCAGCAGGGCCACCACCCACAGGGCGGTCTGTACGCTTTGCATGATTTACGCGCCCGTGCTCAGGAGTTTTCGAGGACAACGCCCTCGATCAGATTGGCCACGTCTTCACACTTGTCGGTGATGGTTTCCAGCAGTTCGTAAACCGCCTTGAGTTTGATGACTTCACGCACGTCGGGTTCTTCCCGAAACAGGCGGCTCATGGCCGAGCGCATCACACGGTCAGCGTCGGATTCAAGTTTGTCGATTTCCTCGCAGGTTTTGAGCGCGGCTTCTGCGGTGGCGGCTTCACTGACCTTGCCAATCAGGGCCACGGCGTCTTTCAGGCGTTCGCAGCACTTCACGCTCAGATCGGTCAGGCGAATCATGTCTTCGGTCATGTGCTTGACGTCGTACAGTGCCATGGTTTCGGCCGAATCCTGAATCAGGTCAACCACATCATCCATCGCATTGATGAGCTGGTGAATCTGTTCCCGGTCTATGGGCGTGATGAAAGTCTTGTGCAAAATGCGGTTGACTTCCTGCGTGATGCGGTCGGCACTATGCTCTGCATCGTCAACCTCGCGGTTGTAAGCCTCGCGTTTGTCCAGGTCGCTGTAGTTGGCAACCATCTTTGAAAAAGCATGCGCCGCCACCACAATATAGTTGGCGTGCTGGTTAAACATTTCGAAAAAGTTACCTTCTCGCGGCAGCAATTTGCCAAAAAACATCTCAACTCCTTAAGTCACGCAGTTACAAATATGACATTTTTGTGACAGCGGGAGTTTAACCGTGCTGCCTGCACGGCGCGCCAAATCTAGATGGTCAGGCCCTGAACCAGCAGCAAAACCAGTGTCAGCGTCAGCAGTGCCAGCGCCGTGGACACCACCACACTGGCAGTGATCAGCTCTTCGGCCACCTTGTAGCGCTGCGAGAATAAAAACACATTGGCGCCAATCGGCAGGCTGGAAGCCACCACCATCACCACCATGGGCAGGCCGCCTACACCCAGCAGATGGCATAGCCCAAACACCAGCAGCGGGTGCAGCAGGTTTTTGACCAGCGACAGGGTCAGCGCAGGCCGCCAGTGTTTGCCCACCGGGGTATTGGCCAGCGTAACCCCAACCAGCACCAGGGCCAGCGGGCCGAAGGCGTTGGCCAGTAGCTCCAGCGGTTTGTCCACCACAGCCGGAATCACCAGCCCGGTCTGCGCAAACAGCAAACCGGCCATGATGGGCAGCGGCACCGGATGCAGCAAGGCGTTTTTAACGGCCATCAACACCGTGGCCACTGGATGGCGCGGGCTTCCCGCCAGGCCGTCAGCCGACAGGCCGCGTTTTTGCTCGTGCGCCACGGCCAGCTCCAGCACCACGGTGGCGCTGGTGAGCAGCACCAGGGAATGCACAGACACCAGCGTAAACAGCGTGACAAGCCCCTCTGGCCCATACATCAGGCCAACCAGCGCAATGCCTATCATCACGGTGTTTGAAAAGGTGCTGGCCAGCGCCAGCACGGCGGCGCGGCGGTTGAAACCCTGAACCATCAGCGTGCCGCCAAACAGGATGATGACAGCCAGAAAATAGGCCGCAACAGGTTTGAAGTCGAGCTGCTCGATACGCACCTTACTCATGGTGCGAAACAGCAGCGCCGGTGTCAGCAGCAGAAAAACCAGGTTTGAAAGGTCTTTTATCGCTGCAGCCCGTATCCACTGGGCCCGGCCTGCCAGAAAACCGGCAGCAATCAGCAGCACCACCGGAAACAGGGACACAAAAACAAGCTGGTTCATGTACCTATCTTAGGGGCAGCGGGCACCTTTACAGGCCGGGCAGCGCCGTCCAGGCACCAACTTATTTGACGCTGCTGGCGTCCGTCATCCGGTAATACAGGCCGTACTGGTCATCGTTGAGCACCAGAAAACGCCCTTCCACCACCAGCGGCTCCACTGAATATTTGACGGGCGTTCTGGTCTTGACTTCAACCATGCTTTCAGGCCCGCCTGGTGTACAGAAAGAGCAGGTCAAGGGCACGGACGACAGCAGAAAATGTTTCTGTTTTTCACCGGGCTCCAGCGGCATCATGAAACCCTGGATGCGCTGGGTGCGCTGGTTCAAGGCCATCTGGCCCATGTTGAAGATGGGCAGAATGCGGTTTTTTTCAGTTTTGGTTTTTACCGCTGTCAAAACCGACCATGGCACCACGTCGTCACGCGCATTAAGGGGTGGAAAAGGACTGTTGGCACCGTGTACACCGGCCCCCTGCCCGCCAAATGTACCCAGCCTGGCAAGGGCGGCTGCCTCGCTGCCAGCAGCTGGCGCACCAATCGGCGATGAGAGGGTCTGGGCGCTGGCACTTCCGCCAAGCAGCAGGCTGGAAAGGACTAAAAACGGAACGATTTGGGTGCGGCGTTTCATGCTGGCTCCGGAAGTTTCAGACCGTGCGACGAGTCTTCATTATCAAGCGACATCAATGCACATGTTTCATGCCGCAGTATTTGCCAATCGCCAGGCCTTTGCATGAGGCTTGCAGTTCTTTTTCACAGACCTCGTCTTTTTTGCCCGACTCCAGGCATTTGGCGGCTGCTTCGTGGGCAACAGACATGGCGCGATGGCGCTCAATGTCGGCTTTGGTTTCGGCGTTCAGGGTTTGTGCAGTTGCCACTGAAAATATAGCCGTCAGTGACCATGCAGCAAGTGCAACAGGCATGCTTGCCTTGAAAAAGCGGTTTTTCATGAAAATTTCTCCATTTATCGGGATTGCAGAAGTTCAAACACATTGACGCGGTAAGCCTCCAGGGCGGGCAGCAGCGCAGACAAAAATGCCACGCCCAAAGCCAGCAGCGGCACGACAAACAGCTCGGGCGGCCATGACCAGGCGGCAATAAGTACCGACTTTTCAAGCTGCAGCGCCCAGGCAATCAGCGCGGTGGCACCCTGCCCCAGGGCCAGCCCCAGCATGGCGGCCAGCAGCGCCAGCCACAGGGCTTCGCACAGCAGCAGGCTGGCAATCTTGCGCGGCGGCGCGCCCAGCATGCGCAGCAGGGCCAGGTCGGCGCGGCGTTCACGCACGGCGCTCCACAGAGCGATAAACACACTGAGCCCGGCCGTCAACAGCAGCATGCCGGCCAGCGCTTTTAATACATCGGTGCCGACACCAACCATGCTCAGCAGCCGCGTAATTTCAAGCGCGGGGGCGGCGGCCTGCATCTCGGTCGTGCTGTTGATGAAGCGCGGAAAAGTCACCGCCGCCAGCGGCGTTTTGTACTGGATCAGCGCCAGCGTGACTTCGCGTTCTTCCTCCAGCACCTTCTGATCTTCTTCGTCGAGTGCGGTGTCGGTTTCATGCACTTTCCAGACTGATTCAGTTGCCGTCAGCAGCAGGCGGTCAAGCACCGTGCCGCTCGGCTCCAGAATGCCGACCACGGTGTAAGGCGTCTTTTCATGCACATCACCGCCGCCGCCCAGGCCATGTGTGCCGGCAAAACGGTCGCCCACCTTGAGGCCAGTCTGCCACGCGACCTGCGCACCAATCACGGTCTGCATGGGCTGTGTCCACATGGCACCCTGGCCCAGCTTGACGCCGTAATGCTGAAGATAGTCAGCCGTGGTGCCAACAATGTGAAAACCCCGAAAACTGTCGCCCATGCTGATCGGAATGACTTTTGCGACCAGCGGATGGGTTTGCAGCGCCTTGATGGCGGCCAGCGGCACATTGCCGGTAGGCACGTCCAGATGAAAAACGCCTGACAAAATCAGCTGCATGGGGCTGCCTTTGGCGCCAACCACCACATCAATACCCGCCAGATCACGGTCAAAAGCACGGTTGATCTGGTGGCTGACCAGCAGCAAAAAGCTGATGGATGCCAGCCCCAAAGTCAAAAGCAGCAGGTTCAGCGCCGCAGACAGGGGCCTTGACCATAGATAGCGCCATGAGATAGCTATGGTTTTCATGGCTTTTTACGCCCCAGCAACAGGCGCTGCAGGCCGATCTGCTCACCAAAAAGATCTTCAACACGCGAATCGTGTGTGGCGATGACCAATGTTGCGCCTTCACGCTGCGCCGTGCTTCGCAGCAGATTCAGGGATGCAGCGGCGGCTTCGTCGTCCAGGCTGGCCGTGGGTTCGTCTGCCAGCAATACCCTCGGTTTGAGCAGCACAGCCCGCGCCAGCGCCACTCGCTGCGCCTGGCCACCTGACAGCTGGGACGGTTTGCGGCTTGCCAGCATCTGCACATCAAGCGCGCTCAGCGCGGCCTTGATTTGCTCTGCGTTTTCAGGCTGGCCTGCAGCCCATTGCGCCATCGCCAGGTTGTTTTGTACCGTCAGCGCGGTGCTCAGATGCAGTTTTTGGGGCAAAAAACCAATGGTTCTGGCACGCCAGGCGTCTCCGGCGACCCTGCCGAGTGACTTCAAGGACTCGCCGGCAACTGTGATGTCACCCGAACTTGCCGTCAACAAACCGGCAATCAGCGCCAGCCAGGTCGATTTGCCTGAACCCGAGGCACCGCGCAGCAGCAGCACAGCACCTTGCGCCACCTCAATATCGTCAAACTCAAGTGTTGGCCCGTTTTTGTAGCCATAGGCCAGGCCGTTTGTAGAAATCACGCAGCCGCACCCGTGGCGCATTCGATGCAGACACCACGCACCGCAAAGTCCATGCTCATGTCCTGGTAACCGAGCGCTTTCAGGGCTTCAATCGCGGCCTGGGCGGCGCGGTCAAAATCGCTGGCGCTGGCTTTCAGTGCCCCGGCCAACGGGCTGTCGCGGTGGCAGCTCTGGCATTCAAAGTGCGGAATCGCATGCACGCTGGCCGGCATGGCCTGGTAACGGCGCACGCGGTTGGCATCAACCCGGCATAACAGCAAACCAACCTGTGTAAGGCGATCAATCAGGCGGTACAGCGTGACGCGGTCCAGCACATCGGTTTTTTCGGCCTCCCCCTCTTCACCAGACAGAGCAGCCTGCAACTGGGCGTGGGTGTAGCTGGTGTCTGGATGAGCCAGCAGCCATTTCAGAACCAGCCTGGCAGCACTGGTGCGGCGCAGGCCATGGGCCGAAAGCAAGGCGTCAATCGGGTCTGTGCCTGTATCTGCAGCGATGGATTTTTTGAGGCTGATGGAGGCCATGGTTTTTGTGAGGGGGCTGGTGTCAGGGTCTATTTTTGCGTGATGGATCAAATAACGCAACTAAGTTGCATTAAACTCTATCGCAATCAGGTTGCATTATTACCGCAACTCAGTGGCTTTTTTATGACTTTTTCTCTTCTTTTTGGTAAAGAAAAACCTTGAATACCCAAAAAAAATACCGCCACAGCGTATTGGCCTGGCCGGCCTGGCGACGTGTTCTGGCTGTGCTGCCCGCCGTGGTGCTGTTGTGGCTGGCCGTGTGGTGGGCACAGCTGGAAGCCGCGCCATGGTAAAGCTGGACAACCTGACCGTCAGTTACCGCCAGCACCCGGCCCTGCACCATATCAGCGGCCAGTTTGCGCACGGCTCGCTGACTGCCGTGGTCGGCCCCAATGGTTCAGGCAAAAGCACCCTGCTCAAAAGCATCATGGGTCTGTTGCCGGTGGCGGGTGGCAAGGTGGCGGTTTCAGCGCCACGCGCACGCATTGCCTACCTGCCGCAACTGGCTGAAATTGACCGCAGTTTTCCGATGCAGGTACATGACTGTGTGCTGCTGGGCTGCTGGCCGCTCAAGGGCGCGTGGGGTGATGTGGATGAGGTGCAACTGGCCCGTGTTGATGCGGCGCTACACAAGGTTGGCCTGCAGGGTTTTGAAAACCGCCCCATTGCTTCGCTTTCAAGCGGCCAGCTGCAGCGTGTGATGTTTGCCCGCATGCTGGTGCAAAACGCCGATTTGATCCTGCTTGACGAGCCCTTTAACGCCGTGGACAGCAAAACCACAAGTGCACTGCTGGCCACCATCGCTGGCTGGCATGCCGAAAAACGTACCGTGATTACCGTGCTGCATGACGACAGCCAGGTGCGCGCGCATTTTCCGCAAACCCTGCTGCTGGCGCGAGAACAGGTCGCCTGGGGGCCAACCGCACAGGTCATGACTGAAAACAATCTGGCCCGCGCACGGGGCATGGCAGAAGCCTGGGACGAACAGGCCGAGGTCTGTGAATTTGACGAGCAACGCGCCGGGCAGGCTCACGCCCGGCTTGAAGCAGTCACTGCCTGATGCAAAGCCTTTTTGAATACGGGCGGGAATTTTTTCTGACGCCGTTTGTTGAGTTCGCCTTTATGCGGCGCGCACTGGTTGCCACGCTGGCCATGTCGCTGAGCGCCGCGCCGCTCGGTGTTTTTTTGACCTTGCGGCGCATGAGCCTGCTGGGTGACGCGCTCAGCCATGCCATCCTGCCCGGTGTGGCCATGGGTTTCATGTTGTTTGGCCTGTCGCTGACAGCCATGGTGGCGGGCGGTGTGCTGGCCGGTATGGTGGTCGCCGCCATTGCCGGCTTGATCAGCCGCGCCACCACCCTGAAAGAAGACGCCAGCCTGGCCGCGATTTACCTGGTGGCGCTGGCGCTCGGCGTCACGCTGATTTCAAGCCACGGCACCCAGCTGGATTTGCTGCATATTTTGTTTGGCAGCGCCTTGGGTGTGGACAGCGCCGGGCTGCTGCTGGTAGCCAGTGTGGCCAGCGTCAGTGTGCTGGTGCTGGCGGCGGCGTATCGCGGGCTGGTGCTGGAGAGTTTTGACCCGGTGTTTTTAAGCGCAGCGGCTGGAAAAAGCCAACGCACAGCCCCGACCTGGGTCTGGCAACAGGGCTTTTTGATGCTGGTGGTGGTCAATCTGGTGGCCGGTTTCCAGACCCTGGGCACCCTGATGGCTGTTGGTTTGATGATGTTGCCTGCCGTGTCTGCAAAGTTATGGCATGACACCCTGCCCGCCCAACTGGTCAACGCCAGTGTGCAGGCCATGCTGGCTGGCTGGCTTGGGCTGCTGCTGTCTTACCACCTCAACACCCCTTCAGGCTCCACGATTATTGGCTGCGCCGGTGCGCTGTATGTGGCCTCGCTGCTGCTGGCACCCGGTGGCTGGCTGCCGCGTCTTTTAAATCGCAGACATCGTGTGGCCTGACTGATTTCCCGCTTTTTAACCCAAGGTTTTTCATGAAAAATTTGCTTCAAAAATTGCTCAAACCGCTGGCTCTGGTCGCACTTTTAAGCTCTGCCAGCGTCGTTTTTGCCGCCGACAAAATACCGGTGCTGGCCAGTTTCAGCATTCTGGGCGACATCGTGCAGGTGGTTGGTGGCGAACGTGTGGCCGTGAGCACACTGGTCGGCCCTGACGAAGACGCTCATGTGTTCGAGCCCAGACCGCTTGATGCCAAAAACATGCTGCAAACAAAATTGCTGGTCACCAACGGCCTGGGTTTTGAGCCCTGGGCGCAAAGGCTGGTCAAGTCTGCAGGCTACAAAGGCCAGTCAGTCATTGCTTCACAAGGCGTCAAACCCCGCGCCATGCCCGCCGAAACAGGCCACAGCCATGCAGAAAGCGACCCACATGCCTGGCAAGACCCAACGAATGTGATCATTTACGTGCGCAATATCACTGCAGCCTTGAGCAAACTCGACCCCGGCGGCGCAGCAAACTACCTGAGCAATGGCGAGGCCTACATCAAACAACTGCAAACCCTGGACGCAGAAACCAAAGCCCAGTTTGCAACGATTCCAGCAGAAAACCGCAAGGTCATTACCTCTCACGACGCCTTTGGTTACTTTGGCGCGCGTTACGAGATCAAATTTCTCGCCCCTCAAGGCATATCAACCGAAGCCGAACCCAGCGCCAAGCAGGTTGCACAACTGATCAGGCAGATTCAAAAGGAAAAAATCAAGGCTGTGTTTGTGGAAAACATGAGCAACCCGAAATTGCTGGCGCAGTTAAGCAAGGATGCGGGTGTGACGGTCGGGCCGGAACTATATGTGGATGCCTTGTCAAAAAGCGGTGGGCCTGCGGACAGTTATTTGAAGCTGATGCGGCATAACGTGGGGTTGTTGGTGGCGGGGATCAGGTTGAATTGATTAATCGGGATTCAGTTTTGGCTGTGGACTATATTCAAGGCAAGGATTTCAAATTCTGAACTT
>JAZKIK010000625.1:0-1636 GCA_040384925.1 Pseudomonadota bacterium | reverse complement strand
GAATCGCGCCAGCCATTTCAAAAGCGTAGTCCACACCACCTTTGGTCAGTGCCCGAATCGCCTCCAGGCTGCTTTTATCGGCTGCGTTAAAGGTAGCCGTGGCACCCAGTTCACGCGCCAGTGCGAGTTTTTCTTCACTGAGGTCAATCGCAATGACTTCACGCGCACCACTGGCCACCGCCGCCATCAACGCGCTGAAACCGACCCCGCCCAGGCCCAGTATCGCTGCTGTGGTGCCGGCCTGCACCTTGGCGGTGTTGACGACTGCACCCACACCTGTCAGCACGGCACAGCCAAACAGGGCTGCTTCAGCATGCGAGATATCAGCCTCAATCTTCACGCAAGAGCGTCTCGAAACCACCGCATATTCGGCAAAACACGACACCCCAAGGTGATGGTTGACCACCGCCCCGCCCTGCTCCAGCCGCCGGCCGCCTTCAAGCAAGGTGCCCGCACCATTGGCCGCAGCACCGGGTTCACACAAGGCAGGCCGACCCTCGGCACAAGGCACACAGCCACCACAACTGGGCATAAAAACCATCACGACGCGGTCACCAGCCTTTAAATCAGACACACCCGGCCCGCACTCGACCACTTCACCAGCCCCTTCATGCCCCAGCACCATGGGCACCGGACGCGGCCTGTCACCCGAAATCACCGACAAGTCAGAGTGGCAAAGCCCGGCCGCACGAATCCGCACCAGCACCTCACCAAACTGCGGCGCCTGAAGCTCCACCAGCCCGACCTTGAGCGGTGTGGTGCTGGCATAAGGGCTTGGCATTCCGGAGGTCTGCAAAACGGCGGCGCGAATTTTCATGGGTGAAGCCTTTGGGGTTGAGGGCACTGGGTTTGGCTGGACAGTCTAGCGTGTGGGCTATGGCAATGCAGCCAAATGCGGGACAGTCGACAGAACCCGGTAAAACAATACAATGTCAATGTTCCTACATCAAAGGAGAACATTATGCAGGTCGTTAATGTACGCCAGCTCAAATCAAACCCGTCCACCGCACTTCGCAGTGCAAAAAATGACATGGTGGTGGTGGTGAACCGCGACAAACCCGATGCCTTGCTGATCGGGTTTGAACAGCTGGCAGGCTTGCCAGACTTTATTCATGTGCGTCAGGCCATGGCTGTCAGCCTATTCAAGGACAGACTGATTTCAGTCGGTGGTGCGGCAAAAATGGCAGGTGAAAACATGGCCGACATGCTGACCCGTCTTTCACGGCTTGGTGTGCCTGTGGTGGACTATGACGAGCCCGCACTGGTGCAAGAGGTGTCGGCAGCCAGCGCCTGGATCAAACCCGTCTTGTGAAAAAAGTAGTCATTGCCGATGCCGGGCCGCTGATTGCGCTGGCCAGAATCAGGCAGCTGCAGCTTTTGCCACAACTGTTTGGCGAGGTCTTGTTGACGGATGTGGTCGCGTTTGAAATCACCAGCGGCGGCGTTTTTCCAGACAGCCAGGCCCTACAAAACGCTTTAGCCCAGCCGTGGCTGCAAACCGTCACCCTGCTAGAGGCATCACTGGAAAGCTGCCGCGACTGGATCAATCTGCACCAGATAGACATGGGCGAAGCCAGCGCTTTGGTCTTGGCCAGCGAATGCAAAACACAAGGCGACGAAGTGCTGCTGATAGTGG
>JAZKIK010000624.1:0-10634 GCA_040384925.1 Pseudomonadota bacterium | reverse complement strand
CGCAGGGACGCAGACAGTAGGGTCGCCTACCGGGGCGAGACCCGGTCAGCAGCATCAAATATTCTGAATGAGGGTTATTAGCCCGTGGGTCGGCTTGGCAAAGCGTGAGCCAATCAAGAATCAAATCAAATTCCGCATAGCCTGCGCCGTCTCACTCAACACCGACAAAACCCGCGCCGCGGCATCTTCACTGGATTCATGTCCCATGGGCATGGTCACGCTGAGGGCACCGACCACGCTGCCGTGGCGGTCGCGCAGGGGGACGGCTATGCCTCTGTGGTTCAGCTCCAGCTGTTGTTCTGAAATTGCCCAGCCCTGGGTTCTGACCCTGGCCAGTTCCAGGCGCAGGCGGTCTTTGCTGGCGATGGTGTAGGAGGTGTAGGCCTTGAGGTCATGGCTGGTCAGCCAGCTTTCCAGCCAGGCTGTGTCACGCATTGACAGCAGCAGCAGGCCGGCCGCTGTGACCTGGGCCTGTACCCGCGAGCCCAGCACATAACCAGTATTCATCGAGCGGTTGCTGCCGTTGCGGGCGATGTAGACGATCTCGTCGCCGTCCATCACGCTGACGTATGCGCTTTCCTGGGTGCCTGCCGTCACGCGCTGCAAAAAGGGCTGGACTATGCGCGGTAATCGCGCTGACTCAAGATAAGACTGGCCAAGACGCAGCACACGGGGTGTCAGCCAGAACAGCTTGCCGTCGCTGGCCACATAGCCCAGGTGCGCCAGGGTCAGCAGGTAACGGCGTGCTGCGGTGCGTGTCATGCCACAGCGTTCCCCTGCCTGGCTGGCTGTCAGGCGCGGGTTGGCGTCGTCAAAACTTTCAATGATGGACAGGCCTTTTTCAAGCCCGGCAATCCAGTCACGTTTGTCCAGTTCTGGTGCCTCTGGCCGTGTTGCAGAAGTGCTTGTCATGCCGCTAGTATTGGGCCGTCGAGCCAAGGGTTTATCTAGGTGAAACCCTTGTTTCGTTCGTTTATCGAACATGAATGTGCGATAAACGCTTAAAAATTCATTTTTAATTTTTAAATGCTGGTGCTGCGCTCTACAGTTCAGGCTCGATTCTGTATATTTAAGCGACTATCGAACAAGCAGGCATTTTTGACATGTTTCCCACCGTTCAAGGCAACACCGATGTGTATCTGATCTCCGGTTTCCCGGTCGAGCAGGTGCGTGCGCCGGAAATGTTCAACCTGATTTTTCGCACGCTGGCCATCAATGCGGTACTGGTGCCCGTGCATGTGGCGCCTGAAAACATCTGCAACTTTGTCCAGGCAGCATTTCTGGCCACCAATGTCAAGGGCATGCTGCTGACGATTCCGCACAAGTCGCTGGTCATGGGTTTGCTCTCCGGCTGCAATGACTGCGCCAAAGTGGCGGGCGCAGTCAACGGCATACGCCGCAATGCCAGCGGCAAGTTGGAAGGCGGTTTGTTTGATGGTTTGGGTTTTGTTGCTTCGCTTGACTACTTCGATATTGCCTACGCGGGCAAACGGGTGCTGATGGTCGGTGCCGGTGGTGCGGCTGCGGCGATTGCGGCTTCGCTGGCCATTGCCGGTGAACGCGCCCCGGCTGAAATTGCCTTGTTTGACCCGATGCCAGGCAAAGCCGCTGCGCTGGCCAGCCATGTGTTGGCTGCTGCGCAGTCGGCAGGCCATCCGGACACCAGCCGAGTATTTGCCGCTGCCAGTGGCGACCCGGCCGGTTTTGATGTGGTGATCAATGCATCACCGCTTGGCCTGAAAGCCACTGACCCGCTGCCGTTTGACGTGAGTCGCCTGGACAGCGGTGCTGCCGTGCTTGATATCTTGATGAAAAACCAGCCTACACCACTGGTGCAGGCAGTGCGCGCACGGCAACTGGTGGCCGAGCCTGGTTTTGAAATGATGATCCAGCAGGCACCTGATTACCTTGAGTTTTTTGGCCTGCACCAAGCTGCACAAACCGTGCGGCAGGACGCCACCTTTATCCGCGAGCAGATTTACCCGGCGAGCATGGCAGGCGAAATCCATCGCCCGGCACAGCCTTTATTCACCCTGAACCCCTAGTTTTTAACCCTCCGAGGAGACACCCATGAAGAAACGATTTGCCCTTAAATTAATAGCAGCCTGTGCTTTTGCAGCCAGCGCAAGCATCACATTTGCCCAGGATGTCATCAAGATTGCCAATATTGTCGAGCTGTCAGGCGGCGGTGCCACGGCGGGCACCAACTTCAAGAATGGTGTTGAACTGGCCGTCAAGGAAATCAATGCTGCTGGCGGCATTCTGGGCAAAAAAATCCAGACCACCACGGCTGACACACAAAGCAACCCCGGTGTGGCCAAGGGCCTGACACAAAAGGCCATTGACAACGACGTGTTTGCGATTTTTGGCCCGGTGTTTTCCGGCTCCATCATGGTCAGCATGGCCGAGTCGCGCAAGGCTGAAGTGCCCAACTTCACCGGTGGCGAGGCGGCCAGCATCACCGAGCAGGGCAACCCTTACGTTTTCCGTACCAGCTTCACGCAGGCTACTGCCATGCCAAAAGTGGCACGCTATATCAGCGAGCAGGCCAAACTCAAAACGCTTGCCATCATTTATGTGAACAATGACTTTGGCAAAGGCGGCCTGGACTCGATCAAAAAGGCGCTGGCCAATTCCTCCACCAAAATCGTGGCTGAAATCTCGACCGACTCCGGCCAGGTGGACTTTTCTTCTGCCGTGCTGAAGGCCAAACAAAGCAATGCTGACGGCGTGTTTGCCTATTCGAATGAAGAGGAATCGGCCCGCATGCTGCGCGAGCTGAAAAAGCAGGGTTGGAACAAACCCGTGATTGGCGAAACCACCCTGACCGGCCAGAAGGTGATTGAGCTGGCTGGTGACGCTGCCAACGGTGCCATCGCCCACGTTGGTTTGACAGTGGACGCACCCTTGCCAGCGATTCGTGCCTTCCGCGCCAAGTTTGAAAAAGAATACAAATACGTGTCTGATCACAATGGCATGAAGGGTTATTCAGGCATTTATGTTCTGAAGTCGGCGATTGAAAAGGTCGGCAAGCTGGACCGCAAGGCCGTGGCCGCCGCCCTGCATACCCTGAAAGTCAAGGCCGTTGATCAGCCCGGTGTGCTGATGGACGTGTCGTTTGACGCCAAAGGCGACCTGGACCGCGAGAGTTTTCTGATTGAAGTGAAAAACGGCAAACAGGAAGTGGTTGCGACCTTGCCACCGCTGGGGGCTGGTGCTGCACCGGCTAAAAAATAAGCGGTTTTGCTCCTTCCCCCGCTGGGGGAAGCTTGGGATGGGGGATTGTGGCGCTGGTTGACGGCTGCTGCAAAGCTTGGGCACCGGCCCCCATCCCCGCCTTCCCCCAGAGGGGGAAGGAGCAAACACCAGGTCACCACCTTCACCAACCCATCTCCTCAGGCAAAAGCCATGACAGACTTTCTTCAACTCTTTTTCAGTGGCCTGGCCACCGGCGCCATCTACGCGCTGGCGGCCCTGGGTTTTACCTTGCTGTGGCAAGCCTCGGGCACGATCAATTTCGCGCAGGGCGAGTTTGTCATGCTGCCGGCCTTCATGCTGCTGGGTTTCATGTCGCTTGGTGCGCCCATGCTGGTCAGTTTTGTGCTGACCATCTTGCTGGCGGTGCTGCTGCTGGGCTGGGTGTTCAAGCGTGGTGTGGTTGACCCGCTGTTCAAGTACGGCATGATGCCCATCGTGGTCGCCACGATTGGCCTGTCGATCTTCATGCGCAACGGCGTGCGCGCCGGTTACAGCGCCGAAGCCCATCCTTTCCCCAGCCTGTTTGCCGACAAGATCTTCAATATTGCAGGTGTCACCATCACGCTGCAGGACATCGGCACATTTGTACTCGCGATGGCCATTGTCATGGCGACCCAGGCTTTTCTGGCCAAAACCGTCACTGGGCGCGCCATGCAGGCCGTCGCACAAAACACCGAAAGCGCTTCAGTGCTTGGCATCAATGTGCCGCGCATGATTTTTTACACCTTTGCCATCAATGCCGTGCTGGCGGTGGCGGCTGCCCTGCTGGTCACGCCAACCTACCTGGCCAAGTTTGACATGGGCGAAGGCCTGGGCACCAAGGCATTTTTTGCCGCCATCATCGGCGGCTTCAACAACTCGCGTGGCGCATTGCTGGGCGGGCTGATTGTGGGGGTGTGTGAAAACCTGGCTGCGGCCTATATCTCGCCGGCCTACAAAGACGCGGTGGCGCTGATTATTTTCATGGTCGTGATCCTGTTCAAACCACAAGGCCTGCTCGGCAAGAAAGAGGAGCGCAAGGTATGAACAAGCTCTTTGACAACAAGGTCGCCCTGGTGCTGACCGCGCTTGGTGCGCTGCTCATGCTGGTGGCACCGCAGTTTCTGAAAAATTACGGAATCTATCTGCTCAGCTATTGGCTGGTTTTTATCATCGCCACCATGGGGCTGAACCTGACGATTGGTTATGCCGGGCAAAAATCCCTCGGCCATGCCGCGTTTTTTGGCATAGGCGCTTACACCGTCGCCATCATGATGAAGGCAGGCATCAGCTTCTGGGTCGGTTTGCCGGCTGCAGCGCTGATCTGTTTTGTGGTCGGGCTGATTCTGGGTTTCCCGGCGCTGCGGGTGCAGGCGATTTATCTGGCATTTGCAACGCTGGGGTTCAACACCGCGATCTGGCTGGTGATGCGCAACGAAGAGTGGCTGACAGGCGGCACCTTTGGCATCAACAACATTGCGCGTCCCGCGCTGTTTGGTTATTCGCTCGAAGGCAACCGGCCTTACTACTACTTTGTGCTGGCGGTCACGCTGATCCTCTCCGGCCTGCTGTGGGGCTTGTTGCGCTCGCCCTGGGGCAAGGCCTTCAAGGCCCTGCGTGACAACCCTATTCGTGCTGAAAGCCTGGGTGTGGACATCCGCAACTACACCTTGCTGAGTTTTGCGATTGGCGCGGCTTATGCCGGTGTGGCCGGTGCGCTGTTTGCGTCGCTGGTGCAGTTTATTGAACCGGCACCGTTTGCTGTGGGTGCGTCCATCATGATGTACCTGATGGTGGTGGTGGGTGGCGCGGGTTATTTCCTCGGGCCTATTGTGGGTGCTGCAGTGGGTGTGGTGCTGCCCGAATGGCTGCGTGATGTGCCCGGTGTGGCCAACTGGTATTTGCCCATGTTTGGCGCGGCAGTGGTGAGTTTGATGGTCTGGCTGCCCGATGGTTTGCTGAGCATTCCGGACCGCTTGCGTGCCAGGGCCGCAGCGCGTGAAGCATCAGCTGCCCGCAAGGCCGCCGCGAGCAGGATTGGAGTTTCATCATGAGCGATGTATTACTTAAAGTCAGCAATCTCAAAAAGGCTTATGGTGCGATCCAGGCCGTGGGCGGTGTGTCGTTTGAAGTCAGGCCAGGCGAAATCTTTGGTGTGATCGGCCCCAATGGGTCTGGCAAAACCACCATGTTCAACAGCGTGCTGGGGCAGATCACACCCGATGAAGGCTCGATCGAGCTGCATGGCAAAACCATCACCGGCCTGTCGCCGCTGGAGTTGAGCCGCCGTGGTGTGGGCCGCACCTTCCAGACCCTGCAGGTGTTTGGCAAGATGACGGTGCGTGACAACCTGATTGTTGCTGCGCAGGAGCATCAGGGCAGCATGTTCAGCCGCATGTTTGCACCCGGCGATTCGGGTCTGGGTGCCAAGGCAGATGCGCTGATTGACCAGTTCCGCATTCGCCATGTGGCCGACAAGCAGGCCGGAACCCTGAGTTACGGCCAGCAAAAGCTGGTGGACATTGCCATGGCCTTCATGGCCGAGCCAGACCTGGTGCTGCTTGACGAGCCCTGTGCCGGTGTCAACCCAAGCCTGGTGGGCGGCATTTCAACCCTGCTCAAGGAACTCAACAAGACCCGCAAGGGATCGTTTGTGGTGATCGAGCACAACATGGACTTTGTGATGGACCTGTGCCACCGCATCATGGTGATGGTTGAAGGCAAAGTGATGGCGATTGGCACACCGGCTGAAATCCGTGGCAATAAACAGGTCTTAGACGCCTACTTGGGGAATTAGATGGATAGCCCCCTGCCTCGGCTCACTTCGTGTAGCCGGACTCCCCCTCAGGGGGACAAGCGCTGCGGCCCGGCAGAGCCGGTTCCGCGCCCTTGCTGGTAAAGATATTAAATTGCTGTTTCACGGAGTGTAGAAATGACTAGTGACATCTGTATTGAATTCGACGACGTGGTGGCTGGTTACAAGGACTTCATGATCCTGAACAATCTGTCGTTCAAGGTCAAAAAAGGCTCGATCACGCTTCTGCTTGGACCCAATGGTGCGGGCAAATCAACGGTGCTCAAAACCCTGTTTGGCCTGCTCAAGCCGCGCCAGGGGCGGATTTTGCTGAATGGTGAAAACATCATCGGTGCAACGCAAAAAGAGCTGCTGGCCAAGGGCATTGCCTTTGTGCCGCAGGGCCGCAACCTGTTTGGCCAGCTCACGGTGTGGCAAAACCTGGAACTGGGCGGCATCACCCTGGGCACCAAGATCACCCATGAACGTATTCCCGAGGTGCTGGAGTTATTCCCGCGCGTCAAGGAGCGTTTGCATTCCCAGGCCTCGGCCTTGTCGGGCGGCGAGCAAAAGCAGCTTGAGGTGGGCCGTGCCCTGCTGCTGCGCCCCAAGGTGCTGCTGATTGACGAACCCTCGATTGGCCTGTCGCCCATGGTGGTGCAGGACGTGTTCAAGCTGCTGCAAACGCTGGCGGCCCAGGGCACCACGGTGCTGATGGTTGAGCAAAACGTCAAAAGCGCCCTCAAGATGGCTGACGACGCAATTGCGCTGGAGTCAGGCCAGCTCGTGCTGCACAAAAAAGCGTCCGAACTGCTGGCCGACCCCAACATCGAGCGCCTGTTTCTGGGTGGCGGACATGTGCCGGGTGCAGTAGTCGCGCCTGAAGTGGCAGGTATGCCCGTATGAATTTTTGACAACTGGAAGAGATGACCATGACTTTGCCGCAACACAACGCAGACCGCGAATCCATTCCCGATGCGGCCAACCCGCTGGGACTGGATGGCATCGAGTTCATCGAATACAGCACGGCCAAACCGCAGGCGCTGGGCCAGGTGCTGGAGATGATGGGTTTCAGGCCCATCGCCCGGCACCGTTCGCGTGAAGTGATGTTGTACCGGCAGGGCAGCATCAATGTGATTGTCAATGCCCACGTCCCAGTGTTGCCCGATGGTGCAGCGCCTGGTGACAAACCCGTGATTGCCGCAATCGCCCTGCGTGTGCGTGACGCCGCAGCCGCCTATGGCCGAGCGCTGGAGCGCGGTGCCTGGGCCGTGCCGCCGCGTGTCGAGGTGATGGAGCTGAACATTCCGGCAATTCACGGGGTGGGCAAAAGCCGGCTTTATTTTGTGGACCGGTACGACAAGTTTTCGATTTACGACGTGGACTTTGTGCCCATTCCAACAGTTGACCAGTACCCGCCCGCTGTGGCGGGTTTGCACTTTTTTGGCGTTGTGCAATACATAGGCAATGAACGCACCGAAGACTGGGCCGAGTTTTACCGCGAGCTGTTTGGTTTTACCGAACTGCCGGCTGACAAACGTTTTGGCATCCTGCCCAAGGGCCGTATTTTGAGCAGCCCTTGCCCGGCCTCCTCACGTTTTTACCTGCAACTGATCGAGCCTGAAGCAACGGTGCTTGAGGTCGAAGGTGAAGAAGGCCTGCAGCGTCTGGGCCTTGGGGTTGCCGATGTGCTGGTCGCAGCGGCAGAGCTGGGCAAACGCGGTGTCGAGTTTGTCGAGTCACGTGGTGTGCATACCGAAGACCGTGGAGCGCTGACCAAAACCTGGCTGGGCAGTGTCAGTTTTGAGCTGGTTCACAACATACGCGGTGTGGCGGAGTGAGTGCCATGACGATGCATGCAAGAGGCAACATTGCCGATTTCGGCATGGACACGATCTCGCTGGCAGGCCCGCTGGAAGCCAAACTCAAGGCTGTGCGTGAGGCAGGATTCACCCAGATCATGCTGGCCGCCAAAGACCTGGTAGGCCACCCCGAAGGGCTGGACGCCGCCGTGGCTGCAGTGAGGAACAGCGGCCTGCGTGTCACGGGCTTTCAGGTGCTGCGTGATTTTGAAGGCCTGAGCGGCCATCTGCACGACTACAAGATAGACATTGCCAAGTCCATGCTGGAGATGTGTTCTGCCCTGGGCTGTGGGCTGATGCTGATGTGCTCATCCACCTCGGTGCATGCCAGTGGTGACACGGCAGCGCTGGTCAGGGACTTGCGCAAACTCGCCATGCTGGCGATCCCGATGAACATCCGGATTGCCTACGAGGCGCTGTCATGGGGCCGTGTGGTCAATGAATTTCCACAGGCCTGGGACATCATCTGCCAGGCCGACATGCCCAATCTGGGCCTGGGTTTTGACTCCTTCCACATGTTTGCGACCAATACGCCGCTTGAAGAGCTGGAGATGCTGGACCCCGACAAGGTGTTTCTGGTGCAACTGGCCGACTTCATGTGGACAGAGATCAAGTCGGTTGAAGAACGCATCACCACCGCGCGGCACTTCCGGGTCTTTCCTGGTGAAGGGGTTCACAGCGAAGCGCTGGCCGCACTGGTCACCAAACTGCACAGCCTGGGCTACCGAGGTGACTACAGCTTTGAAGTGTTCAACGACGACTACCAGCAGATGCCCCTGCCCACCGTAGCCCAGCGCGCCTGGCGTTCTGCGCAGTGGCTGGGCGAGGATGTGCTGCGGCGATCTGTGCCCTTGCCTAATCAGATCCGGTTGAAGAGGTGATTGAACTGACTTACTCCCTCTCCCTCTGGGAGAGGGCTGGGGTGAGGGCCGGCGGCCTGCAAAATGCAGCCACTTTGTGCAAAGGCCCAGGCCCCCATCCCAGCCTTCCCCCAGTGTGGGGGAAGGAGTGGAACCGGTTCTGGCGCGCACCCTTGCAAAAAACAATACAAACCCATCCATAAAACATCATGAGCAGCATTTTTGAAGGTTTTTTATCCACACCCGACGTGCTTGAAGCCTTTAGCGAGCGTAACTTCATTCAGGCCATGCTGCGCTTCGAGGCTTCGCTGGCGCGCGCACAGGCGCATGTTGGCCTGATACCCGAGGCGGCGGCGCAGTCCATCATTGGCACCTGCAAGGTGGACCTGTTTGACGTCGCCAAAATCGTGCGTGAAAGCGGCCGCGCCGGCAGCATTGCGATTCCGCTGGTCAAAAGCCTGAAGGAAACCGTTGGGCTGTTCAACAAGGAAGCCGCCGGTTTTGTGCACTTTGGCTCGACCAGCCAGGACGTGATTGACACCGCGCTGTCGCTGCTCACCCGCAACGCCCTGAACCTGATCGAGGCCGATGTGCACAAGGCGGCCAGCACACTGCTCGCCCTGGCCGAGCGCCACGCGGCTGACCCGCTGCTGGCCCGTACCCTGATGCAGCCCGCTTCAGTGACCAGTTTTGGCCTCAAGTGTGTGGGCTGGGCCGCGCCGCTGGTGCGCAGCCTGCAGCGTTTGCAAACCGCATCTGGCAACGCCATCAGCCTGCAGCTGGGTGGCGCCGTTGGCACCCTGGCGCAGATGAAAACCGGCGCATATGAAAAAGGCCCGCAGGTCAGGGCGCTGATGGCTGCTGACCTGGGCCTGAACAACCCCGGTTTTACCTGGCATACCCAGCGTGACGAGTGGCTGGCTCTGGCATGTGAGCTGGGCCTGCTGACTGGCAGCCTGGGCAAGATGGCCAGGGACATTGCGCTGATGGGCCAATATGAAGTCAATGAAGTTGCCGAGCCAAGCGAGGCCGGGCGCGGTGGTTCATCAGCCATGCCGCACAAACGCAACCCTGTGGCCTGCATGGTGGCACTGGCTGCTGCACAGCGCGCACCACAGCGTGTGGCCGCCATGCTGGCCGCCATGCCGCAGGAGCATGAAAGGGCGCTTGGCAACTGGCAGGCCGAACTGGCCGAATGGCCTAACCTGATGATGTCGGCCCACGGCGCTGCACGCGCCATGGCGCAGGCCTTGCCTGGCCTGCAGGTTGATACTGTGCGCATGCGTGCCAACCTGGACACGCTGCGCGCCGTGCTGCCGCAGGACGCTGCTGACGAATGGTTCAACCCCGAGCTGGCGCTGCATGCAGCCGAGCTGACACGCAGGCAGGCCAAAACCCTGTCATTGACACTGGCCGGACTGGTCAAAAACTGAAGTAAAAAGGGATAAACAGCATGAGCACTACCGATTACGACAAGGGCATGGTCAACCGCCGCCGTGTGCTGGGCGATGCCTGGGTGGACAAATCGCTTGTCAATGTCAACGACTTCAATGGCGAGTTCCAGAACCTGATCACCCGTTATGCCTGGAACGAGGTCTGGGGCCGCCCCGCCTTTGGCGACAAGACCCGCCGCCTGATGGTGCTTTCAACCATGATTGCACTCAAGGCTTACGAGGAATTTGCCCTGCATGTACGTGCCGGCCTCGACGGCCCGCCCGAATCGCGCCTGACGCCCGACGACATCAAGGAAGTCATTCTGCAGGCCGCAATTTATTGCGGTGTACCCGCAGCCAACCATGCGTTTTCCGTGGCAGGCGGGATTTTGCGTGAAAAGGGACTGCTGAAGTAAATCCCGGATTAAACCCTCTTGTTCCCTCTCCC
>JAZKIK010000623.1:0-2034 GCA_040384925.1 Pseudomonadota bacterium | reverse complement strand
CGCAAATGCGCGGTGAACTGCAAAAACGTTTTGCCACCGCCGATGCAAACGGCGACGGCAAACTGAGCCGCGAAGAAGCCAGAGGCAAGATGCCCATGGTCGAGAAAAACTACGACGCCATTGACACGGCACGCACCGGTGCCATAACACTCGGTGATATTGAAAGCTACGCCATAGCCCAAAAAGGCAAACGCAAAGCTGCAGCCAACTGAAACCGAACCGAGACTGATTTATGCAGCCCGAACCGCTTCGTAACGCCCTGGGCACGCTGGGTGGGCAAGTCCAGCCCTGGCTGCTGGGCATTCTTGTCGCCGTGCTTGCGATTGCCACGCTTGAAGGTCTGGTACAGACCTTTATCCACAAACAGGCTTATGACTGGCGCGCCTACGCCGCATCGCTGGCGGACAGCCTGGGCAGGCGTCTGCTTGACCTGGCAGGCATTTCGATTGCGCTGCCAGTGCTGGCCTGGGCCTACACCAACCGTCTGCAAACGCTTGACCTGGCAAGTCCGCTGGCGTTTTTGCTGCTGTTTGCCGGCCAGGAGTTCTTTTATTACTGCTACCACCGCGCCGCGCACCGGGTGCGCTGGTTCTGGGCAACACATGCGGTTCACCATTCACCAAATCAGCTGACTTTGGCGTCCGCGCTGCGCCTGGGCTGGACCGGCAGGCTCAGCGGCACGGGCTTGTTTTTTGCACCGCTGATCTGGCTGGGTTTTTCGCCGGTGGCCGTATTTTCCGCGCTGGCGCTGAATCTGCTGTACCAGTTCTGGCTGCACGCACCATGGATGCCGCGCCTCGGGCCGCTCGAATGGGTGTTGAACACACCAACTCACCACAAGGTTCATCACGGCAGCAACCCCGAATACCTGGACTGCAACTACGGCGGTGTGCTGATTGTGTTTGACCGCTTGTTTGGTACCTTTGTGGACGAACGCGCCGACATCACCATACGCTATGGACTGAGCACACCACTTTTGACAAATAACCCGCTTCGTATTGCAGTGCA
This sequence comes from Pseudomonadota bacterium, assembly GCA_040384925.1. Taxonomy (GTDB): domain Bacteria; phylum Pseudomonadota; class Gammaproteobacteria; order Burkholderiales; family Burkholderiaceae_C; genus Polaromonas. The sequence goes on along the minus strand of JAZKIK010000623.1, from coordinate 1,026 downwards.
TGAATGGGTCAACCTGGGCCGCGACCTTGCAGCCGCCAGCGGCTGGCGCAAGCGACTAAAAGTGCTGTTTGGCCCGCCCCGCGACCTTGAAAGGACACAACCATGATGAAAAAACTGTCATTGCCAGGCATCGCCTTGTTGGCCTGCACCCTGTTCGCAAGCAGCCCGGCCAGCGCGCAGATATTTGACGCCCTGCGTGGCAGCCGTGCAAACAAAGTCCTTACCCCTCCGACCATACCGCCAGGTGTGCAGCGCATGACAGACATCGCCTATGGTACGGACCCGCGCCAGCGCATGGATGTGTATCTGCCTGCGAATCTGCCCATGAACGCAGCCCTTAAAGCACCCGTGATCCTGATGGTGCATGGCGGCGCGTGGATGGCAGGCCACAAGGCCATGCCCAATGTAGTCAACAACAAGGTCGCGCACTGGGTGGCAGGCCGTGGTTTTGTTGTGGTTTCAGTCAACTATCGGCTGGTACCGCAGGTTGACCCGCTGTCGCAGGCGCATGATGTGGCCACCGCCCTGGCAACAGCACAGTCCAAAGCTGCCAGCTGGGGTGCTGATCCGGCAAAATTCATTTTGATGGGCCATTCGGCAGGCGCGCACCTGGTGGCGCTGCTGGCCGCATCACCGACGCTGGCAAAAGAGTCTGGCGCAAAACCCTGGCTGGGCACCGTGGCACTGGACAGCGCCGCACTCGATTTGCCCAGGCTGATGGCCAGACGCCATTTACCGTTTTACGACCGCGTTTTTGGCACTGACCCGGATTTCTGGCGACAGGTGTCACCGATCAGCGTGCTTCAGGCCGGTGCAAAACCCATGCTGCTGGTGTGTTCAATCCCGCGCGCCGACAACTCCTGTGCACAGACCAGCAGTTTTGCAGACAGCGCCCGCGCCCAAAGCATCAAGGCCAGCGTGCTGGAGCAAAACCTGACACATGAAGAAGTCAACAATATGCTGGGCCTGCCTGGCGCTTACACCGAGGCGGTGGATGTGTTTATTCGCGGGCTGCTGGTGCAGGCC
>JAZKIK010000622.1:0-4929 GCA_040384925.1 Pseudomonadota bacterium | reverse complement strand
ATGGGGCTGCGGCACTCGTTCTGAGTAGTCCAGTCAATAAACGCTCGTGCAGCGCATTCAAACCGCGGCAAGCCGCAGTGTATTCAGGCCCCGATAAGCTGGCTTGTTGCCCCAGTCAGGCTTGTCATCGACCAGGCAAAGCGCAGGCCAGCGCTGCAGCAACTGGCTGAACACCAGTTTTGCCTCCAGCAAGGTCAGCGCCGCACCAATACAGGTATGCGGCCCCGAGCCAAAAGCCAGGGAACTTGTCTGGCTGCGTATGATGTCCAGCTCATCAGGCTTGGCGTATCTGGCTGGGTCACGGTTGGCCGCGCCAATCAGCGGCAGCACCAGGTCACCCCGCCGCAAAAGCTGGCCGTGCAGCAGCAAGTCAGTCGTCACACGCCGCCCCGTGTACTGCACCGGGCTTTCAAAACGCAGTAACTCACGCACCGCACCGGGAATCAGCGCCGGTTCACGCTTAAGCAACTGCCACTGCGCCGGGTGGCTCAGCAGCGCATGCAGGCCGCTGCCCAGCAAGTGGCGGGTGGTCTCATGGCCGGCAAACAAAAGCATCGCGCATTGCGACAACAGCTCGGCACCACTTTTGATGTCCCCCTGCGCTTCGGCCAGCAGCAGCCGGCTGGCCAGATCGTCACCCGGTGCCTGGCGTTTAAGCGCCAGCAGCGACTCAAAATAAGCACCCATGCCCACCAGGGCCGACTGCGCGCGCCTGGCCTGCTCGCGTGAAGGCTGGGCTTCGCCAATAAAAACCGCCAGGTCTTCTGACCAGGCCATGAAGTCAGGCTGCGGCTCGGTGATGCCCAAGAGCAGCATGATGACCCGTACCGGCAGCGGTCTGGCCAGGGTTTCGATAAAGTCAAAAGTCTGATGCGGCTGCACTTGGTCCAGCAACTCCGTCACCACCTGTTCAATATGCGGCTCCAGCTGTCTGATGATGTCCGGCCTGAAACCTGCATTCAGCACCTTGCGTATGCGCGGATGTTCGGGCGCATCGAGAAACAGCAGGGCGCGCGCAAACAGTTGCTGAAAACCCCGCAACTCGCCCGGTGCGGTTTCACGGTTCTTGACCCAGGCACCGGTGCGCTGGGCCGAAAACCGTGGGTCACGCAGCACCATTTCAACATCTGCATGGCGGCTCAACAGCCAGGCACCGCCAGAAAACTCCTCACTCCAGAACACCGGCTGGTTTTGCCGCAGGGCCGTGTAGCTGGGATAAGGGTTGGCCAGAAACGCGGCGTCCACCAAAGGACGCTCCAGCACTGGCGGTTTCAGAACCGCGCTCATGTTTACTGGACTGGCTGGGCAGCAGCAGCCGGGCGTGCACCCTGGGTTTTCAGGCCCAGGCGATCAAACAGGGCGCGGTCACGTTCGGCTTGCGGGTTGCTTGTGGTCAGCAGCCTGTCGCCGTAAAAAATCGAGTTCGCACCGGCGGCAAAACACAGGGCCTGCAGCGCTTCGTCCATCTGTTCACGCCCGGCCGACAGCCTGACCATGGTCTTGGGCATGGTGATGCGCGCCACGGCAATCGTGCGCACAAATTCAAACGGGTCAATCGGCGGCGTGTTTGCCAGCGGTGTGCCGGCCACGGGTACCAGGTTGTTGATGGGCACAGACTCGGGGTAGGGGCTGAGGTTGGCCAGCTGTGCAATCAGCCCGGCGCGTTGCAAACGGCTTTCGCCCATGCCGACAATACCGCCGCAGCAGACATTGATGCCGGCTTCACGCACATGGCCCAGGGTGTCCAGCCTGTCCTGGTAGGTGCGGGTGCTGATGATGTCGCCGTAAAACTCGGGCGAGCTGTCGAGGTTGTGGTTGTAGTAGTCCAGACCGGCATCCTTGAGCGCCTGGGCCTGTTCGGCTTGCAGCATGCCCAGCGTCATGCAGGTTTCAAGACCCAGCGAGCGCACTTCACGCACCATCTCGGTCACGTTTTCCATGTCACGCTCTTTCGGGCTGCGCCAGGCTGCACCCATGCAAAAGCGTGTGGCTCCCTGGTCTTTGGCGGCTTGTGCGGCTTCCAGCACCTCGGCCAGCGGCAGCAGTTTGCTGGCCTTGACTTCGGTTTCAAAATGCGAAGACTGTGGGCAATAACCACAGTCTTCAGCGCAGCCGCCGGTCTTGATGGACAGCAAGGTGGACAACTGCACTTCGTTGGCATCAAAGTGGGCGCGGTGCACCTGCTGGGCGCGGAACAGCAAGTCCATGAAGGGCAAATCGTACAGCGCGGCAATGTCTTCGAGCTGCCAGCGTTGTGGTTTGGGCGCAGCAACAGCAGAAGGGCGGCGCAACGATGAAACGGGGATGGTGGCAACAGTTGTCATGGGATGTTCTTGTTAGTTGGAAAGAGTTAAAGAGCCGTAGATTCCAGCGCGGATTTTGCCAGCGCATCAAGCAGGCGCTGCACATCCTGCGCCGTGTGGGCGGCGCTCAGGGTAATACGCAGCCTGGCCGTACCAACTGGCACTGTGGGCGGGCGAATCGCCGGAACCCACAGGCCTTGAGTATCAAGTGCCGCCATCAAGGCCAGTGCCGCACTGTTGCTGCCCACTATCAATGGCTGGATCGCTGTGTCTGAGTCAGCCAGCTGCCAGCCGCAGGCCGGGTTTGCCGCAATCAGATCAGTCAACCCTCGGCGCAACTGCCTGATCAGTTGCTGCAGTTGGGCACGGCGCTGCGCGCCCTCGGTCCCGCCTATCAGGCGAAGGCTTTCGCGCAAGGCATGGGCCACGGCCGGCGGTCCTGCGGTGGTATAGATATATGGGCGGGCGCTTTGCACCAGCCAGTCAATGATGTCAGGGTGGGCCGCAACAAATGCACCACCCACACCGGCCGCCTTGCCCAGCGTGCCCATGTAAATCAGGCGTTCACTGCGCAAACCGAAGTGCGACAGACTGCCACGCCCTTTTTCGCCCAGCACGCCGAAACCATGCGCGTCGTCAACAATGAGCCAGGCATCAAAACGCTCGGCCAGGTCCAAGAGCGCGGGCAGATCGGCCATGTCACCGTCCATGCTGAACACTGCATCAGTCACTATCAGCTTGACCGGTGTGGTGCAGCGTTCAAGCTGGCTGGCCAGTACTGTCAGGTTGCGGTGGGCATAACGCTGCAGCGGTGCCTTGGCCAGCAGCGCGCCGTCAATCAGCGAGGCGTGGTTGAGCTTGTCGGCAAAAATGCTTGCGCTGGCATCGCCCAAAGCGGTCAGCAAAGCCATATTGGCCAAAAAACCGGTACAAAAATAAAGCGCCGTCGCATCAGGAATGCTGGGTGCCAGCCAGGCCGCCAGGTCTTGCTCCAGCCCGGCATGGGCACGCGAGTGGCCGCTGATCAGGTGTGATGCACCGCTGCCCGCGCCAAACAGGCGCGCGCCCTCGGCCAGTGCCCCAATCAGCGCCGGGTGCTTGGCCAGGCCCAGATAGTCATTGCTGCAAAAGGCCAGCAGCTGCCGTGTTGCCTGCTCGCCCTGACTGACCGACTGATGCGGCGCGCACGGTGATTCAGCAACACGGCGCTGACGTGTCAGCCCCTGGGCCTGGCGTTCAAGCCGCAGGTGTTTGATGTGGTCTAGCAGCATGGGAAGGCAAAAAAAGCCATTTCTGGCATCAAATCAGTCGATTGCAGAGGCATGGCGGGTGTCAGTAGCTGCCCAAAACGCAGCAAGTTCTCCAGCGCCCGCCAATTGCAGTTGGCCTTAGATCGTAAACACGTTCTTAGACTCACACCCGCTCAAAAATCGCCGCAATGCCCTGCCCGCCACCAATACACATGGTCACCAGCGCATAACGGCCCTGGATGCGCTGCAACTCATAAAGCGCCTTCACGGTAATCAGCGCACCGGTCGCTCCAATCGGATGGCCCAGCGAAATGCCTGAACCATTCGGGTTGACCTTGGCCGGGTCCAGGCCCAGATCGCGGCTGACGGCGCAGGCCTGGGCGGCAAACGCTTCGTTGGCTTCAATCACGTCCAGGTCATTGACCGTCAAACCGGCTTTTTGCAAGGCCAGTTTTGTCGCGGGTACCGGGCCAATGCCCATGTATTTCGGGTCCACACCGGCATGGGCATAGGCCACCAGCCGGGCCAGTGGCTTGAGGCCACGGGCCTGTGCGGTGGCCGCTTCCATCAACACCACGGCGGCAGCGGCGTCATTGATGCCGGATGCGTTGCCTGCGGTTACGGTGCCGTTTTCTTTCAGAAACACTGGTTTGAGCTTGGCCATGTCAGCCGCGCTGCAATTGGGGCGGAAATGCTCGTCAGTGGCGTAGGGCACATCGCCTTTTTTGCTTTTGAGCATCACCGGCATGATCTGGCTGGTGAAATAACCGGCTTCTGTGGCGCGCTGGGCACGGTTGTGGCTTTCAACCGCAATCGCGTCCTGCTCTTCGCGGCTGATGCCCCATTTGGCGGCAATGTTTTCTGCCGTCACACCCATGTGGATGCTGTGAAACGGGTCATGCAGCGCGCCAGTCATCATGTCCACCATCTTGGTGTCGCCCATACGTGCGCCCCAGCGCATGTTCAGGCTGGCATAGGGTGCGCGGCTCATGTTTTCTGCACCGCCGCCAATGGCGATGTCGGCATCGCCCAGCAAAATGCTCTGGCTGGCATTGACGATGGCCTGCAGGCCGGAGCCGCACAGGCGGTTGACGTTGTAAGCGGGAGTGGCTTCGGCGCAACCGCCGTTGATGGCAGCGACGCGGCTCAGGTACATGTCTTTGGGTTCGGTGTTGACCACATGGCCAAACACCACATGGCCAACGTCGGCGCCATCAACACTGGCGCGCGACAGTGATTCACGCACGACCTGGGCGGCCAGCTCGGTCGGGGCGATGTCCTTCAGGCTGCCGCCGTAGGTTCCAATGGCGGTGCGCACAGCGCTGACGACTACTACTTCACGGGTCATGGCTAATCTCGAATCGTTAAAAAAGGGT
>JAZKIK010000621.1:748-14255 GCA_040384925.1 Pseudomonadota bacterium | reverse complement strand
GTGATGTGGCGCTGATAAAAGGCCAGTTGCTGATCGGCCGACCTGAAAATGCCTGGCATACAGCTGGCGTTGCCACACAAACCAGGTTTTCTGTGCTCAGCAACCAGTGTTCGGCATCTGCAAGCACCAGATCACGCGAAACCAGCACATCATAAAAATCGGCCGGATCGGGTGGTGAAAGTGAGGTCACCACATCCACCTGCACCTGCGGCTGGGTGACAAAGCTGGCCAGCGCAGGAATCAGCACCAGCACTGCCAATGTGGGCAAGGATGTGCGCACCACCAGGCGCTGTACGCGGGCAGGGCGGTTTGACAGCTGGCGGGTTGTCAGCTCAATAGTGGCCATGGCGTCCCGCAGATTGTCGAAATACAGGCGGCCCACGTCAGTCAGGCCGGCCGATCCCCCTGCGCGCGCAAACAGCCGATGCCCGAGGTGGTTTTCAAGCCTTGCCACGTGACGGCTGACGCCACCTTGTGTCATGCCCAGCACCAGAGCCGCCCGGCTGAAGCTGAGCTGGCGTGCCGCTTCAACAAATACCCGGATGCTGTTCAGCGGCAGGGATTGTTTTGCTGATGGGTCATCCAGTTTACTCATGAGTATTGCTAATTTTACTCATGGTCCAGCTGTGCTTTTGTGGGCCACCAAGCCATCATGGCGCTACTTTTCTGCATCTTTCAGGAGTTTCATGTCAACTGTTCTGTTTTCTTGTTCCAGTGGCCATCTGTTGCGGCCAGGCAAAGTCCTGTGTGACCGGCAGGACGGTGGCCACCTGATCGTCACACCTCCGCGTGAGGTCTGGGAACGAAGCTGCCTGAATCCACTGGAAATTGCACGCTGGTCTTTGCTCGTAGCCGCCACTGGACGGGCCATGCTGGATGTATTGCCGGTGTTAAGAGACGGGTGCATCAACTACTGGGAGGCTGGCAACTGGGCGCTGCATGAGATGGCCGAGCCGGTCGGTATAAAAACGCCGATATTGCATAGGCGTGTTCACCTGCATGTTTTTGGTCGCAGCCGCCTGGCCAGCCATGCTGACTGGCGCTGGGGTGAATCACCAAAGTTTCCTGATTTTGCAGACTCCGGTTCATGGTCAGCCCGGTTTTTTGCACTCAATCCAGCTGAATGTGAGGCCGTCACCATACGGCTTGCCAGGTTGATGGCCACCGATTTTTGTCTGCCCCCGCAGGCGGCTGGCAAACCGTGAGCGCCGCTGCCCTGGCCCTGGTACTGGCGGGTGCCACCTGCCATGCGATCTGGAATATAGCGACCAAAAAGGCTGGTGGTGGCCTGGCTTTTGTCTGGTTGTTTGGCCTGGTCAGTGTGCTGGCTGCAGCGCCTCTGGCGGTGTGGGTCTGGCAGACCCAGGCGCAATTTTTTACCCCCGCCATGTGGGCAGTTGCCGTGGCAAGCGGCCTGATTCATGTGGTTTATTCGCTGGTTTTGCAACAAGCTTACAAAGTCAGCGACTTTGCGGTGGTTTACCCGATTGCACGCGGCACCGGACCCACACTGTCGGTGTTGGCGGCCCTGTTTCTGCTGGGCGAAAAACCAGCTGTGCTGGGTTGGGCGGGTGTGGCGTCGGTGCTTGCGGGTGTATTTTTGTCAGCCGGTGCACTGGATCTGCTGCGCCGGCAGCCCGCCGCAGCCCATGACCTGGTGCAAAAACGGCAAATACGGCAAAAAGGCGTGATCTGGGGTGTGTTGACGGGTATTTGTATTGCTGCCTACACTGTGATGGATGGCTGGGCCATCAAGTCACTGGGCATGCAGCCGCTGCTGTTTTACATGGTGGGGCTCATGGTGCGCACGGCAGTGGTCGCACCGTTTGTTTTTCGCCAGATGCCGGTCCTGCGCATCCAGTGGCAGAAAAACTGTCGCCTGATTTTGCTGGTCGGGGTCCTCTCGCCATTGGCCTACCTGCTGGTTTTGTTCGCCATACAGACTGCGCCTTTGAGTTACGTGGCCCCGGTGCGTGAGGTTTCCATGCTGATGGCTACTTTTCTGGGTGCCAGATGGCTGGGTGAATCCGTCAGGTCCGCTCAATGGATGGGTGCTGCACTGATGTTGAGTGGTGTGCTGATGATCAGTCTGAGCTGAAGCCGCTGGCTGCAGTGGGATACTTGCAGCCGTGAAAAAACATATCTACATCTACTCCCCATCCAGCGCGATGCGCGACAAGGCCGGCTTCAAGCGTGGTGTCAAACGCCTTGAGGCGCTCGGTTATGAGCTTGAAATTGATCCTGACGCGCTGGCTGCGCACCAGCGTTTTGCCGGTGATGACGACACCCGGCTGGCGGCGATTCACCGCGCTGCGGCCAGTGGTGCCGATGTGGCCCTGATTTCACGCGGTGGTTATGGCCTCAGTCGCATTCTGCCGGGCATCAATTACAAGGCGGTCGCCAAGGCGGCGGAAAAAGGCACACATTTTGTCGGTTTCAGCGACTTCACGGCTTTTCAGATGGCCTTGATGGCCAAAACCGGTGCCATCAGCTGGGCTGGCCCGGCGCTGGTGGATGACTTCGGCACAAAAGATACGCCAGATGACATCATGGAAGCCTGTTTTGACGACCTGATTACCTGCCGGGGTGAAGGCACGGGCTGGCAATTGCCCAAACCGCCAGCAAAAAAAACAGCTGCAATTTCTGCTGATCTGGTGGCTGATGATGCACGGCAGACAACTGCGACGGCCGCATTTGAAATCAAGGATGCGGTTTTGTGGGGTGGCAACCTCGCCATGCTGTCCTCCCTGGCCGGAACACCTTACCTGCCAGACGTCAAAGGTGGCATCCTGTTTATTGAGGACGTCGGCGAACACCCATACCGCATTGAACGCATGTTGACGCAGTTGTTGTATGCCGGTGTACTGGCGCAGCAAAAAGCCATTGTTTTTGGCCAGTTCACCAACTACAAGGCCGTACCCAATGACAAGGGTTTCAAACTGGCAACTGTCATCAACTGGCTGCAGGGCAAGGTCAAGGCCAGGGTGTTGACCGGCCTGCCATTTGGTCATGTCGCAACCAAGGTGATGTTGCCGATAGCTGCCAAGGTCACTCTGGCAGTTGAGGGCAGGGATGCTTTTCTGTTGTGGGGCCACCAGCACTGAATACAAAAGCTGACGAAAAAGCGTCAGCTTCAAGAGGTTTCAGCGCGGACGGTTGCTGGAGTTGGCTGCCGCTGTCAGGCTTTGCGGAATCAGGCCTTTAAAACGGCTGCTGATTCTGGCGATTTTTTCCTGCGCGATGGTTTCGCCATGCATGCCTGAAAGCATGGCCATCAGTTCGCTGCGCACATACCACAGGCCTTGTACGTCGGGTGCATAACGCACACGGCGCGTCAGGCCTGGAAAGTACTTTTCACCCTTTTCACCGATTTCGTCCAGCATCAACTGCCGGATGTCTTCGGTTTTGTCGATCAGCATGTCCGGCGTGATTTCAGCCCTGCCCAGCAAGGACATATAACTGCTTCGGATCTGGGGAATGATGGAACGCATGAGAGTCAACGGTACACAACCTCAAAAATGGTTTGTCAGTCAGCAACATGCGCAAAGCGCAGAAGCTGCATGAGATTAAGTCCAGTATGCGGCCGACACAAGTCATCAGACGTGAGCTAGTTAACGCAAAACAACAAATAAACCAGCGACTTGGTAACAGGATGTCAGGTAAGGGTTAATTTAGTTCTTTGGTATTAGGTGGATACCCACAAACTTCATGAAACCGATTCCAGTCCAGGTCGAAGGCAGCCGTCGCCGTTTTTTGGCATCATCGACGTTTCCGCAAAAATTCTTATTTTTTATAACTTCAGACAAACCGGACCCAGCATGACAAGTTCAAGCAAGCACTATCCCTCGCATTACATCAACGGCCAATGGGTTCAGGCTGCTTCTGCCGACACCCTGCCGGTGCATGACTCCAGCACTGAAGAGCTGATGGCCACCGTGCCTTCCGGCACTGCTGCAGAAGCGGAAGCCGCCGTGCTGGCTGCGCGTGCTGCATTTGATGGCTGGGCTGCACTGCCCGTGGAAACACGGGCCGCTTATCTTGACAAGGTGGCTGCAGGTGTCAAGGCGCGTACCGATGAGCTGGCGCTGGCGATTGCACGTGAAGTGGGCATGCCGCTCAAAATAGCCAGAGCCGTACAGGTGGGTGGCCCGGCCTGGCACTGGGGTAATTTTGCAAAAGTGGCGCGCCACTTCGAGTGGGAGAAAAAAGTCGGCAATTCGCTGGTTGTACGTGAGGCCATTGGTGTGGTCGGCTGCATCACACCGTGGAACTTTCCGCTGAGCCAGATCACCCTCAAAATTGCGCCCGCCCTGGTTGCAGGCTGTACGGTAGTGCTCAAACCCAGCGAAATTGCTCCAGTCAACGCCATGATTCTGGCAGAGATCATTCATGAAGCCGGATTGCCAGCGGGTGTCTTCAACCTGGTCAATGGCGTCGGGCCGGTGGTGGGTGAAGTACTGGCAACACATCCTGAAGTCGATATGGTCAGTTTTACCGGTTCCACCCGTGCTGGCAAACGTGTCAGCGAACTGGCCAGCCAGTCTGTCAAACGTGTTGCGCTGGAGCTGGGCGGCAAGTCGGCCAGCGTGATTCTGGATGACGCCAATTTTGAGGCGGCTGTCAAAGGCACGGTGGGTGCCTGCATGCTCAACAGCGGCCAGACCTGCTCGGCCCATACCCGCATGCTGGTGCCTGCCAGTCGTTATGAAGAAGTCAAGGCACTGGCCCAGGCGGCAATTGCCAGATTCAGCGTGGGCCCCAGCCTGGACGAAAGCAGCAAACTTGGCCCGCTGGTCAGTGCAATGCAGCGCGACCGGGTGCTCGGCTTCATCAAAACCGGTATTGAAGAAGGCGCTGATGTGATCGCCGGGGGGGCAGAGCCGCCAAAGTTCGACAAGGGGTATTTTGTGCAGCCCACCATTCTGGGCATCAAGGCTACAGACACCCTGGCGCAGGAAGAGATTTTTGGCCCGGTACTGGTGGTGATCAGCTACCAGGACGAAGAAGAAGCTGTGGCAATTGCCAACAGCACCATTTACGGCCTGGGTGGCGCAGTCTGGGGTGGCAGTGATGAAAGCGCCATCAAGGTCGCACGCCGCATGCGTACCGGCCAGGTCGATATCAATGGCGGCCCTTTTAATGCCAGCGCACCTTTTGGTGGTTACAAACAGTCGGGTAATGGACGTGAAAACGGTGTTTATGGGTTTGAGGAGTTTCTGGAGTTCAAGTCGCTCCAGCTGAAGGCCCCCACAGTTGCTCATTCCGCGTAGCGTCCTGCCCCCAAGGCCCGGCCCTTCGACAGGCTCAGGACAGGCCAAGGCCGGTTGCTCGGCCCCTGTTTGCAATGAGTTGGCGGGCCATGAGCAGGATTCGGGTTACGGCACGTAAAGTGCGTGTGATTTAATACCGAAACCCCGAAAGTATTAAAACGCATGGCTGAAGTTACTGTCGTTTTTGCCGATCTCACTGGAAGCACTGGCGTTTTTGAGGCCCTGGGCAATGCCAAGGCCACTGAAGCGATTACCCGCCTGACAACCTGGATGGGCAAGGTATGCGTAGCGCATGGTGGCCATGTGGTAAAAAACCTTGGTGACGGCGTGTTGATGGTGTTTGTAAACAATATCGACGCTGTGGAGGCCGTGACTGAAATGCAGCGGGTTCACGCCGACCGTATCAAGAACTGGCCCGAGCGGATCAAAATGCGCCTGCAAGTCGGCCTGGCGCGGGGTGAGGTCATTGCGCAGGACGGCGACTTTTTTGGGGATGCCGTCAATGTCGCATCACGTTTGTCAGACCTTTCCGGGCCAGACCAGATACTGGGCACTGAAACCGTCATCAACGAACTGCCACCCGACAGCCTGGTGCGTTTTCGCAGCCTGGGCGCGATGGATATACGGGGCCGCAACGAGGCTTGTATGGTGTACCGGGTTGAATGGCAAAACGAGGTCCTGACCGACTTTTTTACCGTGCCTGCACCTTTGAGTCTGTCGCCCTTTACCAAAACCGTTCCGCAAGCCGGATCAATTCTGCTGTCATGGCTGGATGTGGAAGTGCGTTTCAGTTCAGAGCAGTTGCCGGTCCATCTGGGGCGTGATGCCGAGGCAGAATTTGTCATCAACGATCCCAGAGTGTCACGTCTGCACGCCAAAATTTCATGGCGGGCGGGCAAGTTTTATATCGAAGACGTCAGCAGCTACGGGACCTGGGTGCGTTTTGCAGCCAGTAACGCCGTGATTGACCTGCGCCGTCAGGAAGTTGCACTGCTGATAGAAGGTGAAATTGCTCTGGGCGCGCCGTTTGAAGATTTCACGGTGCCCACGGTCAGTTTTACATTTCCGGCTGCCTCCAAACAGTCTGGCCGGCGCTGAACAAGGGCAGGTTTGGTGGCCTGAAGCCGCAAACTGACAAATTAGTCTCCAGCAAGTCATGACGTCCAGACAATTCCTGCGCCTTTCCCTTAAAACACTTTTGTTGCTCCTGGTGCTGGGTGCTGCCATCGCAGGTATTTACGTTTACCGCAGCTTTCCCTTGCTTGATGGCGAATTGCATGTTTCCGGCCTGAAAACTGCCGTGGCGGTCGAGCGTGATGGCGCCGATGTCACCCATATCAAGGCCCGGACACCACATGACATGTGGTTTTCACTCGGCTTTGTGCATGCACAGGAGCGTGGGTGGCAGCTGGAATTCAACCGCCGCGTCATGCATGGGGAACTGTCCGAGGCTTTTGGCCCGGCGACACTTGAAACCGACAAACTGCTGCGCACCCTTGGCATCATGCGGGCCGCTGAGCGGCAATGGCAGGGTTTGCCAGCTGAAGGGCGGGATGCGATGCAGGCCTACAGCGACGGAATCAATGCCTTTTATGCCCAAACCGGCCTGAAAGCACAGGCATTGCCACCTGAGTTTCATGTGCTAGGCCTTCAACCCGGCGGCAAATCCGGCCAGCCCTGGTCACCACAGGACAGTCTGGGCTGGTCGCTGATGATGGCGCTTGATCTGGGTGGCAACTGGGGTGTCGAGTTTGCGCGCCTGCTGTCGGCCAAAAGCATGACGACCCGACAGCTATGGCAGCTTTTTCCACCGTATCCGGGTGAAAAACCTGCTTCTGACGTGGACTTTGCCAAACTGTATGCGGATCTGGGCATTTACCGAACAGCAAAACCAGATGCAAACCTGTCGTCAAACGCCATCCAAAAAATGGCTGAAAATGAGCCCGTAGGGGCTTCGCCGCTTGTTGCTGGCATCAATGACTGGTCTAGCAATCTGGGGGTGGTTGAAGGCAAGGGTTCCAACAACTGGGTCGTTGCTGGCCAGCGCAGCAGCAGCGGCAAACCGCTGCTGGCCAATGACCCGCATCTAAGCCTGTCAGCGCCCGCCATATGGTATTTTGCGCGGCTGCAGTCGCCAGCAGGCCAGGCTTCTGATGGCAGCACAACTGCAGCGGTTGATGCGATAGGCGCGACCTTGCCTGGTCTGCCATTTGTGGTGCTGGGCCGCACCCCTCAGGTCGCCTGGAGTTTTACCAACACCGCACCAGACGTGCAGGACCTGTATCTGGAGCAGATCAACCCGGCCAATCCGCGCCAGTATCGCGTGCCGGGCTCAGGTAGCGAGGCCGTTTGGGCTGACTTCAGGCTACGTGAAGAAATCATCAAAATCAAAGGCCAGCCTGATTTGAAACTGCAGGTGCGTGAAAGCCGCCATGGCCCGGTACTCAGTGATGTACAGAAGTCACATTCAGATCTGCTGGACACCCGCAAATTTGTACTCGCACTGCGCTGGACGGCACTGGACGACGACAACCAGACCGTGCTGGCCGGCCTGCGCGCCAACCAGGCCAGGTCGGTGGACGAGATGCTTGCCGCTTTCAGCAGCTACAACTCGCCCATGCAAAGCCTGGTCACAGCCGATGTGGCCGGAAAAACTGCCTTCAAGGCGGTTGGCAAGTTGCCGCTGCGCCGCCCCGACAACAACATTCTCGGCATCGCGCCATCACCAGGCTGGGATGCGCGTTACGACTGGTCAGGCTGGGTGCCGTATGCCCAAACCCCGCAGACCGACCCGTCCTCGATTGAGGCCAAGGGCTGGCTGGCAACCGCCAACCAGCGCATCACCGCGCCCGATTACCCGATTTTTATGGGCCAGGACTGGACAGTGCCTTATCGCCAGAACCGCATCGAAAGTCTGCTGGCGGCAAGGCCAAAACACGATATGCAAAGCATGGAAAAAATTCAGTCTGACCAGCTCTCTCTGGCCACGGTGAAACTTTTGCCGTTTTTGCAGCAAAGCCTGCAGCAGACATCCACCCATGTATTGGGCGATGCGGCTCGGCAGGTGATGCAAGGTTTTGACGGCACCATGAAGGCTGATTCCGCTGCACCACTGATTTTTGCGGCCTGGGCAGACGAGCTGGCGCGTGGCATTCTGGGCAGCAAGCTGGGGCCAGGGCTGTTCAGTTCCTTGTATGGAAAACGCCATTTCAGAAGCACGATTGAAGAAGTCATGGCTAGCAATGACAGCGATTGGTGCGGCACGCAAGGATGCGCAGCGCAATCAAAAGCCGCACTCGACCGGGCATTGAGCCGCTTGCAGGATGACTTTGGCGCAAACATCAGCCAGTGGAACTGGGGCAGGGCGCATTACGCCTCGTCTGCCCACAAGCCATTTGGCAATGTAGCGCTGCTGGCACGGTTTTTTGATGTGCGTGTGCCTACGGGTGGTGACACCTTTACCGTCAATGTGGGCCAATACTGGCCAGGTGAAGGAAAACTGGCTTTTGTCAACCGCCAGGCCGCTTCCATGCGTGCCATCTATGACCTGGCAGACCTGGAGAACTCGAGGTTTATCTACCAGACTGGCCAAAGTGGCCTGGTGTTCTCAAGCCGTTACCGTGACATGAGGCAATCCTGGGCCGCCGTCCAATACCGGCCGCTCCAGATGAAACCTGCCGACATCACACACAGGCTGAATCTGCAACCTTGATTCAGGCGGCCACCGCATCCACACCGGTCCGGTCCCAATGCCGGTGCAAGGCGATTGCGGCAATAAAGTCCTGGGAAACCTGCCCGTCAGCTACCTTGCGTGCATCGGCGACTATCACCCCGGCTGCAGGCATCGTCACCAGTTCCAGATTTTTATCCTGGCTAAATCCCAGGGAGTCCAGCAGTTGCACACCTTCGTTGATGGCGCAAATGGTTTTACAGTGTTTATAGGCTTCCAGCACAAAGTGAACTGCATCACCCATGGCGCTCATGGTCTTGGCCCCTTCTGCGCCGCCTGGAATCAACACCGCGTCAAACATGATGGACGGCATATTGGTATAGGTATGGTCAACTGCCATTTGACGGCCGCCCGCCGTCGCCACACTGCCCAGATGCGGGCCGACAATCCGGCAGATGGCACCGGCATCAGTCAGGTCTTGCTGAATACGTTTGACACTGGTGGGGTCTATGCCGTCGGCCACCAGGACCGCGATTTTTCGGGTTTTGATATGGCCACCGGTTTTGCACTGCATGCTCAGAGCCGCGTCTTCGTCCACCTTGTTGCTAATACGGTAGTCCCTGAAGCCAAGTCGGCCAGCAGCAGCTTTGGGGTCTGGCGCGCCTATGCCCAGTGGCGCGGCGACACGGTTGGCCAGTTTCATGTCCACATGTGCCAGGTTGTCAACCATGCGCTGGCGAATGGCTGTAGTTTCAAGCTTTGACAGCTCAAACCTGAAGGCAGCGACGATATGGTCTTTTTCTGCCGTGCTCTGGCTGTTCCAGAACAGGGTGGCTTGTGAAAAATGGTCGTCGAACGACAGGTTGCGGCCCCGGATCTTGGGTGACTCCAGCTGTTCCGGATGTGACTGAAAGCCCTGCGCTGCGCCGTCGACCCGGTATTCAGTGCAATTTCCCAAGGTATTGGGCTCATACGCCACACGGCCTTTGCTGATGGTCTGGCGGTGCAAGCCATCACGCTGGAAGTTATGCATGGGGCAAACGCTGCGGTTGATAGGGATTTCATGAAAGTTTGCACCACCAAGCCGCGACAGCTGTGTATCGGTGTATGAAAACAGGCGTCCTTGCAGCAAAGGGTCGTTGGAAAAGTCTATGCCCGGCACCAGGTGTCCAGGGTGAAAGGCAACCTGCTCGGTTTCAGCAAAGAAATTGTCGGTATTGCGATTCAGCGTCATCTTGCCAATGATCTGAACCGGTACCTGAGACTCGGGAATGAGTTTCGTCGCATCAAGAATGTCAAAACCCAGCTCACCTTCCTTGCCAGCGTCGATGATCTGCACTCCCAGCTCCCACTCGGGGAAGTTGCCACTTTCAATCGCCTCCCACAGATCACGGCGGTGAAAGTCGGCATCCTTGCCAGCGATTTTCTGGGCTTCGTCCCAGGCCAGGCCATGGACACCGAGTTTGGGTTTCCAGTGGAATTTCACGAAGTGGGCGTCGCCATGGGCGTTGACAAAACGAAAGGCGTGAACGCCGAAACCTTCCATCATGCGCAAGCTTCGAGGTATGGCCCGGTCTGACATGACCCACATCAGCATGTGGGTGGATTCAGGCATCAGCGTAACAAAGTCCCAAAAAGTGTCATGTGCGCTGGCCGCCTGTGGCATGCCGTGGTGTGGTTCAGGTTTGACGGCGTGGATCAGGTCGGGGAACTTGATCGCATCCTGGATAAAAAACACCGGAATATTGTTGCCAACCAGATCGTAATTGCCTTCGGCGGTATAAAACTTGACGGCAAATCCGCGCGCATCACGCACCGTATCGGCCGAGCCAGCGGAACCTGCCACGGTTGAAAAACGCACAAACACCGGCGTTTCAAGCTCCGGGTCCTGTAAAAAACCGGCGCTGGTATAAGCCGCCATGGATTTGTAGGGCTTGAAAAAACCGTGTGCTCCAGTGCCACGGGCATGTACGGCACGCTCGGGAATACGTTCGTGGTCAAAATGCGTGATTTTCTCGCGCAATATGAAGTCTTCAAGCAGGCTTGGCCCGCGTGGCCCGGCCTTGAGCGAATTATGGTTGTCAGGGATCTGCAGGCCCTGATTGGTAGTCAACAAAGTCGCGGTGCTTTCCGTAAATGACTCCAGTTGCTGCTGCTTGGCCTTGGCATCGACAATTTTTGGCGTGCCATTGGCTTTGCGCTTCGGTGTGGTCATTGGTTTTCCAGGTGGAAGCCGGCGTTCGAGCCGGCTCAAGGTATTGATAAAAGACGAAAAAGCAGAAGAAAGAGGAGGAGGGTGGTCCAAGCTGGCTTTCACGAGTCAAGCAGGCCATTGAGCCCCTTGATGGCTGCCAGCAGCGCCAGGCCGAGCATTGCGCCAGCCATGGACCAGCCCAGTATTTCCTGGACCAGGCGCGCTGGACCATCGGGCAAAAGAAGTGAAAAAGCCAGCAGGCTGGCAAAACCAATCATCATGGCCAGCGTCAGCTCAAGCCAGTCATTTTGGCTTTGACCATGGGCTGGATGGACCGGGGCTGAATCGGTGTTCAAGCTTGTCACTTGGGAGGTGTGGAGATCAGGGAGGTCATCAAGATGCTGACTGACTAGTTTCATGACGCAATTCCAGGCGGATTGGCTGACACGGGTTAAAGCTTGGTTAAGGGCTGTGCGCGGATTCGCAAGCCTGTATGCAACCTTAGCCAGCCTTCAATGGAGGGCAGGTAGCCAAATGACGGCGCTTTGTGTCAGGCAGGGCCGCTGATGCTGTCAGACGGCGCTTACCTTGCGCGCGTGCAAGCCAGCGGTATCAACCTGGTGCCGCGTTTTGCTGCCGTTGGTATTCGCTTTTTTTCATCACCAGATAGGAGCTGCGGTCTACCTCATGCAACTGCCGAGGGTATTGCTCGGTCGCGTCAAACCAGTGCTCCAGCCTGGCATTGAACTGTTGTGCCGGTGGTTTGCCGAGCGAGATCAAATAGGCCTCGATGGCAAGGTAATAACGCATGGTGTTGCGTTCAACGGCCCCACGCATTCCACCCACGTAGTCGGCCTCGGTTTTATCAGCACCGGGATCAAGCTGGGTAAAACCGACTTTTCCACTGCCGAGCGTGGCCAGATAACCCTGCATGGCCAGCCGGCCCGCCAGTCCGTAGGCGTAGGAATAACGCAGATGCATGAAGGTCTTGCCATCTGCCAGCGGCACGGCCTGCAAGGCAATGCGGTAATTGCTGGTGCCCAAGGGACCCTTGTCGGCATTGAGCTGAACTGCCAAAAAGCTGCTGGAGCTGCTTGTCAGCCGCAAATCAAATTCCAGTGCAAAAGCATCTTTCAGCTCTTGAGGTGTTTTTTTACCAATATGGACCTGCAGCGCAGACGGTGCCGTGTCAGTGCTGGCCTTGCAGTATTTGGTGTTGATGTGAAGAATCATCACCTCACACCAGTGCCTGGGGTTCTTGAAAGCCTTGCTTACGGTGTCAAACGGCGCATCAAGCACGGCGTAGGCATTGCCGTAAATCATGTCGGCGTTTTCCTGTGATTCGATCACCAATGGCCTGTTAAAGACATTGCGAGCCAGTCGATTGCCCAGCGCGCCATGTCTTGCCAGCAAGGCAGTTGCCGCAGGTTCAATACCGGTTGTGCCGGGCGTCGCGGCCGCTGCAGTCGTTGTTTGCGCAGCGGAAGGCAAGGTCACAAAAAAGCAGAAAGACACGAGCAGCGTCAGCTTGGCAAACAGGCGTTGGCCCAGGCCGGGGACAGGAATTTTGTTCATCCGGCCAGTTTGCCAGCCAAAGAGCCAGAAGAAGCGCCGCCTGACCATTAGCAGGATTTGTCCTACAGAGGCTTGGGTTTGGGGACGTCGGGGTCGGGGCGGGAAACGGGAAACGGGGCGTTTTGTGTACTATTTGCGAGTTGCAGCTTCGCAGACAAAACATTATTTAACATAAGATACATCGTGGAATATTCAATATGACCCTAAAAGGGGTCGCCAGTGCTTAGCTGACAGGCTTGAGCATGCCCGACGTTTTAAGGTGCTGCTCGCAGATCTGGGCCTGCCGCACCCTGAGGCGGCGAAGCTTCTGCATGTCTCGCTGAGGACTTTACAAAATTGGCTGAGCGGCACGCATCAGGTGCCCTACATGGCCTACAAGCTGCTGCGCCTGATGCGCTATGCCGAGCTGCCTGGCAAGGAATGGGCCGGTTGGTACTTCTATGGGGGCATGTTGGTCACGCCTGAGGGTCGCACGATTTCAGCCAAGGAAAGCGGTTGGTGGTCGATGCTTGTCCAGCAGGCTCAAGGCTTCTTGAAGCTGTATGAGGAACGTGGTCGCCTGCTGACTGAATTGCAGGCGCTGAGGGCTGCGCAGCCTGAGGGAGAGGCTGGCGCATGCGGGTGCGGGTGCCCGGCCAAGGCGCAGCCGGACGGGGCGCCCGCGCCAGCGGGCGCTAATTTATTACCAGAACACTTTAGGAAATCACAGGGTACAAGGCCCTGGATTCCCGGTCAAAGGGGGCCTTACTGATGGAACGTGTTGTCCAAGGAATTTTGTTTGAAGGCAAGCGCCTTAGC
>JAZKIK010000621.1:0-738 GCA_040384925.1 Pseudomonadota bacterium | reverse complement strand
CGCACCTGGGAGGTCAATGGGGTGCTTGAGCAGTCGATTCGTCCGGTCATTGAGTGGCATGAAGTCGGCTGTGGCGTCGAGTCGGTCGATTTCCGTCCATTGATGGGTGAAGGCTTCAAGGGTGCGCCCACTGAGCAGCAGTTGGCAGACTGGGCTGAGGAGGACATGGCTGAGGCCATGCAGCGGCGTCAAAGGTCCCTCAAAAAGGCCGCGCAGCGTGCCAAAACCATGTGTCGCAGGGTCATCATCACTGAGGGCTTTGACGAACTGCTGACCCTGACCTACAAGGTCAATCAGCTTGATCGTGAACTGTGCAAAAAGCACTTTTCCATCTGGCAAAAGCGCATGAAACGTGCCCTGGGCTCCTTCCGGTTCTGCGCCTCGTTTGAGATGCAGGAACGGGGGGCAATGCATGCCCACGTGGCCACACACCGCCTGCCCAAGCATGCCAAGTACAATGAACTGGCGCCTGAGGAAAGCAATCGCTACAGCCGTTCCAATGGCACGCCCATTGCCAAGCCTGATGTGGTGCGTCTGACGGGTTGTACCCTGGCTGATGCCATCTCCGTGGCTTTTGACTGTCGGTCTGGTCGTGATGTTGTCTCTTGGCGCATGAATAGCTTCAAGGATGGGTGTTGGCTGTGCACTGAGCCTGGTGCGCCGCCTGGTTTACTTCACTAGGAAAGGTGGTCTTTATGGCAAAACTGAGGGTCATCAGGCCTGCAATGAGGGTGCCGG
>JAZKIK010000620.1:0-3730 GCA_040384925.1 Pseudomonadota bacterium | reverse complement strand
TGGCCAGGTCACCACCGTCACTTACAAAGAGTTGCACGCCAAAGTCAGCCAGTTTGCCAGCGCGCTCAAAGGCATGGGCATTCAAAAAGGTGAGCGCGTAGTCATTTACATGCCCATGACGGTGGAAGGTGTGGTGGCGATGCAGGCCTGTGCCCGTATTGGTGCAACACACTCTGTGGTGTTTGGCGGGTTTTCTGCCAAAAGCCTGCAGGAGCGGATTCAGGACGCAGGTGCCGTGGCCGTCATCACCGCCAACTACCAGTTGCGTGGTGGCAAGGAGCTTCCGCTCAAGGCCATCGTGGACGAAGGCCTGGCGCTTGGTGGCTGTGATTCGATCAAGAACGTCATCGTTTACCAGCGTACGGCCACGGCCTGCAATATGGTCGAAGGCCGCGACAGCCTGATGCATGAAGTCACTGCCAAGGCTGACCCGGTTTGTGCGCCAGAGTTTGTCGGCGCTGAACATCCACTGTTTATCCTTTACACATCCGGCTCCACCGGCAAACCCAAGGGGGTGCAGCACAGCACAGGCGGTTATTTGCTGTGGGCCAAACTGACCATGGACTGGACTTTTGACCTGAATCCGTCGGACGTGTTCTGGTGTACTGCCGATATTGGCTGGATTACCGGTCACACCTATGTCGCTTACGGCCCGCTGGCTGCAGGCGCTACACAAGTGATTTTTGAAGGCATTCCCACCTACCCGAACGCCGGCCGTTTCTGGCAGATGATTGAACGCCACAAGGTTTCCATCTTCTACACCGCGCCCACGGCCATCCGTTCCCTGATCAAGGCCGCCGAAGGCGATGAAAAAGTGCATCCTGACCGTTCGGACCTGAGCAGCCTGCGCATACTCGGCTCGGTGGGTGAGCCCATCAACCCGGAAGCCTGGATGTGGTATTACAAAAACGTCGGTGGTGAGCGCTGCCCGGTGGTTGATACCTTCTGGCAAACAGAAACCGGTGGCCACATGATCACGCCGCTGCCCGGCGCCACACCGCTGGTGCCCGGCAGCTGCACCTTGCCGCTGCCCGGCATCATGGCTGCGATTGTTGATGAAACCGGCAAGGACTTGCCCAATGGTGCAGGCGGCATGCTGGTGGTCAAACGCCCCTGGCCGTCGATGATACGCACCATCTGGAACGACCCTGAGCGCTTTAAAAAGAGCTATTTCCCCGAAGAGATGGGTGGCACGATTTACCTTGCTGGTGACGGTGCCGTTCGCAATGTGGACAACGGTTACTTCCGTATCACAGGCCGTATTGACGATGTGCTGAACGTGTCAGGCCACCGCATGGGCACGATGGAAATCGAATCGGCACTGGTCGCACATTCGACGCTGGTGGCAGAAGCCGCCGTGGTGGGCCGGCCAGACGATTTGACTGGCGAGGCGATTGTGGCTTTTGTGGTGCTCAAACGTTCACGCCCCACGGGTGACGAAGCCAAGGCCATTGCCAAGGAGCTGCGTGACTGGGTTGGCAAACAGATTGGCCCGATTGCCAAACCCAAGGACATCCGTTTTGGTGACAACCTGCCCAAGACCCGCAGCGGCAAAATCATGCGCCGCCTGCTGCGTGGCATCGCCAAGGGCGAGGCCATCACGCAGGACACCTCAACGCTGGAGAACCCGGCGATTCTGGATCAGCTGTCTGAAAACCTGTAGCCTCTTGCTGCCGACATGAAAAAAGCCCGTCAGTTGACGGGCTTTTTTGCAGGCTCTGGTCCGCAAGGTGCGAACCAGTTTTTGAATTACTTCTGGGTCAGGATCCAGGCGACCAGCTTTTTGGCTTCGTCGGGGCTGACCTGTGCATTGGCAGGCATGGGCACGGGGCCCCAGACGCCTGCGCCGCCTTTCGTGACTTTTGCGGCGAGCTTGTCAACCGCATCGCCCTGACCAGCGTATTTGACAGCCACTTCCTTGTACGAAGGGCCGACCAGTTTCTTGTCAACCGCGTGGCAGGCCATGCAGTTTTTCGCAGTAGCCAGGGCCAGGTCAGCCATCGCTGGTGTGGACACCAGGGCGCTGGTGGCCAGAGCGGCTGTTGCGAACAGGATGCGTTTGATCATATTTGGCCTCGTGGATAGTTATAGCTTGGGTTACAGTGCTTCAACGTCATTGTAGTGAGGTCGGTTGACACTGAAACCCCCAGGGTCAAGCCCGTCTGATGCCATCTGCCGCAATGGCGGCAACACAAAAACTGGAGTCATGTATGTATTTTTTATTGGCTGGCATTGCCGCAGTGCTCATGAAATATCTGGAGTTCGGGCCAGTTGCCGAGTGGAGCTGGTGGATCGTTATGTCGCCATTTGCCTTGGCCGTGGCTTGGTGGTCGTGGGCTGATGCCTCTGGATATTCCAAGCGCGTTGAAATTGAAAAAATGGACCAACGCAAAAAGGAACGGATTGAAAAGCAGCGTGAAGCCATGGGCATGCTGCCCAAAAAACGCAAATAATCGGCCTCGTTTTCTGTCAGTCATACAGTGGGCAGGTCAGGTAAAAAGCCCGTGAAGTGTGTAACTTCACGGGCTTTTTTCACGTTTTACCGCTTTTGAGGTGGCAAAAGGGTGATCACGGCTGGATCAATAGTCGTCCAGCACAGCGCCCTTGCTGGCGCTTGATGCGTTGAAGGCAAACTTGGCCTGCACACCGCGTGTGTAGCGCGGTTTGGGTGCTACCCAGCCAAGCTTGCGTGCTGCCAGCACCTCGTCGCTGACATTGAGCTGCAGCAGCAACTGGCGTGCATCAATCGTGATCGAGTCGCCTTCTTCAATAAAGGCAATGTTGCCGCCAGCCGCCGCCTCAGGCGCGACGTGGCCTACCACCATGCCCCAGGTGCCGCCAGAAAAACGGCCATCGGTAATCAGGCCGACACTTTCGCCCAGGCCAGCGCCAATCAGCGCACCCGTCGGTGCCAGCATTTCAGGCATGCCGGGGCCACCTTTGGGGCCGAGGTAACGCAAGACCATCACATCACCGGCCACAATCTTGCCTGCCAGAATCGCGGCCAGGGCTGATTGTTCGTCGTCAAACACACGTGCCGGGCCGGTCATGACCGGGTTTTTCAGGCCGGTGATCTTGGCCACACACCCTTCGGGTGACAGGTTGCCTTTCAGAATCGCCAGGTGGCCTTGGGCATACATCGGATTATTGATGGGGCGAATCACATCCTGGTCGGCACGTGGCACATCAGGCACGTCTTTCAGGGTTTCGGCAATGGTCTGGCCCGAAATCGTCAGGCAGTCGCCGTGCAGCAGGCCGGCGACCAGCAAGGTTTTCATGACCTGCGGAATGCCGCCAGCGCGGTGCAGATCCACAGCCAGGTATTTGCCCGATGGTTTCAGGTCGCACAGCACCGGTGTTTTGACACGCACACGCTCAAAGTCGTCAATTGACCATTCCACCCCGGCTGCATGTGCAATGGCCAGAAAGTGCAGCACGGCGTTGGTTGAACCACCCGTGGCCATGATGACTGCAACCGCATTCTCGATCGACTTTTTGGTCACGATGTCGCGCGGTTTGATGTCTTTTTTGACCGCTTCAATCAGCACCTTGGCTGATTCCTTTGCCGAATTCATCTTTTCATCATGCGGATTGGCCATGGTGCTGGAGTAGGGCAGGGAGATACCCAGGGCCTCAAACGCACTTGACATGGTGTTGGCCGTGTACATGCCGCCGCAGCTGCCGGTGCCGGGGATGGCGCGGCGTTCGATCTCCAGCAGATCTTCATCAC
>JAZKIK010000619.1:21797-28040 GCA_040384925.1 Pseudomonadota bacterium | reverse complement strand
TCCGTCTGTCTGGATTTAAAACCTAAAAAATAATATTTTGCAAATAAAGAGCCCCGCCGCGGATTGAAATCCGTGGCGGGGCGTTGTTTTTCCTCCTTACACTTTGGTGAGCGGTTGGAAATTCCCAAGCGCGTGGTCCATCACCTGGGTGACCAAGTAGGTAACGCCTCCTATCAGGCCGTACCACATCACCGGTCCCCGCAGGCCTCCTTCGATGATGTGCGCAAGGCTGATCATAGCCATGGCCCAGCAGATGCCGCAGTATGCTACGTGCACCCATCCACCCAAGTTCAGCCCGCCGCTGGCCGTGTTATTGAAGTCCGGCTTGTGGGCCGGGTTGGTCAATATGACAAACAGTAGGTGACCGCAGGCGAGGGCGATGGCGGTGCTGGTGAAAACGCGGCGTTGCAGGTTTTTAATCATCATCAAATGTCTCCGTTAGAGTGAAATACAGGTCAAAAATCGGGGGTGAAACTGAAAAGGGCTTTAGCGCGTCAGCGCCGCAGCCTGGCGTTTTTCCATCTGTGTGGCCAGCAATGACAAGGGCCAGCACAGCAAAAAGTAAATCGCCGCCACCACACTGAACACAATCAGCGGCTGGAAAGTAGCGTTGTTGATGATTTGCCCGGCGCGGGTGATTTCGGTAAAACCAATGATTGCCGCCAGCGAGGTGCCCTTGATGATCTGCACCAGGTAACCCACCGTGGGCGGCAGCGCAATCTTGAAAGCCTGCGGCAGGATGATGTCCTTCATGCGTGACCAGTAAGGCAGGCTCAGCGCCTGCGCGGCTTCCAGCTGACCGCCGGGAATTGCCTGAATACAGCCGCGCCAGATTTCGCCCAGAAAAGCGCCGCTGTTCAAAATCAGCGCCACACCGGCTGCCAGCCAGGGGTTGATGTCAAAACCCAGCACAGGCGCGCCAAAAAACACCAGAAAAAGCTGCAGCAGCAAGGGCGTGCCCTGAAATATCTGGATAAATCCCCCAGCCAGCGCCTGCAGCACTGGTTTGCCCGATGTGCGGCTCAGCGCCAGGGCCAGGCCAACCATCGCACCGCCAATAAAGGCAATCAGCGACAGCGCCACCGTCCATTTGGCGGCTTCAAGGATGAACCAGAATTCTGAATAAGCAAAGGTACGCATATCAGCGACGGTCCGGATAGTTCAGGCTCAGCCTGAAGATGAGTTTGAACAGCGCTGAGAAAGCCAGCGCCAGCGCCAGGTAAATCACAGCCACCACGATGTAGATCTCAAAGCTGCGGAAGGTCTGCGACTGCAGATTGGCAGCAACCGAGGTCAGGTCATCTGCAGAAATGGCCGACACCACACTGGAACTGAGCATCAGCAAGATGAACTGGCTGGTCAGCGCCGGGTAAATGGCGCGCAGTGCGGGTTTGAGAATCACAAACCTGAAGATTTCATGCTTTTTGAGGTTGAGCGCCAGGCCAGCCTCAATCTGCCCCTTGGGAATCGACTCAATGCCAGCGCGCATGATTTCAGTTGCATACGCGCCCAGATTGACCACCATCGCCGTCAGCGCTGCCGTGTGCGCCGACCAACGCAGGCCCAGAGCGGGCAGGGCAAAGAAAAAGAAAAACAGCTGCACCAGAAAAGGCGTGTTGCGAATCAGCTCGATATAGGCATTGATCAGAAAACGCAGCGGTTTCGGCCCTGCGGTTTTGCCCCAGGCGCACACGATGGCCACCACCAGGCCCATCACCATGGCCAGCACGGACAGCTCAATCGTGCTGAGCGTGCCTTTGAGCAGCAGCGGCCAGGCGGCAAAAACATCTGCAAATTGAAAGGTGTAGTTCATGCGCTGAGGTGTGTCTGGTTGAGCTGGTTTTTGTGAATTTTTTGATGGTTTCTGAAACCGGTTTCACAAATTATAGAAGTGCGGAACAGGGCTTTGTAAGCCCGTGAAAACCCTAGGCTGGGTGTTTGTTATGGCTTTTGTTTTGTCATTGCGGACTCGATCCGCAATCCATGAACCCGCATCGCGGCGCTAAAAACCGTTCGGGCTGAGCCTGTCGAAGCCGCCTGTGCTGAGTGAAGTCGAAGCAAGCCTGTCGAAGCCTTTGCTGCCAACGAACAGCCCTTCGACAAGCTCAGGGTGAACGGACTCGCAACGGATCAGGTCCGGGATGACTGTCAAAAGCTGGGTGTTTTGGGGCTCAAACCGCTACTGAAGACCCGCGCACCACCAGCCGCCCCGACAGCAAAATCTGCCGTGGCGGCAGGTCCAGACCCTTGAGCCGTTCAATCAGGCAGCCCGCCGCCAGCCGCCCCAGCTCGTCAGTGGGCTGGGCAATCGTGCTTAAACCGGGGCCGACATAAGGTGCCCATTCGGTATCGTCAAATCCCACCAGCCCGACATCGACACCAAAGCGCCAGCCCAGCCGAGCCATGGCCGCAACCACCCGCAGCGTGACCACCGCATTGCTGGTGACGATGCCCGGCAGGCGGCCTTTCGCACGCTGGCGCAGGCCCAAAAGGGCTTTGTCCAGGCCGTCATTTTCGTTTTCGTGACTCTCAAACGTGCTGCCCTGCAAGCCGGCCATGCCGGATGCAGCATCGTGCACAAAAGATCGAAAGGCCGCTTCACGCTCGATGCGTGAGCTGACATCACGCAGTGGTTCAGACACAAAAAGCAGCTCGCGGTAACCGGCTTCCACCAGATGTCCCGCACCAAGCCGAACCGCCCCCACGTTGTCCAGCGATACAAAATCAGCCTGCATGTTCTGGTGGCGTCTGTCCACCAGCACCACCGGTTTGCCATGCCGCGCCGCATCAGCCGCCGCACCGCCGTCACGGCCCAGCGTGTTCAGGATAAAACCCTCAACCTGGTAAGCCGACAGCGCTTCTATGGCTTCACTCTCACGCCGGCTGTCATTGCCCAGGTTGAAAAGCATCAGCAGGTAACCACTTTCCTGGCAAACCTTTTCAGCGCCGCGCAACACAGCAACAGAAAAAGGATTGGTCACATCCGCCACCACCAGCCCAATCAGCCGCGAGCGCCCACGCTTGAGCGCCTGTGCCATCGGGCTGGGGCTGTAAGCCAGCGTGGCAATGGCAGCTTCAACCTTGGCTGCAATGTCGGGTGTCAGCAGTCTTTCGCGGTGATTCAGGAAGCGCGAAACCGTTGCTTTGGACACCCCAGCAGCCAGTGCAACATCGGCAATCGTGGTCCGTGCCTGGGCTTGGGTTGGGGTTTGGGTTGCTTTTTTTGCAGGCATGGTGTGCGAGTTTGCTGCTTGGGCGGATTCTGGTTTGAATGACTGCGCCGGGGCTTGAAAAAGTGGCCGGAATGCTGCTTTTGTGAAACCAGTTTCAGTGAGTTTCAGCTAATGTAGCAGCAGCTCACATCGGGTTTTTACCGATATTGACCGGACTGACCCACATTCCACCAGATCAGCCACTTGCGCAGCCAGGGCCAATATAGTTGCCCATGACTTCAGAATGTGGCCAACGCCCCCCATCACCCCCGCGCCACCGGATTCTCCGGATTACTGCACCAGTCACTCCAGCTACCCGCATAAAGCCCAGAGTGCCCAAGCCCTGCAACTTCCATGGCTATCAGGTTGGGCACTGCGCTGACACCGCTGCCGCAGTGGTGGACTACGCTGGTTGGGTCGCGGCCGCCTAGCAAAATTTCAAATTCGGCCTTGAGCTGGGCTGCGGGTTTGAATTTGCCGTCTGGTCCGATGTTCTGGCTGAAAGGGCGGTTCAGTGCGCCGGGGATGTGGCCTGCAACCGGGTCGAGTGGTTCGACTTCGCCTTTGAAGCGTGGTGTGGCGCGGGCGTCTATCAGGGTCTGGCCTGGGCGGCCTATGTTGTCTGCTACTGTTTTTGCGGCTACCAATGTGGCAATGGCGGGCGCCAGTTCAAAGTTTGTCTGGAAATGGGCGGCTTCTTCACCGCTGTTGACGGCACCGCCTGCGGCGAGCCAGGCCTGTAGACCGCCATCAAGTACCGCAACGTTTTGGTGACCGGCCCACTTCAGCATCCACCACAGGCGGCCGCAGTAGTTGGCACCGTTGCGGTCGTACACCACGGCCTGCATATTGTTGGCAAAACCTACGCTGGACAGCCAGGTGGCAAATTTTTCACGATTTGGCAGCGGGTGGCGGCCGCCTGATGCGGGGGCATCTGCACCTGTGGCGGTGACTACGCCGTGAGCGCCGGGCACCCCGTGTTTGGCACTCAGGGCGGTGTCCAGGTTGGCGTACACGGCGCCGGGGATGTGGGATTCAAGAAACTGCTTTTCGCCGACTTTGGGCTGCATCAGGTCAAAGGTGCAGTCAAAAATGCGCAACGGCTGTCTGGCGGCCAGCAGTTGCTGCAGTTGTTCTACTGAAATCAGGGTGCTGTAGTTCATCGTTGTCTCCTTTGATCGAATGTACAGATTTTGCGGTCAGTGATCTTCAGCGGGTGCATTGGGTGCTGCACGCGCGCGCAGCACGGTGGCGGCAATCGCGCTGACGATGATGAGGCCCATGCCGGCCCAGCCTATCAGCGGAATGTCATCGCCAAACAATATCAGGCTGTACAGCGCTGCAAACACAATGCCTGAATATTGCAGATTGGCCACCATCAGGGTGCCGCTGTGGTTGCCAGTGCCGGAGGTCATGGAGTAGGCCTTGGTCATGCACAACTGGCCCAGCGAGGCCAATATGCCCAGGGGCGGTATCCACAAGGCGTGTTGCCAGTTCCAGGGCGAAATGCCGGTCACCAGCATGCCCAGCGCGCCAGCTACAGCCGTGCCAACGGCAAAATAAAAGACGGTGCGGGTTTCAGGCTCGCCAAGCCGTGCAATCGACATCACCTGCATATAGGCAAAGGCCGCGCCCAGGCCTGACATCAGGCCAATCAGGCCTGCAAAGGTCTGGTTCTGGTCCATGGCCGGGCGCAGCAGCATGACCACACCGGCAAAACTGGCCAGTATCGCCATCACCAGCGGCCCTTGTGACGGGCCTTTCTGCCCGGCCTTGCCCAGCATCAGGGAGCCGCCGACAAGAAAGGCAGCTATCCAGACGCTGCTCATGTAGTTCAATGTCATGGCGGTGGCCAGCGGCAAATGGGCAATCGCATAAAACCAGGCTGAAAGCGACATCACACCAATCACGCTGCGCCAGGCGTGCATGGACAAGTAGTCGGTACGCAAAGAGGTGCCGCGCGCCCTGGCATAAATCGCCATGACCACCACACCCACCAGGCCGCGGTAAAAAACCAGCTCGGCACTGTTGAAGTGCTCGGACGCATATTTGACGCACACCCCCATGGTGGCAAACACAAAGGAGGAAAGAAGCATCCAGACGGCTTGCATGGGCGATTTTGGCGTTTTGTCGGGTTTTATGGGGGCAAAGTATGCTGGTCACGCGGGTTCAGCAGGCATGAACCGCGATTCGTACAGCAGCAGTGATGTGTTCCTCAGATCATCTGCGTGGTTTTGCTGGCACCCATTTCACGGCGATACCACTCGTGAAAGTGTTTCATGCCGTCTTCCATCGGGCTCTGGTAGGGGCCAAATTCGTTGTCGCCGCGCAGCATCAAAGCCTTGCGGCCAGCGTCCATGCGCATGGCGATTTCGTCGTCTTCAACACAGGTTTCCATATAGGCCGCCTGCTGGGCTTCTATGAATTCGCGCTCGAAGGCACATATTTCTTCAAGATAAAAAAACTCGACTACATTGAGGGTCTTGTCAGGCCCGCGCGGGTGCAGCGTGCTGACCACCAGAGTGTGCGGATACCACTCGATCATCACATGCGGGTAATAGGTCAGCCAGATCGCGCCGTACTTGGGCGGGACGCCCTTGCGGTACTGCAGCACCACGTCATGCCACTTTTTATAGGTGTCGGTACCGGGTTTGCCCAGTTTGTCGGACACGCCCACGGTTTGCACTGAATATCCGCGCTCCAGCTCCCAGGCCAGGTCGTGTGTGGTGACAAAACCGCCCAGGCCGGGGTGAAACGGGCCGACATGGTAGTCCTCCAGGTAAACCTCGATAAAGGTCTTCCAGTTGTAGTTGCACTCGTGCAAATGAGTCTTGTCGAGCTGATAGCCGGAAAAGTCAAGGTCGGGCATGACTTGTGAACGCAGGCTTAGCGGCGCCATGTCGGCCGCAATGTCTCGGCCATTGTCTTCAAACACCAGGCCGTTCCAGGTGGTGGTCTTGTAGCGGTTCAGGTTCAGGCAGGGGTCGATTTCAAAATGCGGCGCACCGATCAGCTCGCCCGAGGTGTTGTA
>JAZKIK010000619.1:0-21787 GCA_040384925.1 Pseudomonadota bacterium | reverse complement strand
GCCCAACGAGCCGCGCCCCTGCAGCATGGTGGACTGGCGATGGCGGCAGACGTTGGAGATCAGCTCTATGCCCGATTTGTTGCGCACCAGCGCCCGGCCTTCACCCTCATGCGGCAGCGCGTAAAAGTCGCCCAACTGCGGCACGGCCAGTTCATGGCCCATATAGCGCGGGCCGTTGGCAAACAGCTTTTGCTGCTCGCGCTGGTACAGGGCGGCATCAAAATAGCTTGAAATTGGAAGCTGGCTGGTGGCCTGCAGCAGGCGAAGGCTTGAATCAGACATGCAGTATGGGGAGGTGCGGCACCCGGTATGGCGGGGCCGATGTTGTCGAGAACCGTTCTCAATTCTACCCGCCGGGCCACCGGATAATGCGTTGTTCCCCTTGCGCTGACCCATGCGCTGACAGGCGGCGTCGGCTTCTTCTGGCAGGCGGCAAGCCGCAAACGCCTAAAATCGACCTTCCGCACAAATACCATGGCCAAAAGTACTACTTCTTCATCCGCACCCGCCGCATCCGTGCCGCCCTTGCCAGAAACCTACGAAGCTGCGCTCAAAGAGCTGGAAGGCCTGGTGTCCAGCCTTGAATCAGGCAACTTGCCACTGGACCAGTTGCTGACGGGTTACCAGCGTGGTGCGCAGCTGCTGGCTTTTTGCAAAGGCAAACTTGAAGCGGTTGAAGTCCAGGTCAAGGTACTGGAAGGCCGGGAACTCAAACCCTGGCTTGCCTGATTTGAAGATCTGGCCCTGCAGGGCAGAGCCAGCAGCACCCATATATAACGAGTTACAGAGAGCCCCCGTTTGACCGCCCCTGAAAAATCAACCCCGTTTGCGCTGAGCGCCTGGAGCGCACAGCAGTTTGACCTGGTGGAAAATGCCCTGTCCAGCTGGGTCGCCTGCCCCGACAGCGCCCCGGCCCCTGCCGGACTTGGTGACGCCATGCGTTATGCCGTGCTTGATGGCGGCAAACGCCTGCGGCCGCTGCTGGTCATGGCAGCCTGTGAAGCGGTAGGCGGCAACCCGCAGGCTGCCTTGCGTTCGGCCTGTGCGGTGGAACTGATCCACGCATATTCCCTGGTTCACGACGACATGCCCTGCATGGACAACGATGTGCTGCGCCGGGGCAAACCCACGGTTCACATCAAGTTTGGCCAGGCCCAGGCACTGCTGGCTGGCGACGCGCTGCAGGCGCTGGCGTTTGAAATCCTGACGCCCGATGATGCCTCTGTTGACGCCGCCACGCAGGCCAGGCTGTGCCGAATGCTGGCGCAGGCAGCGGGTTTTCAGGGCATGGCAGGCGGGCAGGCGATAGATCTGGCCAGTGTCGGCATACCTCTTACCTCAGCCGAACTGCATGAAATGCACCGCCTTAAAACCGGTGCCTTGCTGCAGGTCAGTGTCATGATGGGCGCGCAATGCGGCACCCCGCCGGGCGCTGTGCAGGATGCCTTGCGCGATTACGGTGCCGCCATTGGCCTGGCATTTCAGGTGGTTGATGACATTCTGGATGTCACCGCCGATTCAGCCACCCTGGGCAAAACTGCCGGCAAGGATGCCGCCCAGGACAAACCCACCTTTGTCTCGTTGATGGGTTTGCAGGCTTCAAAAGATTACGCCCAGCAACTGCTGGCACGGGCTTTCAAAAGCCTGGACAGCCTGGACACGCTTGAAACCAGCACTCCGCACGACACCAGGGCGCTGCAGGCACTTGCAGATATGCTGGTTAACCGTCAGCATTGAATCCGTCACGGCAGTCAGAATATACACACGATGAACCCCATGCTTGCATCCATCAACAGCCCTGCAGACCTGCGTTTGCTGCCTCGCACCCAGCTCAAATCAGTGGCTGACGAGCTGCGCAGCTACCTGATTGACAGCGTTTCAAAAACCGGTGGGCATTTGAGCTCCAACCTCGGTACGGTCGAGCTGACGGTGGCTTTGCATTATGTTTTCAACACGCCAGAAGACCGGCTGGTCTGGGATGTGGGCCATCAGACCTATCCGCACAAGATTTTGACTGGCAGGCGTGACCGTATGGACAGCCTGAGGCAGTTTGGCGGTCTGTCGGGTTTTCCGCGTCGTGACGAAAGTGAATACGACACCTTTGGCACGGCGCATTCATCGACCTCGATTTCTGCCGCACTCGGCATGGCTCTCGCGGCCAGGCAAAAAGGTGAAAACCGCCATTCCGTAGCCATCATCGGTGACGGTGCCATGAGCGCCGGCATGGCTTTTGAGGCGCTGAACAATGCCGGTGTTCATGACGACTGCAAATTGCTGGTGGTGCTCAACGACAACGACATGAGCATCAGCCCGCCAGTTGGTGCGCTGAATCGTTACCTGGCTCAACTGATGAGCGGCCGTTTTTATGCATCGGCCAAAAGTGTGGGCAAACATGTCCTGAGTGTTGCGCCACCGCTGCTGGAACTGGCCAAACGGCTGGAGGCGCACGCCAAAGGCATGGTCGTGCCTGCCACCCTGTTTGAAAACTTTGGTTTTAACTATATCGGGCCCATTGACGGCCATGACCTCGAATCATTGATACCTACTCTTGAAAACATCAAAAAACTGATGGCCGATGGTTCTGGCCCGCAGTTTCTGCATGTGGTGACCAAAAAAGGCCAGGGTTACAAACTCGCCGAAGTAGACCCGATTGCCTACCACGGCCCTGGCAAGTTTGACCCCGCCATGGGCCTGCAAAAGTCCCCCTTGCCTGCCAAACAGACGTTTACCCAGGTTTTTGGCAACTGGCTGTGTGACATGGCCGAACATGACAAACGCCTGGTCGGCATCACGCCTGCGATGCGTGAAGGTTCGGGCATGGTCGAGTTTCACCGCCGTTTCCCCGAGCGTTACCACGACGTGGGCATTGCAGAACAACATGCGGTGACCTTTGCCGCCGGTATGGCCTGTGAAGGCCTCAAACCCGTGCTGGCAATTTATTCAACGTTTCTACAGCGTGGTTATGACCAGCTGATTCATGACGTGGCCCTGCAAAACCTGCCCGTGGTGTTTGCACTGGACCGGGCCGGCCTGGTCGGCGCTGACGGTGCAACACATGCTGGTGCCTACGACATTCCGTTTTTGCGCTGTATTCCAAACATGAGTGTGGCTTGCCCTGCCGATGAAAACGAATGCCGCAAGCTGCTGACCTCGGCATTCGAGCAAAATCACCCGGTCGCCGTGCGTTACCCGCGTGGTGCCGGGGCAGGGGTGCTCCCTGAAGCTGGTTTGCATTCGCTGCCTTTTGGCAAGGCTGAAGTCCGGCGTGAAGGGGCCAGCATTGCGATTCTGGCCTTTGGCACCTTGCTGTATCCGGCACTTGAGGCGGCAGAAAAGATCAATGCAAGCGTCGTCAACATGCGCTGGGCCAAACCGCTTGATACCGCCTTGCTGCTGGAAGTGGCGGCCCGGCATGATGTCCTGGTCACGCTTGAAGAGGGTGCCATCATGGGAGGGGCAGGCAGCGCGGTTTGTGAGGCCCTGCAGGCTGCAGGCATCACCAAACCGGTGCTGCAACTGGGCTTGAGTGACGAGTTTATCGAGCATGGCGACCCCGCCAAATTGCTGGGTTTGCAGGGGCTGGACGCTGCTGGCATTGAAGCCGCCATACAGGCCCGTTTTGCGGCCTTGCTGGTGCAGCAGGGTGCCCGGCTCAAGTCGGTGGCTTGATGCTTGTCGGGTCCTGACAGCTTCCCGTCAGCTGTTCAAGGGTAAACCCCGCTCGATACAGTTCGGCTCATTTTTAGAATCGCTTCAACGCAGAGCCTTGCTGCACTGCAACACCCAACGAAGCAGCATAAAAATTGACAAGCAACTGATGGATCGCCGTTCCCTGATCAAACATGCGGGTATCGCCGGTGTGCTGAGCACCGGTGCGGCGCCCGCTGTGCATGCACAGTCAGCAGCTGTGCGCTGGCGGCTGGCGTCGAGTTTCCCGAAATCGCTGGACACCATTTATGGCGGTGCCGAGACCTTTGCACGCCACGTGAAGGCCGTGTCTGGTGGCCGGTTTGATATCAGTGTGCATGCGGCCGGCGAGCTGATGCCGGCCTTCAGCGTGGTCGATGGTGTGCAGCAGGGCACGATAGAAGCCGCACACACGGCAGCGTATTATTTTTTCGGCAAGGACGAGACTTTTGCCATCGGCGGCGCGATTCCCTTTGGCCTGAACAGCCGCCAGATGAGCGCCTGGACCTTTGAGGGCAATGGCCTGAAGCTGATGCGTGAGTTTTATGCGCGTTACAACATCATCAATTTCCCCTGTGGCAATACCGGCGCGCAGATGGGCGGCTGGTTCAGAAAGGAAATCCGCTCGCTGGCCGACATCAAGGGACTGAAGTTCAGGGTAGGCGGTTTTGCCGGCAAGGTGTTCGAGCGGATAGGAGGTGTGCCACTGAATCTGCCGGGTGGCGAGATTTACCAGGCGCTTGAAAAGGGCACCATAGACGCTGCGGAGTGGATTGGCCCGTATGACGACCAGAAGCTCGGCTTCAACAAGGTGGCACCCCATTATTATTACCCTGGCTGGTGGGAGGGTGGCCTGCAACTGGACCTCTACATCAACCAGAAGGCCTACGACGCCCTGACGCCTGAAAACAAGGCCATTGTTGAAGTGGCCAGCGCCGCTGCCCATGTTGACATGCAGGCCAGATACGATGCCAAAAACCCTACAGCGCTGAAACAGCTGGTGGGTGCGGGTGCCAGACTGAGGCCTTTTCCGGCGGACGTGATGAATGCAGCTTTCAAGGAGGCCATGCAGCTTTATTCAGAACTGTCCATACAGAACCTGGCCTGGGCCAGGGTCTATGCCGATTACGCCCGTTTTCGGGGTGACCAGAACCTGTGGTTTCGTTTTGCCGAAGCCACCTTTGATCGCTTCTTGCAGGGGCAAAAACTTTGAATTCCAGCTGTCTTGCCGACTCGCCGGAAGAGCGGAAAGTTACAAATAAAGTACGGGTATCAACCGTGTCAGCAGTCATGAGAAAGCTGACAAAATGAGCAACTCGGCCGGGTGGTCAGGCCGCCTTGAAGAAGGTGTGGACTGATGAACCGGCAGATCAGTGCAGTGTGATTTTTATAATTTCCAAGCAAACTTTCAGGAGAAAAATTCATGGATCGTCGTTCCCTAATCAAAAATGCCGGTATCGCTGGTGTGCTGGCTGCCGGTGTCGCCCCGGCGGTTCACGCACAGGCCGCAGTGCGCTGGCGTCTGGCTTCAAGTTTCCCCAAATCGCTGGACACGATTTACGGCGGTGCCGAAGTGTTTGCCAATGCTGTCAAGGCCATGTCGGGCGGCAAGTTCGAGATTTCAGTTCATGCTGGCGGCGAGCTGATGCCCGCTTTCGGCGTGGTTGATGGTGTGCAAAACGCCACCGTCGAGATGTGCCATACCGTACCCTATTACTTCTACGGCAAAAACCCCGCGTTTGCACTGGGCTCGGCCATTCCATTTGGCCTCAATGCACGCCAGATGACGGCCTGGATGAAACACGGCAATGGCCGCAAGCTGATGAACGAGCTGTATGCCAAGTACAACATGTTCAGCCTGG
The DNA here is from genome assembly GCA_040384925.1 of Pseudomonadota bacterium. Classification (GTDB taxonomy): domain Bacteria; phylum Pseudomonadota; class Gammaproteobacteria; order Burkholderiales; family Burkholderiaceae_C; genus Polaromonas. Next base: position 16,238 of record JAZKIK010000619.1, on the reverse strand, counting down.
CTGGCGGCAACACCGGCACCCAGATGGGCGGCTGGTTCCGCAAGGAAATCAAGACACCTGCAGACTTCAAGGGCCTGAAAATGCGCTTGGGCGGCGGTCTGGTTGGTGAAGTCATGACCAAACTCGGCGCTGTGCCACAAAGCATTCCTGGCGGCGAAATCTATCAGGCACTTGAAAAAGGCACGATTGATGCAGCCGAATGGGTTGGCCCTTACGATGACCAGAAACTGGGCTTCAACAAGGTGGCACCGTTTTATTACTACCCAGGCTGGTGGGAAGGCGGCCCTGAAGTGGACTTCTTCATCAATCAGAAAGCGTTTGACGGCCTGTCGTCAGAATACAAAGCCATTGTTGAAGCCGCATCCGTGGTGGCCGCTTCGGACATGCTGGCCAAGTACGACGCGCTGAACCCGACCGCGCTCAAGCAGTTGGTCGCCGCCAAGACCAAGGTCTTGCCTTTCTCGCAACCTGTGCTTGAAGCATCGTTCAAGGCTTCCATGGAAGTGTTTGCCGCAAACGACGAAAAAAGCCCCGAGTGGAAAAAAATCTACGCTGACCTGCGCGCATTCCAGCGTGACCAGGTCCTGTGGTTCCGTTTTGCTGAAAACCGTTTCGACAACTTCATGGCGACCCAGAAGCTGTAATCAGGTCTGCGGCTGCGAAGGTTTGATCGATCTTCGCAGCCTTCTTCTTCAGACTCAGAAGCATAATAAAAGCCCTGCACTGCAGGGCTGTTTTTATGGGTGTTGTTTATCGAAACTCAGCGATGGCCACGAAAGGTTTTCAGTTCGCTCGCAAGGCGCTCAAACTCGGCAATCATTTCGGGTGATGAGGCGTAAAAAACTGCAAATTTGCCCATCAGGGTACGCACATAAAGCCGTGGCGCAATCAGCCATTCCAGCCCGCGAACCCTGATCAGCTTGCCGTAGGCCAGCTCGCGCAGTTCCATGTGCTTGTCCCAGACCCAGGTCTGATGCAGGCCTTCGGTATCAATATGGGTTGCACTGCGCAGAATGTGCCACCAGGTGTAGAGCATCAGCAGCAGCCCGGCTATAAACCAGCCGCCACCGGTGGCCTGGCCTGGTGAGGCGCGGCCACCGAGCCAGGTTTGTACAAATCCTGCCGCACAGGCAAAAACCAGAACCGTCGCCAGCACCTTGAAAGTCATTGAAAACGCGGGGCTGGCCTTGGCTGCCGCTCCCGGTATGAAACGGAAGGGCGGCGGCCCCATGTGGTCTGTCGGCAGATGATCCATATTCAGTCCGGCTTATTTGGTCTTGACGTCCGCATTGGGCGCGGGTGGCACTTCGGGTGGTGCAGGTTCAGGCATGGGCACCACCGGCTCCAGTGGGTTGTTCAAGGAAGCGTTGTCATCAACTGGCACTTCAATCTGAACCTTGTCCAGGTCAACCGCAACCGGTTTGTCCAGAAACATGGTGACGGTCTGCGGCACAAAAATAACGATGGTCACCAGAATCAGCTGCATGACGACCCAGGGTATGGCCCCCAGGTAGATGTCATTCGATTTGATGGCTTTTGGTATTCGCCCTTCCTTGAACAGCGTGTCGGCAATACCGCGCAGGTAAAACAGCGCAAAACCAAATGGTGGATGCATGAAGCTGGTCTGCATGTTGACGCAGAGCAACACACCAAACCAGATCAGGTCAATGCCAAGTTTGTCGGCAACCGGGCCCAGCATTGGCAGGATGATGAAGGCGATCTCGAAAAAGTCGAGAAAGAAGGCCAGGAAAAAGATGAAAATGTTGACGACGATCAGAAAGCCAATCTGCCCGCCAGGCAGGCCGGTCAGCAGGTGTTCAACCCATTTGGCACCGTCAACGCCCTGAAACACCATGGAGAACACACGCGCGCCAATCAGGATAAACACCACCATGGCCGTCAGGCGCATGGTGCCAACCATGGCTTCCCAGATCAATGCACGGGTCAGGCGTTTGTGGATGGCAGCAAGAATCAGTGCGCCCACCACACCCATGGCACCAGCTTCTGTAGGTGTGGCAATGGCGGTGTCAATACCGGGCAGGCCGCCCATGGAACCAAGCACTGCAAAAATCAGGATGGCAGACGGGATGATGCCGCGCAGGCATTTGGCCCACAAGGCCCAGCCCTGCAGCGTGCGAGCGGTTTTGGGTACGCCAGGCAGGTGGCCGGGTTTGACCAGGCTCAGGATGAAGGTGTAACCGGCAAAAATCAGCACCTGCAGAATGGAAGGGCCCCAGGCACCCTTGTACATGTCGCCAACCGAGCGGCCAAGCTGGTCAGCCATGACGATCAGTACCAGTGAAGGCGGCACCAACTGTGTGATGGTGCCCGATGCAGCCAGCACTCCGGTGGCATAACGCATGTTGTAACCGTAACGAATCATCACCGGCAATGAAATCATGGCCATGGCAATGACCTGCCCGGCAACCGTGCCGGTGATCGCGCCGAGGATGAAGCCCACAATGATGACCGAATAACCCAGGCCACCTTTGACCGGGCCAAACAGCTGGCCCATGGAGTCCAGCATGTCTTCTGCCAGGCCGCATTTTTCAAGAATTGCACCCATGAAGGTGAAAAACGGAATCGCCAGCAGCAAATCATTGGACAAAATGCCGACCATGTTGAGCGGCAGGTTGGACATGAAACTGACCGGAAACCAGCCCATCTGGATCGCGATAAAACCCGAACCCATGCCCAGTGCCGCCAGCGAAAACGCCACCGGAAAGCCAATCAGCATGATCATTACCAGCCCCGCAAACATGAGGGGCGCAAAATTTTCCATCTGCATTTTTATTTTCCTGAAAGGTGAATCTGAATGATGTGCATGATGTGCTCGGTGGTGTTTTACTGGACCGGTTTTTCGTAATGCATGTCCATCTTGAAAATGCCTTTGAGGTAACAGACACGTTTGATGATTTCAGACACGCCCTGCAAAAACATCAGCGCAAAACCCAGCGGCAGCAGCGCCATGAAGGGCCAGCGGATCAGCCCGCCGGCATTGGCTGACATTTCGCCGGAGAGAAACATGCCCAGAAACAGCGGCCAGCTCAGTGTGGCCAGGATGGCCATTACAGGCAGCAAAAAGAAAATCAGCCCGAACAAATCAACATAAACCGGCCCATTGCCCTTGAGCCGGCCATAAATGATGTCCACGCGTACATGTTCATTGAGCTTGAGCACCACCGGCGCCCCCAGCATGACGGTAGCGGCAAACAGATACCACTGGATTTCAAGCCAGCCGTTGGAACTGATGTCCAGGCCATAACGCACCATGGCGTTGCCGGCAGAAATCAGTGCCGCAGCCAGTACTGTCCAGGCAGCGATTTTGCCCAGTCGTGTGGTCAGCCAGTCATAGGCCAGGGCAAGTTTGAGGAGTGCGGTCACAGAAAACCTCCAGAATTATTTTTGAATGAAACAATGCCCCGCGCGGGGCTGGCAAGCGCTGAATGTTACGCCCAATGCACAGCGCAGCACTGAATAAACCCTGACGCGAAAAGCGCGGGTTTTCCCTCAAATACGCCCCTTTTTTTGTCCCCAAAGGTTACGGCGGCACATGAATCCTGGACTTGATGTGTTTGAGGTTGGCAACGATGGTGAAGGTCATCACCACCAGCAATGACCAACTGCTCCATTTGCCCAGGCTGACTGTGGCCCAGGCACCCAACTGGTTGGGATACTTCCAGACGCCCATGAAGGTGCTGATGTTCTCTGCCAGCCAGATAAAAAAGCCTATGAGTACAAAACTCAGCAGCAAGGGCATTTTGCGCGGTGCACTCATGGGATGAAACACCACTATGGAGCGAGCATACAAACCCATCAATGCCGCTGCCAGATACCAGCGGTAGTCACCCCAGAAATGGTGGGTGAAAAAGTTCAGGTAGATGCCCAATGCCAGCAGGCAGGCCATCCAGTGCAGCGGATGGTGACGGATTTCAAGCGAAAACAGACGCCAGGCCTGGATGATGTAGCTGCCGACGGCGGCGTACATAAAGCCCGCAAACAGCGGTACGCCCATGATTTTTGTCAGCGCCGGGTCCGGGTAGCTCCAGGACTGTATGGCCGAAGAGGTTTTGAAGGCTTCCAGCGCAAAACCAACCGCATGAAAAACGCAGATGGCCTTGAATTCGTCCCAGGTTTCCAGCCTGGACCATAACATCCAGGCCTGTATCGACAATGCAATCAGCAGCAGGGCGTCGTAACGTGCCATCCCCAGAAAACCGCTGCGCGGCACAGCAAACATGGCCATGAAAAACAGCCCGGCAAACAGGCAGGCACGGGCTTCTTTCAGGCCAAAGTACCAGAATTCGATCAAAGCGGTCCGCCATGCCGGGCCGTTTGATGGCGTCGTGGCGTTGATCAGGTGACCGTCAAGCGCTCCCAGCTGTTGGCGCAGCGTTGCCCAGAACTGCACGGGCATCAGCCCGCACTGGCCGGCTTGTTGCACAACATCATCTCAAACCACCTCAATCCCGCTGCCTTCAAGCATGACTCCGACCCTGGCAGCTTGCACAAAACCGCTTTGGTGAAAACAGGCCAGCACCACTGCCTCCAGCTCTGGCGCACAGGCCACCAGCAGGCCGCCGCTGGTTTGCGGGTCGCATAACAGCGCCTGATGGGCGTTTGAGATGCCTGCGGGCAGGGTGACCTCAGCACCGTAGCTGGCCCAGTTGCGGCCAGATGCACCCGTCACGACACCGGCCTGAGCAAGCTCCAGCACACCTGGCAGCAAGGGGATCTTGTCAAGCTCAAGCTGCATCTTCAGTTTTGCGCCACGCGCCAGTTCCAGTCCGTGGCCGGCCAGGCCAAAGCCCGTGATGTCAGTCAACGCGTGTACACCTTCAATTTTGGCAAGTTCAATGCCGGGTTTGTTGAGCTGGGTGGTCACGGCAATCATCTGTGCGTAGCCTTCAGCGGAAAGTATTTCCTTTTTTAATGCGGCCGACAAAATGCCCACACCCAGCGGTTTGCCAAGAATCAGCACATCACCGGCCTTGGCACCCGAGTTTTTCTTTATACGTGAGGGATGCACCAGGCCCAGCACCACCAGGCCGTAAATCGGCTCGACTGAATCAATGGTGTGGCCGCCTGCAATCGGAATGCCCGCAGCACGGCAAACGTCCTGGCCGCCGCGCAAAATCGCGCCAATCACCTCCAGCGGCAACACGTTGATGGGCATGCCGACCAGGCCCAGCGCCATGATGGGTGTGCCGCCCATGGCGTACACATCGCTGATGGCATTGGTGGCGGCAATGCGGCCAAAGTCATAGGGGTCATCGACGATGGGCATGAAAAAGTCTGTGGTGGCAATCAGCGCCTGTTCATCATTGAGCAGGTAAACCGCTGCGTCATCAGCGGTTTCAATGCCTACCAGCAGCTCTTTGGGCAAATTGAAACCAGGCAGATTGCTGGAGTTTTTAAGAATTTCACTGAGCACGCCAGGCGCAATCTTGCAGCCGCAACCACCACCATGCGACAGGCTGGTCAGGCGTGGATGGGTGGGGGGGGTTGAAAGTTCTGGGATGATGGTGGTGTTCATGGGCTGGTTTTTCAAAAAATCTCAAGGCTGTCGTTTTGGCTTCAGATTCATCACCTTCTTCTTTTTCTTCGTCTTCGGCAACATCGACCTCTGGCATGATTGACTCTCCCCTGATGCGCAGCGCAGGGCGGGAGCTGTTGTCGCTGGCCTTGATGGATGCGCGCAATCATACTTTGCACCTTTTTGGCCAGTACCAGCAGGCGTTGGCGGCTGTGAAGTTTGTGGTGCCTGTGTTGCCAGGCCTCAACCCGCCCCTGTGGGCGCTGGGCCATGTCGGCTGGTTTCAGGAGTGGTGGATTGGCCGCAACATGCAGCGTGCCCTGGGCACCCGCTGTGAGCCAGATCACACCCGGCTGGCCTCGATTGAACCGCGAGCCGACAGCTGGTGGAACCCGGCCAGCGTGGCACACGAGGCGCGCTGGTCACTGGCGCTGCCAGGCACCGACAACATCCGGGCCTATCTGCTTGACACACTTGAAAGCACGCTGGAACTGCTGGCCAAAACCCCTGATGAAGACGACGCCCTGTATTTTTACCGGCTGTGCCTGTTCCATGAAGACATGCAGAGCGAAACCATGGTCACGAGCGCGCAGACCCTGGGTTTGACGCTTGACCGTCCGCTGCGTGAAGCCTTCACGCCACAGCCCATGGCCGTGCGCGAACCCATGCTGATTCCCGCCACAGTCTGGCAAATGGGCAGCAGCACTGCGGGTTTTGCTTTTGACAATGAAAAACCGCAGCATAGGGTCGAGGTGCCCGAGTTCGAGATCGACGCCCAGCCCGTCACCTGGGCACAGTTTGTAGAGTTTGTGGACGATGGGGCTTATGACCGCCCCGAGCTGTGGCATGAAGACGGCTGGCGCTGGCTGCAAACCCTGGCTGCCGGTGAGGGCAGGCGGGGCCCGCGTTATGTTGAGCAGATTGGCGTGGCCAGCGGTGCCGTGATGCAGACCCGTTTTGGCCAGCCCACACGCATGCTGGGCCACCAGCCTGCCATGCACATGAGCTGGTACGAGGCCGACGCCTGGTGCCGCTGGGCTGGCCGGCGTTTGCCCGCCGAAGTTGAATGGGAAGTTGCTGCCCACACCGCCGCGCGGCGCGGTTTCCGCTGGGGTGATGTGCTGGAGTGGACGGGCACGACCTTCCGGCCCTATCCAGCTCGCCCAGGTTCTCCAGGGTTCGTACCAGACCCGTTTGTTGACTATTCACAGCCCTTTTTTGGCAGCCACAAGGTGCTGCGCGGCGCATCCTTTGCGACCAGGGCGCGCATGAAAAGCCCGAAGATGCGCAGTTTTTGCCTGTCTGGGCGTGATGACGGTTTTTATGGTTTCAGGTCATGTGCCTTGTGAAAGCTGAATCTGGTTTTTTTATCAAAAATGCCGGCCATGCCTCTTGCATTTGTGAGCAGTTGTTGAAAGGCCCCCAACTTGCTCGACACTAGAATCCCCCGATGAATCCAGAAGGCCCTCCTGCACGACGTGCCCGCCGAAACAGCGGTGCGGTCACCCTGCATGATGTTGCAAAACTTGCGGGTGTGGCACCCATCACCGCCTCACGCGCGCTCAACACACCGCAGCAGGTGTCGGCCGAGGTGCTCAGAAAAGTGACTGAAGCCGTCAGCAACACAGGTTATCTGCCGAACCGGGTGGCGGGCGGGCTGGCTTCGGCACGCAGCCGTATGGTCGCGGCGCTGGTGCCCACGATATCGGGGCCGGTGTTTCTTGAGACGGTCAAGGCATTGAATGAAGCGCTGGTGGCAAGTGGTTACCAGTTGATGCTGGGCCAGAGCGGTTATGTTGACTCGCAGGAAGACGCACTGCTTGAAACCATCATCAGCCGCCGGCCTGACGGCATTGTGCTGACCGGCATCATGCGTTCACCAGAAGGCCGCAAGCGGCTGCTGGCCGCAGGCATTCCCGTGGTTGAAACCTGGGACTTCACACCCACACCGCTGGACATGCTGGTCGGCTTTTCCCATGCCGATGTGGGCCGCGCGGTGGTCGATTTTTTATACGCCAAGGGCCGGCGCCGCCTGGCTGTAGTGGCGGGTGACGACGAACGCTCACGCAGGCGGCAGCAGGCGTTTCACGAGGCGGCGCGGGCTGCCGGGCTGCGTGAAGTGGTGGTGGTTGAGGTGCCCGCGCCAACAACACTGCGCAGCGGCCGCCGTGCGCTGGGGGAGCTTCTGGCCTCATCACCCCATATCGATGCCGTGTTTTGCAGCTCTGACCTGCTGGCCCTGGGTGTCATGACCGAGGCCCAGGCCAGGGCCATATCCGTGCCGGGGCAGCTCGGTGTGGTCGGTTTTGGTGATCTTGAGTTTGCCGCTGACCTGCATCCGGCCTTGACGACTGTTCGCATAGACGGCACCGCGATTGGCCGCCAGGCCGCACGCTTTATTGTTGACCGCGCCGAGGGGCTGGCGGTTGAGTCCCGCGTGGTGGATATCGGGTTTTCAATTATTGACCGGGCGAGTGTTTAGTATGGCCTGCTACCGACATGACTGCCCGCTCCAATACGTACAAACACCTGTTGCGCAGACTTGACTTTTTGAACGGTAGCGCTACCATTCGACGCTTATATTTGACTGAATAAACAGCTTATGCCAAACAACTCCAGCCCCCTTGTTACCAGCCTGCGTGTGATTCCCGTTGCCGGGCGTGACAGCATGTTGCTCAATCTGAGCGGTGCCCACGGCCCTTATTTCACCCGCAACATCCTGATCTTGACCGACAGCGCTGGCAACACCGGTGTGGGTGAAGTGCCGGGTGGTGAAAAAATCCGCCAGACTCTGGAAGACGCCAGCCCGCTGCTTGTTGGCCAGCCGATTGGCAACTATCTGCATCTGTTGCAGCAGATGCAAAAGCAGTTTGCCGACCGCGACAGCGGAGGCCGCGGCTTGCAGACTTTTGACCTGCGCACCACCATACACGCCGTGACGGCGGTTGAATCGGCACTGCTTGATCTGCTGGGCCAGCACCTGGGTGTGCCGGTGGCGGCGCTGCTTGGTGAAGGCCAGCAGCGTGAGGCGGTTGAAATGCTCGGATATCTGTTTTTTGTTGGTGACCGCAACAAGACTGATCTGCCTTACAACAGCGAACCCGATGCCGACAATGCCTGGTCACGCGTGCGGCATGAAGTGGCGCTGAGTCCAGAGACCATTGTGCGTCAGGCTGAAGCTGCGCACGAGCGCTACGGTTTTAACGACTTCAAGCTCAAGGGCGGTGTGCTGCGTGGTGAAGAAGAAATTGAGGCCGTGACTGCGCTGCACGAGCGTTTTCCGCAAGCCCGCGTCACCCTGGACCCGAACGGCGGCTGGCTGCTCAAGGACGCGATTCGCCTGATGCGCGACATGAAAAACGTCGTGGCCTATGCCGAAGACCCTTGCGGTGCTGAAGAAGGTTTCTCCGGCCGCGAAGTGATGGCCGAGTTTCGCCGTGCCACCGGCCTGCCCACTGCCACCAACATGATCGCCACGGACTGGCGCCAACTGAGCCATGCGCTGTCGCTGCAATCGGTCGATATTCCGCTGGCCGACCCGCATTTCTGGACCATGGCCGGGTCAGTGCGTGTGGCACAGACCTGCCGCGACTGGGGTCTGACCTGGGGATCACATTCCAACAATCATTTTGATGTGTCACTTGCGATGTTTACCCATGTGGGCGCCGCAGCGCCGGGCAAGGTCACGGCAATTGACACCCACTGGATCTGGCAGGACGGCCAGCGTCTGACCAAGGAACCATTGCAGATCAAGGGCGGGCTGGTTCAGGTGCCCAAAAAACCAGGCCTGGGTGTCGAGCTTGACATGGAAAAGCTTGAAAAAGCCCATCAGCTCTACAAACAGCACGGCCTGGGTTCACGCGACGATGCCATGGCCATGCAATACCTGATTCCGGGCTGGAAATTTGACCCCAAACGCCCGGCTTTTGATCGTTGAGCTGGCGGCGTGATTTCTGTCATTCCCATGCTTCTGTCATTCCCATGCACATCAGCCAGGGTAGCGCAGGCCAGTCCAGCTAATGTGTCCCGTGAATATGCTCGGTCGCATGCCGTTCAGGCTGGCGGCTGGCCTGTTCTGCGGCCTGCTCCAGCCCTTCCAGAATGCCGCAGTCGGTGGCGGCTTGCCCGTTGCCGCAGCGCAGACGCAGCGTTTTCAGCTCTTTTTCAAGCGCTTTCAGTTCCCTGATGCGTTTGGCGACATGGCCTATATGTTCGTCAAGCAAATTGTTGACCTGGCCGCAGTTGTCTTCAGGCGCATCCTTGAAGCGCAGCAGGGTGCGGATTTCGCCCAGGGTCATGTCCAGTGACCGGCAATGCCGGATAAATGCCAGGCGCTGCAGGTGGCTGCTGTCGTAACTTCGGTAATTGGATTCGGTACGCGCAGCTTCGGGCAACAGACCTTCACGTTCGTAATAACGTATGGTTTCGCTTTGGGTAAAAGCGGCTTTGGCGAGTTCACCGATTTTCATGATGGGGCTCTGAAGAGGTTACAAAACTCCCTGATTGGCTACCTGCCTCAGGCAATAGAGCTGTCATCCCGGACTCGATCCGGGATCCATCCCCTGCGGCGTTGAACGCACGATACGGGGTCGTGGATTGCGGATCGAGTCCGCAATGACGGGCGGGTGGTCTGAGGCAAGTATCCAATCAGGCAAAACTCAGGCTTGACTTTAAGGTCGCTACAAGGTTTCCAATTAAGCCATGAAAACCGAAACCCTTATTTCTTCCACAAGCGACAGCTGTGGCTCCCAAGCCTGCTGCGAGCCTTCAACCGGCGTCGCCGTGGTCAAAGCGCCTGCAAAAGTGGCTGGCAGCCAGCTGTTCCGTATTTCCACCATGGACTGCAGCGCTGAAGAATCTGAAATTCGCCAGGCGCTTGAACCGATCAGCGGCATCAGCTCGCTGGGTTTTCAGCTTGGAGCGCGCACACTCAGCATCAATGCATCGGACGAGGCCTTGCCCCTCGCTCTGGCTGCGATTCGCAAGGCCGGATTTGATCCAAAGCCTGTGACTGCAGGTGCTGCGCCATCTGCAGAAGACGGTCACAACCATTCACATGACCACGGCCACAGCCACGACGAAGACCACGGCTTCAAGCCCGGAATCTGGCGTTTTGTACTGGCCTTGGTCATGGCGACGGGGGCTGAACTGCTGTCATTTTTTGCACCCGACACCATGGCCTGGAAGGTCGCAGGCATGGCGGTGGCGGCCTTTGCCATCTGGCTGGCCGGGCTGGACACTTATAAAAAAGGTATTGCGGCGCTGCTGCGCGGCAAACTCAATATCAACGCGCTGATGTCAGTCGCTGTCACCGGCGCATTTGTGATTGGCCAGTGGCCCGAAGCCGCCATGGTGATGGCGCTTTATGCGATTGCCGAATTGATTGAGGCCAAGGCGGTTGACCGGGCCCGCAACGCCATCAAAAGCCTGCTTGACCTGGCCCCCGCCCAGGCCCTGATGCGCCAGCCTGACGGCAACTGGGTGTTGACACCTGTTGAAGCCGTGCCGCTTGAAGCCGTGTTGCGCATCAAACCCGGTGAACGGGTGGCGCTGGACGGCATCATCACATCCGGCCATAGCGCCATCAACCAGGCGCCCATCACTGGCGAGAGCCTGCCGGTTGACAAATCACCGGGCGACGCCGTGTTTGCAGGCACCATCAATCAAACTGGCGAGCTGGAGCTGCGTGTGACCGCTGCTGCCAGCAACACCACCCTGGCCCGTATCATCCACGCAGTCGAGCAAGCCCAGGGCACACGCGCGCCAACCCAGCGTTTTGTGGACAGGTTTGCGGCGGTGTACACCCCCGCCATCTTTGCCATTGCAATAGCGGTGCTGCTGTTGACGCCGTTCCTGATGGGCCTGAGCTGGCATGAAGCTGCCTACAAGGCACTGGTGCTGCTGGTGATTGCCTGCCCCTGTGCGCTGGTGATTTCAACGCCCGTCACAGTTGTCAGCGGGTTGTCGGCTGCGGCGCGGCGAGGCATCCTGATCAAGGGCGGTACTTATCTTGAAGATGCACGTTTGCTCAAAGCCGTGGCGCTTGACAAGACCGGCACGATTACCGAAGGCAAACCCGCGCTGGTGGCCTGGCGTGTCTGGGGTGAGGGCGACAGCGCACAAGTCCAGCAGCTTGCAGCCAGCCTGGCCGCCCGTTCTGACCATCCGGTGTCCAAGGCCATTGCAGCCGGCCTGAAAGCAGATTTCAGCGAGGTAGCAGACTTCAAGGCTCTGCCGGGCCGGGGTGTGCAAGGCCAGGTCAGCGGGCAAACCCTGCAGCTCGGCAACCACAGGCTGATGCATGAAAGCGGCTTTTGCGGCGCTGAACTGGAGGCCGAACTGGCCCTGCACGAGGAACTGGGCCGCAGCGTGACCCTGCTGGCCGACCCAAGCGGTGTGCTGGCGCTGTTTGCCGTGGCCGATACGATCAAGCCGACTTCAATCCAGGCCATCAAGGACCTCAAGGCGCTCGGTGTGACCGCTGTGATGCTGACGGGCGACAACAGCGCCACGGCAAAAGTGATTGCAGCGCAGGCCGGCATTGACGATGCGCGTGGTGATTTGTTGCCCGAAGCAAAACTCGACGCCATCAGGCAAATGCAGCAGCGTTACGGCGCTACCGGCATGACCGGCGACGGAATCAACGACGCACCGGCGCTGGCGCAGGCCGACATCGGTTTTGCCATGGGCGGCGCAGGCACCGACACCGCGATGGAGGCCGCTGATGTGGTCATCATGAATGACGATTTGCGGCGCGTGGCCGAAACCGTGCACCTTTCAAAACGCACGCACAACATCCTGTGGCAGAACATCACACTGGCGCTGGGCATCAAAAGTGTGTTTTTGCTGCTGGCGGTGTTTGGTACGGCCACCATGTGGATGGCCGTGTTTGCCGACATGGGTGCCAGCCTGCTGGTGGTTGGCAATGGGCTGCGTTTGTTGCGCAGCCGGGCAGAATAGCGTTGTTTAAAAGGGAGCTGTTGTGAAGCCCGTTGTTCAACCCGGTGTTGTGGCTGCGTTGCTGGCAGCGGTTCTATTTGGCGCGGGCACACCGCTGGCCAAACTGTTGCTGGAGCAAACCAGTCCCTGGCTTTTGGCCGCGCTGCTTTATCTGGGCTCGGGCTGCGGGCTCTTTCTGGTGCGCCTTGTGCGCCGCTCGCCTGCCGTCAGGCTGCCGCGTTCAGAGCGGCTGTGGTTTGCCGGGGCTGTATTGTCGGGCGGCCTGGTGGCACCAGTGTTGCTGATGTCTGGTTTGTCAGGCATGTCGGCTGCCAGCGTGTCCTTGCTGCTCAATGCCGAAGGTGTCTTGACGGCGCTGATTGCCTGGTTTGTGTTTCGTGAAAACTTTGACAGACGCATCGCCCTGGGCATGTTGGCGATTGTGGCCGGTGGTGTGGTTTTGTCCTGGCCCGGCCAGGCGCTGCAGGAGGGCGACATGTGGTCGCTGGCTGCAGTGCTGGCAGCCTGCCTGGCCTGGGCTGTTGACAACAACCTGACCCGCAAGGTCTCCTTGTCAGACGCATCGTTTGTTGCCATGGTCAAGGGCCTGGCAGCCGGTGCCAGCAATCTGCTGCTGGCCCTGTTTTTTGGTGCGGTGTGGCCGCAAACCAGCGTGATGGTGGCTGCCGCTGTGCTGGGTTTTGCAAGTTACGGTGCCAGCCTGGTGTTGTTTGTGCTCGGCCTGCGTCATTTGGGCGCAGCCAGAACCGGCGCTTATTTCTCACTCGCGCCGTTTGTGGGGGCTGCTCTGGCTATTGTTGTCCTGGGCGAAAGCCTGAGCCCCGCACTGCTTCTGGCAGGAGTATTGATGGCCTGGGGCCTGTATCTGCACCTGACCGAAAAGCACGAACACAGCCATCGCCACGAGCCGCTGGAGCATCTTCACGAACATGAACACGGCAGTGATCCGCATCATGAACATGCCCATGATCCGGCTTTTTATGGCCCAGTGCCGCCCGGCACAAGGCACAGCCACTTGCACCGCCATCAGCCGCTGAAACACCGGCATGCGCATTTCCCCGATGCACATCACCAGCATTCACACTGATTTGCCTGCGTTGGAGGTATCAGACAGCAAACCAAAACCCGAGTTGCCGGCATCGTCCATCAGCACACAGGTTTTGCCGGTGCGTTTGCAGTGGTCCTGCACACGCCAGTAGGCGTTGTGGCTCAGGCAGCCGGTCTGGCAGATCACCATGTCGGCGGCTGCCAGGCTCAGTTCCAGTGCGGCTTCGTCATCACCGTTGCTGATGTTCAGGCCACTGAGTGGGGAAGCTTCACGGCCAGGCAGGTTTTGTGAAGCTGCAATCGCCATCGTGTTGGGTGTGATCCATAAAACCGGGCGGGTCATCACGCTGACATTCAGCAGCTCGCCAACCTGCACACTGGCTGGTTTGCCTGACGCTGCTTTAGTGGCCGCAGCGTCCGGCGGTGCCGCGCCCCACAGCCACTTCTGCTTTTCGCGCATCAGGTTTTGCACCCGCTCCAGCAGGTTCTGCACCCGCCGCGCCAGCTCCACGCGGTGCGGCAGGCCGGGCACAGCGGCCTTGAAGGCGGCTGTGTCTTCACGCTCCCAGGCCAAAGCCGTGATCTGAACCATGGCTCTCGCACGTAGCTGAATCACCTGCGCCTGCAGTGTGCTGATCTCCTGTGCCTGGCTTGCCAGCAGGGCGCTGCAACGCAGCTGCGCTTTTCCGTACTGGGTCATCAGGGCCTGATGTTCATGAAGCAGGCTGTGCATTTGTGCGGACAAGGCTGGCATGGCAGGAAGCTCCTTGAGAAGTTTTTTTGAATTCTATTTGATAATGATTCTCATTTATTGTATATTTGAGGCATTGATTGAAAGCCCTTTCAAGATGCAAACCCAAACCAGACCCATCATCCACCTGCCCAAACCCCGCCTGCTGCCACAAGTTGCAGCCAGTGCCGAAACGCGCCTGGCACCCGTCGGCTCGACCCTGCGCAGCCTTGAAAGCGCCAGCCTGCTGTCAGGCGGCAAGGTGGTCGAGATCAGGCATCACGACTCGGTGTACCGACTGTCTGCAACCAGGCAGGGCAAACTGATTCTGACCAAATAGTGACGATCATCGTGGGGCGACTCGGGACCAGGATGTGACGAGGAATAACTTCCCGGTTTGGCCCGAGGAGTCGGGATGCGATGTGAGGCGCAAGACGTACCGCGTGGTAAACCACGCAAGCGGATTGCAACGAAGCAGCGCGCCCGAATCCGACAGGACAAGCTGGGGAGCTTATTTCTTGCCACATCCTCATGGTTCAGAGAGTCGTTTTTGCTAGCCAGGGGTTCGCCTGTTAGCCATGCTTTTTTTCCACGATCACGCAAACACCAGTCTCCATCAGCAAACACAAAGCTTTTGATGCCAAATTCAACGGACTTGAGACAAAGCGGGCTGAAAGTGACCTTGCCCAGAACGCAGGTTCTGGAAGTTTTTAAAACCAGCGCGCAGCGACACCTGGCGGCTGAAGAGGTTTACCGAGTCCTGCTGCTGGAAAACATAGACCTCGGCCTGGCTACCGTCTACCGCGTACTGGCCCAGTTTGAGCAAACCGGAGTGCTTAAAAAAAGCCTGCTTGGCCAGCACAAGGCAGTTTATGAACTTAACGACGGCGAGCAATACCACGGCCACCTCGTGTGCACCAAAACCGGCCAGGTGCAGGAGTTTTTTGACCCCATGATCCAGGACCGCCTGCAGGCCATCGCACTGGAGCGTGGTGTGGAACTGTCAGGCTGCTCAATCACGCTTTATGGCGTGCAGCGATAGATACTCGCAACGCGGCAGGCCATTGCCAAGGTAAGGGCCAGGCTGTTCACCGTTCGGGCTGATCCCTTCGATACCTCGGGGCGAACGGGGCTGGGTGCAGCTTTGGTAGTTACCAAAAAACCAGATATTCAGGTCACAAGCCTTGTTGGCGGTACCGCGCTTTTGTTTCGTGCCCGAAGCCAGGCGCTTCACAAACAGCTTTGCCGCGCCATAAAAACCAAGCAGAATCAGGTATGTAAAAAACGTTCCGTACAAGCCTGCAGCGTGCTGATTGGCCAGGTCATACAACACATCGAGGATAAAACAACATGGCAACAATCAATGGCAGTTCCGGCAAGGACACCCTGTATGGCACCAGCAGCGACGACACGCTGACAGGCGGGCTTGATAACGACCTGCTGTATGGCTACGGTGGCAACGATAGCTATGTATTTTCAAAAGGGGCGGGACAGGACACTGTTTTTGACTACAACAGCAGCATTGGTGATGCGGACGTCATCAGCTTTCTGGATGTGAAATCCACCGAACTCACAGCGATTGAGCGCAGCGGCAGCCATCTGGTTCTGAAATATGGAACAAGCGACTCAATAACGGTCAACTATTTTTTTCAAGCTACCTATCAGATCGAACACTTCAGGTTCAGCGACGGTGTGGTCTGGGATGCCGCAGCCATCAATGAGCGGGTTGTGTTCAAAGGTACCACAGGCAATGACAATCTTTATGGCTTGAGTGATTTCAGCAATCGCATCTATGGTCTGGACGGTGTTGACTTTCTGTATGGCGGAAATCAGGATGACGTGCTCAATGGTGGCAGCGGTGCAGATACCCTTTACGGTGGTGCAGGCGATGACAGCTATTATGTAGATAATCTGAACGACATCATTTACGATGCCAGTGGTACATCTGATACGGTCTATGTTTCG
>JAZKIK010000618.1:0-2133 GCA_040384925.1 Pseudomonadota bacterium | reverse complement strand
TGCGTCTGAACACACCACCGGCCAACCTCAAACGCTGGGACGATCTGGTGTACGAAACCGCGCATCCAAAAGGTGAAGTACATATCGCCATGGTTGGCAAGTATGTGGATTTGAGCGACAGCTACAAGTCACTGAATGAAGCGCTTCGCCACGCCGGCATGAAAAACCATGTCAAGGTGGTGATCGAGTATGTCGATTCGGAAGGCCTGACGACTGAAAACGTCTCCCGTCTGGCACGTTTTGACGGCATTCTGGTGCCTGGCGGTTTTGGTGTGCGTGGTGTGGAAGGCAAGGTCTGCGCCGCCCGTTACGCCCGTGAAAACAAGGTGCCCTACCTGGGCATCTGCCTTGGCATGCAGGTGGCGACGATTGAGTTTGCACGTCATGTGGCGGGCCTGGCCAATGCCAACAGCACCGAATTCGATGCGCAGTCACCCCACCCGGTGATTGCACTGATTACCGAGTGGAAAGACGCTGACGGCACCATCAAGACCCGCGACGCACAGTCAGACCTGGGCGGCACCATGCGTCTGGGTGCCCAAAGCTCGGACGTGGCCAAAAATACTCTGGCACACGAGATTTATGGGGACGTGGTGACCGAGCGCCACCGCCACCGTTACGAAGCCAATGTGAATTACCTTGACCAGTTGCGCAATGCCGGCCTGGTGATTTCTGCGCTGACGCAGCGTGAACAGCTGACCGAGATTGTTGAGTTGCCACAGGACGTCCACCCCTGGTTTGTCGGTGTGCAGTTTCACCCCGAGTTCAAATCCACACCGTGGGCAGGCCACCCCCTGTTCAACGCCTACATCAAGTCAACACTTGACCATCAGCAAACCGGCAAATCACTGAAAGTGGCGGCCTGAACATGAAACTTTGTGGTTTTGAAATTGGCCTGGATCAACCGTTTTTTCTGATCGCCGGCCCCTGCGTCGTTGAGTCAGAACAGTTGCAGATGGACACGGCGGGAACATTGCGCGAGATCACTTCAAGCCTGGGCATACCGTTTATCTTCAAGTCCAGTTATGACAAGGCCAACCGCTCCAGCGGCACCACTTTTCGCGGCCCCGGCATGCAAAAAGGGCTGGAGATTCTGGCCAAGGTCAAAAAAGATCTGAATCTGCCCATCCTGACGGACGTACACAACGAAAGTGAAATTGCCGAAGTTGCCAAAGTTGTTGACGTGCTGCAGACGCCGGCCTTTTTGTGCCGCCAGACAGACTTCATCAACGCGGTTGCGCAAAGCGGATTGCCTGTCAATATCAAAAAAGGCCAGTTTCTTGCCCCCTGGGACATGAAAAACGTGATTGACAAGGCGCGTGCCGCAGCGCTTGCCAAGGGTTTGAGTGCTGACCGTTTTATGGCCTGTGAACGTGGTGTGAGTTTTGGCTACAACAATCTGGTGGCCGACATGACTTCACTGGCTGAAATGCGCAATACTGGCGCGCCTGTGGTTTTTGACGTCACACATTCGGTGCAAAAACCTGGCGGCCAGGGCACCAGCAGTGGTGGCGCACGGGAAATGGTGCCGGTGCTGGCGCGTGCTGCGGTGGCGGTTGGTGTGGCGGGCCTCTTCATGGAAACCCATCCCGACCCGGCCAAGGCCATGAGTGATGGCCCGAATGCCGTGCCCCTCAAACACATGAAGGCGCTGCTGGAGACCTTGCTCGAACTGGACCGCATTACCAAGAAAAACGGCTTTCTTGAAAACAACTTTAATTGAACCTGACGGAGTACATCATGCAAGCCGCCTACATCATTGTTGACATGAACATCTCCGACATGGAGCAGTACAAACAGTACATGGCGGTGGCGCCTGCCGCTGTTGCCGCAGCGGGTGGCGAGTATCTGGTGCGCGGTGGCCGTTTTGAGGTTCTGGAAGGCGAATGGACACCCAGCCGCGTCGCCATGCTGAAGTTCCCCAGCTTTGAGATCGCCAAAGCTTTTTATGATGATGAGATGTATCGTGCAGCACGGGACAAACGCACGGGCACCACCAAATTTTTCAACATGGTTTTGGTTGAGGGCGTAGCCGCCCCGGTCTGAAAGATCTTTCTTAAGCACTTTTCAAGGAAAATAATGAGCGCAATTGTTGATATCGTCGGCCGCGAAATTCTCGACAGCCGTGGCAAC
>JAZKIK010000617.1:0-8928 GCA_040384925.1 Pseudomonadota bacterium | reverse complement strand
GTCAGCGGCATGGGTGGCGTGGCCGGCACAACTGGCCAGACACCGTCGGCAGACTGGCTGCATCTGTATACCGATGCCTCACGCCTGGCTTTTGCCGACCGTGCCCAATACCTTGGTGACCCCGATTTTGTGCAGCCACCCGGCGGCAGCTGGATGAGCCTGCTGGAGCCCAGCTACCTCAAGGACCGCGCCGCCCTGATAGAGGCCAGCGGCCCCAGCATCAAAACAGCCAAACCCGGCGTGCCAGGCAGCATCAAAACCGCCTATGCGCCCATGCCAGACCAGATTGAACATGGCACCTCACATATCAGCATTGTTGATGGTTTTGGCAATGCGCTGGCCATGACGACCACCATTGAAGACCAGTTTGGCGCACGCCTGATGACCGACGGCGGCACCGGCAAGGCGGGCGGTTTTTTACTCAACAACGAGTTGACCGACTTCAGCTTTACCCCGATGGATGCCGAAGGCAAACCGGTTGCCAACCGCGTACAGCCCGGCAAACGCCCACGCTCGTCAATGTCACCCACCCTGGTTTTTGACAAACCCACCGGTCAGCTGGTAATGAGCGGCGGCAGCCCAGGCGGCGCGCTGATCATCCACTTCACGACCAAAACGCTTTACGGCGTGCTCAACTGGGGCCTGAACCCGCAACAGGCCATTGATTTGCCCAACTTTGCATCGCTGGGCGGGCCCAGCTTGCTTGAAGAAAACCGTTTTGCACCCGCCACGGTAGAAGCCCTGCGTGCCCGAGGTGCAGAAGTGCGTGAACAGGCACTGACCAGCGGCCTGCAGGCGATACAAAAAACACCGGATGGCTTTTTTGGCGGGGCTGATCCGAGACGCGAGGGGGTGGTGGCTGGCGATTGATTGAAAAATCAGTAGCTGCCGAAAGATTCAGCCTGCCGGGTCATGGTTTCTTGAACACGACGGTTTGTAGAGTGACCATGAGACCTGAATCCGCTCTCAAACATCAATCGCCACAGCCGACCCAGCCTGCTTGCGCAACTCAAACTTCTGAATCTTCCCGGTTGAGGTTTTGGGCAATTCACCAAACACCACGGTGCGCGGCACTTTAAAACCGGCCAGGTGTTTTTTGCAATGCGCCACGATGTCTTCTGGGGTAGTGGTGGCACCGGCCTTGAGTTCTACAAATGCGCAGGGGGTTTCACCCCAGCGGGCGTCGGGTTTGGCGACCACGGCTGCGGCCAGTACGTCGGGGTGGCGGTAAAGCACGTCTTCCACCTCTATGGACGAGATGTTTTCACCGCCCGAGATGATGATGTCCTTGCTGCGGTCCTTGATTTTCATGTAGCCGTCGGGGTACATCACGGCCAGGTCGCCCGAATGAAACCAGCCGCCGGCAAAGGCTTCCTGCGTGGCAGTCGGATTTTTCAGGTAACCCTTCATGGCGATATTGCCCCTGAACATGATCTCTCCCATGGTTTCGCCGTCTTGCGGCACCGGCTGCATGGTCAGCGAGTCCAGCACCCGCACATCGCGCTCCAGGTGGTAACGCACACCCTGGCGGGCATTCAGGCGGGCACGTTCACCAATGTCGAGCTGGTCCCAGCCCTGCTGCACGGCACACACCGTGGCCGGGCCATAAACCTCGGTCAGGCCGTAAACATGGGTCAATTCAAAACCCAGGGCTTCCATGCCTTCAATCATCGAGGCAGGCGGCGCGGCACCGGCCACCATGGCCTTGACACCTGAAGGCAAACCCTGTTTGAGCGCGGCTGGCGCATTGACCAGCATGCCGTGGACTATGGGGGCAGCGCAGTAATGGGTCACGCCATGTACACGAATCGCCTCAAAAATCTCTGGCGCGGCAACACGCCTCAGGCAGACATTGACCCCAGCCCGCGCCGCCACCGTCCACGGAAAACACCAGCCATTGCAGTGAAACATGGGCAGCGTCCACAAATACACCGCATGTTTGGGCATGTCCCATTCCAGAATGTTGGACACCGCATTCATGGCCGCACCCCGGTGGTGATACACCACACCCTTGGGGTTGCCGGTAGTGCCGCTGGTGTAGTTCAGCGCAATTGCATCCCATTCGTCAGCGGGCAGCTTCCAGGCGTAGCTGGCATCGCCAGTGGCCAAAAACTCCTCGTAAGTCATGCTACCCAGACGTTGGGCATCGCCGGTAAACAGCTCGTCTTCCACATCAATCACCAGCAGCGGAGTCTTTGAAGCGCGCAAGGCCAGCGCCTTTTGCATGATGCCGGCAAATTCCGGGTCAACAATCACGACTTTTGCCTCCCCGTGGTCCAGCATGAAGGCAATGGTTTCAGCGTCCAGCCGGGTGTTCAGCGCATTGAGCACCGCGCCCGTTACCGGAATGCCAAAGTGCGCCTCGACCATGGGCGGTGTGTTGGGCAGCATCACCGCCACTGTGTCACCCTTGCGGATGCCCTGCTTTTCAAGCGCACTGGCCAACTGGCGGCAGCGACCAAACACTTCGGCCCAACTACGGCGCAGCGCACCATGCACCAAAGCCAGCCGCTGCGGATAAACCTCGGCCGTGCGCTCAATAAATGACAGCGGCGACAGCGCGGCGTAGTTGGCCTCGGTGCGGGGGAGGTCGTGGTCAAAGATGCTGCTGGTCGCGGCAGATGAATGGGGCATGTCTTGTCTCCTGATGTTGTGCAAGTCGAGGGCCATGGTAAGTCCGCAGTCATTTCATTTGCCTGACGGAATAGGCCGGTCAGGCTGGACTACGTGCTACTACCGACATCGCTTGCCAGCGTCGTGCAAATCTTTGTTGCTCCCTTGCGGTGACCCATGCCCAGACCGTTGCGGCGCATGACAGGCGAGGCGGCAGTGGGAGTTGGCTGGTTTTCAGGTCCGGGGCGGGGTTCGAGGCCAATGGAGGCGTGTTTGTTTTATAAGATTGACCTATTGCGCAATAGCTGCGGTCATTGATAGCTATTAATTGAGTAGCAAATTCAATGAAAAATCCGCGCATCAAGTCATGTTTTCCCCAGAGGCTTCTGTTGTTTGCGTTTCTCAACCGAAAGGTTGAACTTTGCTATTTGTCGCCTCTTTTGAAAGTCAAACAACTCAACGGCAAGATAGCCAATCAACCTGAGAACCAACAAATAGCCAACAACAGCTACAAACGAAAGCCAATCGCCCAATGCCACCCGAAGTGAATTTTGCCAAATGCCCAATGGAGCAAAACCCAACAAGTACACCAGCGCTGGTAAATGTTTTTTCATTGGCTACTGCCTATCGGTCGAATGGGACATAACGTGAAGTTTGGCAGGTCGGTTTAGCGCAGCGCAAGCCGCACTGGCATGAGCCGGTTTCAGCCCAAGCGCATCGGTTTGGGCTGCTCGTTTTGTTCAGCTGTGCCGATGCGCTCAAACTCCGAAATCACCTGCGCGCCCAGCAGCAGCAAAGTGGCAGCAATTTCCAGGCTGAACAGCACCACGATGGCGGTGGTCAGTGAACCGTAAACCACTCCAATCTGGGACAAGGTGGCAAAGTACCACACCAGAATATGCCGGGTAATTTCCCACAGCAGTGCCGCCGTGACGCCGCCCAGCAAGGCATGGCTCAGCGACAGCCGACCGACCGGCATGACCATATAAACTGAAGTCAGCAAGAAGATCTCGCCAGCCAGGCCCAGCAAATAAAGCAGTACACCCGAGAAACCGCTGAGCGACCAGCTCCAGCCTTCGAAGACTATGCTTTTTTCCCCGAGTGCCTGCAGCCCTCCCGACACCACGGTCACCAGAAAAAACCCGATGCCCAGACTCAAAATATAGATGTAGGGCAGCACGGCAGACACCATGAAGTGGCGCCTTCGAATCGCCACACGATGCAAAAAGATCACCGACATGGCATTTTCCAGCACGGTAAAGGCCAGGGAGCTGAAAAACAGCATGGTCACCAGCAGTACCCAGCCCATCAGCTCACGGTGGTCCAGAAAGTTGGTCAGCTCGGTCACAATAAAACGCGACTGCCCCGGCGCCAGCCAGCCGACGTAACGCCCTACCGATTCCAGCAACTGGCGCTGGTCGATCACATGCGACAGCGCAATCGCGATCAGAATCATCAGTGGAACAATCGACAGCAAGGCGTAATAAGCTACCGCGCCGGCCAGCAGCAAGCCCTGGTTGGCCCGAAAACCCTTGATCACCTGCCAGGCGAAAGCGCCGGGGTGGCTGACCACATACTTGACCTGGTTTTGTGTGTTCATGTGTTCATGCGTTTGCTGCGACAGGTTTTACGAAGATTATGGATTTCAGTCGGCCTCGGGATGCCTGCATTTGAGCGCTTGACACTGCCGGCCAGTCGCGTTGATTGGCTTCAGAAGGTGTTCACGGTCCTGGAACACCTTGCAACTTTAACGTGGTCAAATTGAGGGTTCCGCTTTCAGACTATGTCCATCCCCCAATCATTCATTCAAGAACTTCTGGCCCGCGCTGATGTGGTTGACATCGTCGGGCGTTATGTTCAGCTTAAAAAAGGCGGCGCCAACTTCATGGGGCTTTGCCCTTTTCATGGCGAAAAGTCGCCGTCTTTCAGTGTCAGCCCGGCCAAGCAGTTTTACCACTGCTTTGGCTGCGGCAAAAACGGCAATGCCATCAGCTTTTTGATGGACCATGCCGGCATGAGTTTTATAGAGGCCGTGCAGGACCTGGCCCAGCAGTACGGCCTGCAGGTGCCTGAAGACGACATCTCGCCGCAAGACCGTGCCAAGGCCGCGCTGGCCAGAGCCCAGCAGGCTACCTTGACCAGCGTGCTTGAAAAAGCCGGGCAGGCTTACATCAAGCACTTGCGCGGGTCTGAAAAAGCCATTGCCTACTTCAAGGGACGGGGTTTGTCTGGCGAAATTGCCAAAACCTTTGGCCTGGGTTACGCACCCGAAGGCTGGCGCAGCCTGGCCAGCGTTTTTGCTGACTACAACGACCCGCTGCTGGTTGAAAGTGGCCTGGTCATTGCTGGCGAGCCGGGGGAGGAAAATGCCCAGGGTGAGGCCAAACGGTATGACCGCTTTCGCGACCGGGTGATGTTTCCAATCCGCAACGTCAAGGGCGAATGTATTGGTTTTGGTGGACGGGTTCTGGGAGACGAGAAACCCAAATACCTCAACTCGCCAGAAACCCCGGTGTTCAGCAAGGGCCGTGAGCTGTATGGCCTGTTTGAAGCCCGCACCGCCCTGCGGGAACATGGCTACGCTCTGGTCACCGAAGGTTATATGGACGTGGTGGCGCTGGCGCAACTGGGTTTTGCCAATGCAGTGGCCACCTTGGGCACGGCCTGCACTGCTGAGCATGTGCAAAAGCTGTTTCGTTTTACCGATGCAGTTGTTTTCAGTTTTGACGGTGACGGCGCGGGCCGACGGGCTGCACGCAAGGCGCTGGACGCCGCCCTGCCCTTTGCCACCGATGTGCGCAGTGTGAAGTTTTTGTTCCTGCCGGCCGAACACGACCCCGACAGCTACATCCGCGAGCATGGCAAAGACGGTTTTGCAGCTTATGTCAACAAGGCCGTGCCGCTCAGCAAATTCATGCTTGAAGCGGCTGCCGAGGGCTGCGACCTGGACTCGGCTGAAGGCCGTGCCCATATGGCCAGCAATGCCCGGCCCCTGTGGAACCTGCTGCCTGACGGTGCCCTAAAACGCCAGCTGATTGCCGAAATTGCCGACCGGGTATTGATTGATGTGCGCGACCTGCTTGATTTGTGGCAACCGGCAGCGGCAAGCAACAAGGGCGGTGCCCGGTCAAACTATAAAAACAATAACAACACACGTCCGCAAAACAGGCGCAAGGAGCCTGAAGCAATCCAGAAACCGGCTTCAGATCCGATGGAGGGCTACCAGGACTACCAGAGCCAGGACTTCCCGGACTACCATGCTGGTGTTCCCGATGAAATGCTGGCTGGTCTGCCTGACGAGTCGCCATATGCGGATTTTCCAGACTATGCAGCGCCTGCGGCTGCACCGTATTTTTCACCGCCGGCAAGCGGGTTTTCGTCTTCGGCGCCTTATTCAAAGTCAGCCAGCCGGCCGCCGCGTCGCACCGCCGGAAGGCTGATGCCAGCCACGCGTGAAGACGTGGTGTTGCGCCTGCTGCTGACCGAACCACTGAGCTGGGACAAACTCGGCAGTGAAGAGCATGAACTGCTGTCTGGCCTGCCCGCTCCGCACGGCCCGCTGTTTACCTGGCTGGAAAGCCAGTTGCATGAACATGGCCCCCAGCCATGGGCGGCGCTACGTGAAGGCCTGCGCGGCCATGCGCATGAAAACCACGCCATCGCACAGATTTCACAAATCCCTGAAGGCATTCAGGGTGACTGGAACGAATGCCGCAGCATCCTGAAACAGCTGATGCGAAAAAAGATACAGGACGAACTCAATGAACTCGTTACCCGCGTCACGACTGACCCTGAAGCCATGAAACGTTACCGCGAGCTTTTGATGAAACAGAAGGCCTGAACAAGCCTGAAAGCCCGTCGATGCCTCAGGGCAAATGGGTCAGCAGCCAAGTTTGCAAGCGTAAAAAAAACAGATGTTCACCAAAATAAAATTGGATTTTCTTGCTTAAAAACAAGGCCTTAGGGTATAATCCGATTTTCCCCGCGACAAGCGCGACAGCAACACCTCCGGCACCGGCCTTCCGTACCCACGGAAAACTCATCATCAAGATGGCCACTTCCCGCAAGGACTGCACACCAAATGTTCGCCCAAACAGCTTGTCCATCACGCATAGCTACTGCCTCACTGTCCATTTAGCCGCCAGGCCAGCTCCGGAGAGCATCCGGAACCCCAGGTGGTTTGGGCAGTTCTTGCGCCCCGTGCTTTGAAGCCTTTCCGGCCCGCCAGCTGGTCAGGCATAAAACGCCGATGTTTTTTTGTGTATGAAAAAGTTTGTTGGCACCAGCAGCCTTGCAAACCCGCTTTGCAAAGCCCTTCTGGTTGAAAAAGTCAATAAACCCGCCATATCCACAAGAGCACCGGCATCCAGAGCCCTGGCGACAGGATAGGCATGACAGTGCATCCGCCATATCGATTTGCCTCCGAAGAAAGCATCACAGTGACGACCTCAAAGTCAAGCCAAGCCAAACTCATCGAAGCAGCCAACGCCCTGCTTGCTGCTGCCGCACCCGCCAAGAAAAAGCCTGGCCGCCCGCCCAAAAGCGCAGCCGTTGATGCACCTGAAGGCGCTGAAGCCACAGGTGGCGCCAAACGCGGCCGCAAGCCAAAGGCAGTTGTACCCAAGGTATCGCTGGGCGGTGGTGATGACGAGGACATGTCTGACATTGAAGCCGAATTTGCAGAAGAGCCGGCAGCGGCCGATGCGGGCACGGCCACGACCGAAAAGGTCAAGCCCCTGCGCATGAAGATCAGCAAGGCCAAGGAACGCGCCTTGATGAAAGAATTTGGCCTGGACGAAACAGTGCTGTCTGAAGAAGACATGCTCAAGCGCCGCATGCGCCTGAAGGCACTGATCAAGCTCGGCAAAACCCGTGGTTACCTGACGCACGGCGAAATTTCCGATCACCTGCCCGACAAGCTGATTGACGCAGAAACGCTGGACGCGGTCATCATCACGCTGAATGACCTGGGTGTGGCTGTTTACGAACAGACGCCCGATGCGGAAACCCTGCTGATCACCGCCAACGCGCCTGCCGGTTCCACCGAAGAGGAAGCTGAAGAAGCCGCCGAAGCCGCGCTGTCGACGGTTGACAGCGAGTTTGGCCGCACCACCGACCCGGTGCGCATGTATATGCGTGAAATGGGCACGGTCGAGCTGTTGACGCGTGAAGGCGAGATTGAAATCGCCAAACGCATCGAAGGCGGTCTGATGAAGATGATGGAAGCCATCTCGGAAAGCCCGGCCACGATTGCGGAAATCCTGCGTCTTGGTGAAGACATCCGTGAAGGCAAGGTCGTGATCTCAACCGTGGTGGACGGTTTCACAATTGCCAATGAAGCCGACGATTACGTTGCCGAAGAAGACTTTGACGAGTTCGACGAAGAAGACGATGACGACGGCAAGGGAGGCTCCAAGGCGCTGACCAAAAAGCTGGAAGAGCTGAAAAAAGAAGCCCTGAGCCGCTTTGACAAGATTGCCGAGCATCACGACCAGGTTCACAAGACCTATGAAAAAGAAGGCTACGGCACACCGACTTACATGAAGGCACAAAAAGCCCTCAGTGACGAGCTGATGACGATTCGTTTCACCGCCAAGTCGATTGAAAAGCTGTGCGATTTGCTGCGCGGTCAGGTGCTGGACGTTCGCAAAAAAGAACGCGAACTGCGCAAGATCATTGTTGAAAAATGCGGAATGCCGCAAGAGACCTTCATCAAGGACTTTCCGCCCAATCTGTTGAACCTGAAATGGGTTGAAAAACAGGTGGCTGCAGGCAAACCCTGGTCAGTCGTGATGGCGCGCAATATTCCACCGATTCAGGAACTGCAGACCAAGCTGGGCGAACTGCAGGCCAAGGTGGTGGTGCCGCTTTTGCACCTGAAGGACATCAACAAACGCATGAACGAAGGCGAGTCCAACTCGCGTGACGCCAAAAAAGAGATGATCGAGGCCAATTTGCGCCTGGTGATCTCGATTGCGAAAAAGTACACCAACCGCGGTTTGCAGTTCCTCGATCTGATTCAGGAAGGCAATATCGGCCTGATGAAAGCCGTGGACAAGTTTGAATACCGCCGCGGCTACAAATTCTCGACCTACGCCACCTGGTGGATTCGCCAGGCGATTACGCGCTCGATTGCCGACCAGGCCCGCACCATCCGCATCCCGGTCCACATGATCGAGACGATCAACAAGATGAACCGCCTGTCGCGCCAGCATTTGCAGGAGTTTGGCTTTGAGCCAGACGCCAGCGTTCTGGCTGAAAAGATGGAGATTCCTGAAGACAAGATCCGCAAGATCATGAAAATCGCCAAAGAGC
>JAZKIK010000616.1:0-1937 GCA_040384925.1 Pseudomonadota bacterium | reverse complement strand
AACCGATGACCTCTTGCATGCCATGCAAGCGCTCTCCCAGCTGAGCTATACCCCCTTGGGACTTTAAGACTTTAATTTCTTATCATCCGTCGAGCTTTAAATTATAGCGCGGAAATTAAGGTGTTTTCAAACTTTCAAACGATTAAGCACATCTTCTTGTTTCATCAGCTCAAGAATCGCATCGAGTGA
Source organism: Pseudomonadota bacterium (assembly GCA_040384925.1). Lineage (GTDB taxonomy): Bacteria > Pseudomonadota > Gammaproteobacteria > Burkholderiales > Burkholderiaceae_C > Polaromonas. The sequence continues at coordinate 1,748 of JAZKIK010000616.1, read as the reverse complement.
TGGCGTCTGCGGTGTTCCCAGAACCACCACCCGCACAGGCATGGCCAGCTGCGGCATCTTCAGCCCGGTGGCTGCAAGCACCTGTTTGATGGCGGCTGCAATGGCTGGCTTGTTCCACTCGCAGACTGCCAGTGCATCAGCCAGTTTGGCAAGCGCAGGTTTGATGGCTTCAGTGACATGCGTAGCCACATCCTCTGCTTTTGGCTGTGCTGCAGTGACCAGCAGTTTGAGCCAGCCAGCCAGTTCCACCAGTGTGCTGCAACGGTCCTTGAACAGACCGCAGCCACGTACAGCGCGTGCGGCATCAAGCTCTGTGACATCTGCTGCCTGAAGAAATGGCTGAACCAGTTCGGCAAGCTTTTCATCGGCCGTGGTTTTTATGTGCTGGGCGTTGACCCAGCGCAGTTTGGCTTCATCAAACTGGGCCGCACTTTTACCCAGATGATCCAGGTTGAACCACTGCAGGAATTGCTCGCGGCTGAAGATTTCGTCATCACCATGGCTCCAGCCCAGGCGTGCCAGATAGTTGACCATGGCGTCCGGCAGATAACCTTCAGCAGCGTATTGCGTCACCGGCTTGGCACCGTTGCGTTTGCTCATCTTTTCGCCCTGCTCATTGAGCACCGTGGGCAAATGTGCATACACAGGCACGTCCTTGCCAAGCGCGCGAAAGATATTGATCTGGCGTGGTGTGTTGTTGACGTGGTCGTCACCACGAATCACATGCGTCATGCCCATGTCGATGTCATCGACGACCACACAAAAATTGTAGGTCGGTGTTCCATCGGGCCGGGCAATCACCAGGTCGTCAAGCTCGTCGTTGCTGATCTCGATGCGGCCCTTGACCTTGTCGTCCCACACCACACTGCCGCCCTGCGGGTTCATGAAGCGCAGCACCGGCTGCACGCCTGCGGGCACTGGTGGCAGGGTCTTGCCGGGTGCGGGCCGCCAGGTCCCGTCATAACGCGGTTTTTCCTTGGCAGCCATCTGCTTTTCACGCAAGGCATCGAGCTCTTCCACACTCATGTAACAGGGATAGACCAGTCCGTCAGCGACCATCTGCGCCAGAACTGCCTTGTAACGATCCATACGCTGCATCTGGTAGAACGGACCTTCGTCGTAGTCCAGACCGAGCCAGCTCATGCCTTCAATGATCACATCAACAGCCTGCTGGCTGGAGCGCTCGACATCGGTGTCTTCAATACGCAGGATGAAGTCGCCACCGGTGGCACGGGAAAAGGCCCAGGGATAAAGTGCCGAGCGGATATTGCCGAGGTGGATAAAACCCGTAGGCGATGGCGCAAAGCGCGTCCGTGTTTTTATTGTCATTTCAAACTTTCCAGACCACGCGAAAGGTCTGCCTTGATGTCTTCAATATGATCCAGCCCGACCGCCAGGCGAATCAGGCCTTGGCTGATACCTGCAGCTTGCCGCTGCACTTCAGTCAAACGCCCATGCGATGTAGTGCCAGGGTGGCTGATGATGGTTTTGGTGTCGCCCAGATTGGTGGCAATACTGAGCACGCGTGTACTGTTGATCACATGAAAAGCGTTGGCACGTGCCGTCTCAGCGTCATCACCACACAAGTCAAACGAGAGCACCGCACCGCCCTGCCCTGACTGCTGGCGCATGGCCAGATCGTGCTGCGGATGTGATGCCAGACCAGGGTAATAAACCCGTGCAACACCTGGCTGGGTTTCAAGCCATTTCGCCACAGCCAAGGCGTTTGCACTCTGGGCCTGCATGCG
>JAZKIK010000615.1:4947-6334 GCA_040384925.1 Pseudomonadota bacterium | reverse complement strand
CTCGGGGGCAGGGAGTTACACGAAGTGAACGACCGTGGGGGCCTTTCTACACACAACGTGCGCCGTCCACCTCAATACAAACACCGCTGATAAAGTCTGCCTCGTCACTGGCCAGATACAGAGCGGCATTGGCAACATCGAGTGCAGTTGAAAACCGGCCCAGCGGGATGCTGGCGCGGAATTTGGCTTTTCGTTCTTCATCCAGCGGGCCACCGGCAAAATCAGCAGACAAGCCGGTGTCGGGATTAAACACCGGGTTGATGCAGTTGACTCGTATATTGTCTGGGCCCAACTCGGCCGCAAGAGATTTTGAGGTAGTGATCACTGCCCCCTTGGAGCCGTTGTACCAGGTCAGCCCCGGCCGGGGGCGCACGCCAGCTGTTGAGGCAATATTGATAAAACTGCCGCCACCGTTGGCCCTGAAAACTGGCGTGGCATGAATCGTGGCGAGGTAAATGCTTTTGACGTTGATGGCATAACACTTGTCAAAATCGTCTTCGCTGACGTCCAGTGCGGGCTGGTTGCGGTGTGTCCAGCCGGCATTGTTGACCATTACGTCAAGTTTGCCGTAACGCTCGACAGCTGCTGCAACAAGGGCCTTGACTTCGTCGGATTTCGTCACGTCCGCTGCAAAAAACGTAGCCGTTCCACCCGCCTTGACGATGGCTGCCACCACTTTTTCACCCAGCTCAAGGTTGATGTCATTGACGATGACCAATGCCCCCTCAGCCGCCAGTCTTCTGGCAATGCCTTCACCAATACCGCCGCCTGAGCCGGTGACGATGATGGATTTATTTTTGACGCGCATGCAGGAAGTCTCCATTTTTATAAATTGATCAGTCAAAAGAAAGCGGGGGCCTTTTCCGTGGGGATCGTGGCGATTGCAGTGTAGGGCCATCAGCGCTCCGGGCTGCGTGCAGCACTCTGCAAAAGTTCTGACTTGACATTTCAAATGCGAATGATTATCATTTGTATAATAGAATACGCAGACCCACCTTGATGTGCGCCAGTGCTCCATTAACGCAAAGGGTTCAAAAAAGGAGCCCGCATGGACATGTATTTTGCCGCAGTTCCCGCCCTCACGGCACAGTGCCGGGCTAGCCTGAGCGAGCGGAAAAGCATGATCTGCCAGCGCATCCAGGCGTGGCGAAGCGGCAATCAGAAATTGCACACCGACGCAATGGGCTTATTTTTCTGAACGAATACCAAATGCAAGATCATTCCCCCATCATGATTGAACGCCCCCGCGCATTGCGGTTATGGTCAGGGCTGGCCATCGTGCTCTGTGGTGCGGCGGTGCTGGCAGGGCAGTTCTGGCAATTTGTGAAAAGCGACCCGGTGGTGCTGAGCGCCTTTATCGGTGGCTCGGTGGCGGCGCTGGCGACGG
>JAZKIK010000615.1:0-4937 GCA_040384925.1 Pseudomonadota bacterium | reverse complement strand
GCTGCCGGTGCTGTTCTCGCAGCGCCTGTCGGACCGTGTGCAGGACACGCTGTTTGGTTTTGGTGCCGGGGTGATGCTGGCTGCCAGCGCGTTTTCTCTGGTGATTCCGGGCTTGCAGGCCGCAAAGGCGAGCGGCGCTTTCGGTGGCAGTCCGTGGGCCGCTGGCGGCATTGTCGGCAGCGCCATCTTGTTGGGTGGACTTGCCCTGCTGAGCATCGACCGTCTGCTGCCGCACGAACATTTCATCAAGGGCAGGGAAGGCCATTCAGCCCACAAGCTGCGCCGCACCTGGCTTTTTGTATTTGCGATTGCGCTGCACAACCTGCCTGAAGGCCTGGCCATCGGTGTGGCTTATGCTGGCAATGACGCGATGCGCGCAGCGGCGCTGGCCACCGGCATTGCCATTCAGGACGTGCCCGAGGGCCTTGTCGTGGCCGTGGCCCTGCTGGCCGTGGGTTACCGCCGGGGATTTGCCGTGCTGCTGGGCATGGCAACTGGCCTGGTCGAGCCGCTGGGTGCCGTGCTGGGCGCAGCCATCGTTGCTTATTCAGCAGCAATGCTGCCCTGGGGCCTGGGTTTTGCAGCTGGCGCCATGTTGTTTGTCATCAGCCACGAGATCATTCCCGAATCCCACCGCAAAGGCCATGAGTCGTTTGCAACGGGTGGGTTGATGACCGGTTTTGTGCTGATGATGGTGCTCGACACGGCGCTGGGCTGAAATTTCAACCTTTTCAACCGTGGCGGATGGCCACTGTTTTGAGGGTGGTGAAGCCATAGAGCGCCTCAAAGCCCTTCTCGCGCCCATAACCTGAAGACTTCACCCCGCCAAACGGTAGTTCCACACCACCGCCTGCGCCATAGTTGTTGATGAACACCTGACCGCTTTTGACGCGTTTTGCCATGCGGAACTGCCTGGCACCATCACGTGTCCAGATGCCTGCGACCAAGCCAAACTGGGTGGCGTTTGCCAGCTCCACTGCGTGGTCTTCGTTTTTGAAACTCATGGCGCACAACACCGGGCCAAAAACCTCTTCCTGCGCCAGGCGGTGCATGACTGGTACATCGCGCAGCAGGGTAGGGGCCTGGTAAAAACCGGTGTCTGGCGCTTCGTCAACAATCTGGCCCTGGGCCACCATGGGGATGTTGTCAACCTGTGCATCGCTTAAAAAATCCCACACACGCTGCTGTTGGGTCTGGCGAATCAGCGGGCCGACATCCAGATCCATCGCCGCCGGGCCGACGCGCAGGTTTTCAAAGGCCTGACCGAGTCGCTCCAGCAGTTGTTCGTAAATACTCTGTTCGATCAGCAGGCGCGAACCAGCCGAGCAGGTCTGGCCAGCATTTTGCACAATGGCGTTGATGATGGTTGGGATGGCAGCGTCCAGGTCAGCATCGGCAAACACGATTTGTGGGCTTTTGCCGCCCAGTTCCAGCGTGACGGGGCAGTGGCGCTCTGCTGCGACCTGCTGGATCAGCGTGCCTATGCTGGGGCTGCCGGTAAAACTGATATGGTCAATTCCCTTGTGGCGGGCCAGCGCGTCACCCACTTCATGGCCGTAACCCGTCACGATATTGATGGCACCTGCCGGAAACCCGACCTCTGCTGCCAACTGCGCCACCCGTATCAATGACAGGCAGGCATCTTCCGCGGGTTTGACCACGCAAACGTTGCCGGCAGCCAGCGCACCGCCCACACTGCGGCCAAAAATCTGCATAGGGTAGTTCCACGGAATGATGTGGCCGGTCACACCATGCGGCTCGCGCCAGGTCATCACACTGTACCCATCCTGGTAAGGAATGGTTTCGCCATGCAGTTTGTCGCAGGCACCGGCATAAAACTCGAAATAACGCACCAGCGCTGTTGCATCGGCCCGGGCCTGTTTGACGGGTTTGCCGCAGTCGCGCTGCTCTAGCAGCGCCAGTTCATCCGCGTGCTGCGCAACTTTGTTTGACAGTTTCATGAGCAGACGGCCACGCTCGGCCGCACTGACACGGTGCCAGACCAGGTCAAGACATTCACGGGCTGCGTGGACGGCGTTGTCGATATCAGCTGCATTGCTGCGCTGGATTTCGTCGAAAACCTGACCATCGGAGGGGTCAATGACAGGAATGGTTTTGCCTGAAGACGAGGCGACAGAAGCGTTGGCGATGTAGTTGAGTTGCATGGGCTTATTGTGCTGAATTCCGGAATTGACCGTGGCAGTGTGCGATTTTTGAATGAAATTGGCTTTTGCGTATATCTGCCGGGTACAGGAGACTATCTTTGCGATAACAATTCAAGCTGGAAACGGCAGCATGGTAATGAAAAAAGCCCGCCAAGGCGGGCTGGAATGGTCTGGCTGAAGAGCCAGGCGTTCAGACAGCCCTAAGCCGGTCTGGACTGCTCTTTTTGCCGGCTTTTCACTTGGCAGCCGAAGCGGGCGCTGGTGTTGGTGTTGCTGCTGCATCTGCTGCCTGTTTGGGGGCAGGCGCTGGCATGGCAGGTGCCATCGTGGTGCTGGCTGGGACGCTGATGACTGCGGGGGCAATGACCGTATTGGCCGGGGCCGCCACTGCCTCGCCACCATGAAACTTCACCACCAGCGGCACGATCAGCAAGGCAACAATGTTGATGATCTTGATCAGCGGGTTGATGGCCGGGCCAGCGGTGTCTTTGTAGGGGTCGCCAACTGTGTCGCCTGTCACGGCTGCCTTGTGGGCTTCGGAGCCCTTGCCGCCGTGGTGGCCGTCTTCAATGTATTTTTTGGCATTGTCCCAGGCACCACCGCCGGTGCACATTGAAATTGCCACAAACAGGCCGGTAACGATGGTGCCCATCAGCAACCCGCCGAGTGCCTTGGGGCCGAGCAGCAAACCGACCAGCACCGGCACGATGACCGGCAGCAGGGATGGAATGATCATTTCCTTGATTGCCGAGGTGGTCAGCATGTCAACAGCGGCGCTGTAGTCGGGCTTGCGCTGGCCGGCCATGATCTGGCCATCAGCAAACTGGCGCCGCACTTCAACGACCACCGAGCCAGCGGCGCGGCCCACAGCCTCCATCGCCATCGCGCCAAACAGGTAGGGAATCAGCCCGCCAATGAAGAGGCCAACGATGACCATCGGGTCACTCAGGTCAAAACTGATGGCGCGGCCATAACTTTCGAGCTTGTGGGTGTAGTCGGCAAACAGCACCAGCGCAGCCAGCCCGGCCGAGCCAATGGCGTAACCTTTGGTCACGGCCTTGGTGGTGTTGCCCACAGCGTCCAGCGGGTCGGTCACATCGCGCACCGAAGATGGCAACTCAGCCATTTCAGCAATACCGCCAGCGTTGTCGGTAATCGGGCCGTAGGCGTCCAGCGCCACCACAATGCCGGCCATGCTCAGCATCGAGGTTGCGGCAATCGCAATGCCAAAGAGGCCTGCCAGTTTGTACGAAACCAGAATTGCAATACACACAAACACCACAGGCCAGGCGGTTGAACGCATGGACACACCCAGCCCGGCGATGATGTTGGTGCCATGGCCGGTGGTTGAAGCCTGGGCAATGTGTTTGACCGGGGCGTATTGCGTGCCGGTGTAGTATTCGGTGACCCAGACCAGTGCCGCGGTCAACACCAGGCCAACCGCACAGGCACCAAACAGTTTCATCTGGCTGCCGCTGGCAGAAATCGCGTTGTCAGGCATCAGCCACATCGTGACGAAGTAAAAAGCAATCAAAGACAGCACACCGGCAATCGCCAGCCCCTTGTACAGCGCGGGCATGACGTTTTTCATGCCTGGTGAGGCCTTGACAAAAAAGCAGCCAATGATGGAAGCCACAATCGACACCGCACCCAGCGCCAGCGGATACAACACCGCGCTGACAGGCGCTGCACCCACCAGCAGTGCGCCCAGCACCATGGTGGCAATCAGGGTCACGGCGTAGGTTTCAAACAGGTCAGCTGCCATGCCTGCGCAGTCACCCACGTTGTCACCCACGTTGTCGGCAATCACTGCCGGATTGCGCGGGTCGTCTTCGGGGATGCCGGCTTCAACCTTGCCGACCAGGTCGGCACCCACGTCGGCACCTTTGGTAAAAATGCCGCCGCCCAGGCGCGCGAAAATCGATATCAGGGACGAACCGAACGCAAAACCAATCAGCGGGTTCAGCAGATTGGCCAGTTTGATGTCAGGTGTGTAGTTGCCATTGCCGACCAGAAACCAGTAAAAACCAGTCACACCCAGCAAACCCAGACCCACGACCAGCATGCCAGTGATGGCACCACCCCTGAAGGCCACGTCCAGCGCGGGACCAATGCCTCGGGTCGCGGCCTGCGCGGTTCGAACATTGGCCCGCACCGACACATTCATGCCGATAAAACCGCACGCACCTGAAAGCACCGCACCAACCACAAAACCGATGGCGGTTTTGCCGTCCAGAAAAAGGCCGATCAACACAGCCAGAATGACACCGACGATGGCAATGGTTTTGTATTGCCGGGCCAGATAGGCGGCGGCCCCGGTTTGAATCGCAGCTGCAATCTCCTGCATGCGCGCGTTACCTGCGTCCTGGGAAAGAATCCAGCTGCGTGCCCAGATGCCATAAGCCACTGCAATCAGCCCACAGACCAGCGCCAGATAAAGCGCCGAGTTATCCGTCATACCTGCCATATGTGTATCTCCAGAGTTGTTTTCGCTTGGAAGGGGTGGCAACGCCGCTTGTCTGGTACACACCGGATGGTGTTGAAACCCCTGCTGCGTTGCTTCCTCGCGACGTCCAACTTGTTTGGAGACGATTGGCCAACGGATGAAATTTAACGCCAAAACAGTGCGAGTTAAAGAGGCGTAAGGTCTGAATCAGTAAAATGAGGGTAAATCCCGACCTGTTAGCCGACCATAAGTGGGCAACCCGGCCCGGCCATTCCGTGCAGAAATTGACACCAGTTTCTCCGTCCTTTTCACCCTCATTTTTAAAA
>JAZKIK010000614.1:0-2164 GCA_040384925.1 Pseudomonadota bacterium | reverse complement strand
GCGTGGGTGATCTGCTTCAGGGCGAAAAAATTGACTACAAAACCAGCGGCAAAACGGCCCCTGGTCTGGACATTCCTCCGGATCTGACACAGCTGTCAAAGGAGACCCGTTATGTTGTGCCTGGCTCGACAGTGACTGCCAGCGGCTTTCAGGTAGGCCAGGTCACCCAGTCAGTTCCCACTGCAGCCACCACCGTGGGTGATGTACGCATTGAACGTGCTGGCAACCAGCGCTGGCTGGTCGTCAACCGCCCGGCAGACAAACTCTGGAGCCCGGTGCGCGACTTCTGGTTGGAAAGTGGCTTTTTGCTGTCACTCGACCAGGAAAACCTTGGCATCATGGAAACCGATTTTGCAGAGAATCGTGCCAAACTGCCGCAGGACATCATCCGCGAAACGATTGGCAAGGTTTTTGACGGCCTTTATTCCACAGGTGAACGAGACAAGTTCCGTACCCGTCTGGAACGCAACGCCACTGGTGGCACTGAAATTTACATCAGCCACCGCGGCCTGGTTGAAGTGGTCACTGGAACCGGCGGCACCGCCGGCAAAGCTGGTGACGGCACGATCTGGCAGCCGCGCGAATCAGATCCGGAACTGGAAGCAGAATTTCTGCGCCGCCTGATGGTCAGGCTGGGTGTAACCCAGGAACAGTCCAAAGCCCTGATCGCCACAGCAACCGGCAAATCAAGCTCACGCGTGGCTAACGTCAACGGCGCACCCGTGGTGCAGATTGACGAAGGTTTTGACCGCGCCTGGCGTCGTGTCGGCCTGGCACTGGATCGCACAGGCTTTACGGTTGAAGACCGCGACCGCACACAAGGTACCTATTTTGTACGGTATGTAGACCCTTCATCCGACAAGACCGAACAAGGCTTTTTCAGCAAACTGTTCAGCGGCTCATCAGCGGCAACAGCGCCCTTGAAATACCGCGTCAGTGTCAAGAGCCAGGCCGAGCTGACTACGGTGTCCATCCTGAACCAACAGGGCGTGGTCGACACCTCGGCAAATGCCCAGCGCATCGTCAAGGTTCTGGCTGACGACCTCAGATAAGCCTGCATCAGGCGCAGATAGAACGGCGCTTGTGCTGTACAGCCATTCAGTAGCCAGACGTCTGTGCTGAGATTCAAAAGCCTGGGCAGCGGCAGCGCAGGCAACGCTACCCTGGTCGAGGCATTGGGCCTGCTGCCCTTCCGGCTGTTGATTGATTGTGGACTGGGCCTGAAGCAGTTGCAGATCAGGCTCGCCCAGGCAGGCCTCCAGCCCAATGACATCCATGCAATTTTTATTACCCATGAGCACGGCGACCACATTGGCTGCGCCCGTTCGCTCAGTCTGCGCTACCGTATTCCTGTATGGATGAGTCGTGGTACATACATGGCGATTGGCGAACCGGACTTTGATGGTTTGCTTAACATGGCGCGTGATGGTGAAACCCTCACGCTGGGAGGCCTGTTGCTCCAGCCCTTTACGGTGCCGCACGATGCACGCGAACCCCTGCAATTAAGCTGCACTGACGGCTCGGTCAAGCTCGGGGTTTTGACTGATCTGGGCCATGCAACAACGCACGTCCTCACACAATTGCAAGGCTGCGATGCACTGGTGCTTGAATGCAACCACGATGCGGACATGCTGGCGCAATCGGTTTACCCGGCATTTCTGAAAAAACGCATTGGCGGCGCCTATGGCCACCTGTCAAACAATGCTGCTGGAGATATTGCGCTTGCCGTCATGCACAAAGGCCTCAAACATCTTGTTGCAGCACATCTCAGTGCGCAGAACAACACACCTGCGCTGGTGCAAAACCTCATGTCACAAGCCTTGTGCTGCGGTGCGGAAGATATCGTGATAGCCAGCCAGGAAAACGGCACTTGCTGGCTGCAGATTTAGCTTTGGTCAATTATTAAAATTGCACAGGCGAAAAAAAGCCGCCATCAGGCGGCTTTCCAGGGCAGGCAAGAAATTACTTCTTGGCAGCGCTTGCAGCAGCAGCGGCCGCAGCAGCAGCGCCGGCATCTGCACCAGCGGCAGCGCCTGCAGCGGCACCGGCTGCAGCGCCAGCAGCAGAAGCGTCAGCAGCTGGAGCAGCCACAGGGGCTGGTGCTGGTGCAGGAGCAGCAACCGGTGCTGGTGCAGGAGCTGGTGCTTCTTCTTTTTTACCGCAA
>JAZKIK010000613.1:0-3823 GCA_040384925.1 Pseudomonadota bacterium | reverse complement strand
GTGAAATCGTCCAGCGCATGCGTACCGATGCGACGGTGCGGCGGGGGCAATGGGTGGCACTGGCGGATGTTTCTCCGGCCTTGCGTACCGCACTGGTGCTCAGCGAAGACAAGCGCTTTTATGAACACAGCGGGGTGGACTGGCGGGCGGTGTCGAGCGCGGCCTGGGGTAATTTGTGGAACACCCGAACGCGTGGTGCCTCGACCATCAGCATGCAACTGGCAGGCCTGCTGGATGAGGACTTGAGGCCTGGCGCGGGTGGCCGTAGCCTGGTGCAGAAAATCGGCCAGACAGTTTCCAGCCAGGTGCTGGAGCAGCGATGGCGCAAGGACCAGATTCTGGAGGCTTACTTGAATCTGCTGCCCTTTCGGGGTGAGCTTGTGGGTATTGATGCGCTGAGCCGCACGCTGTTTGGCAAGGCCGCACATGGGCTGGACGAGCGTGAGGCGGCAATCGCAAGTGCGCTGGTGCGGGGGCCTAATGCGAAGGTGGCACAAGTCACGCAGCGGGCTTGTAGTGTTTTAAAACTCATGCAAGCCCCGGCAAAAGTCGATTGCGACGGCTTGGATCTGTTTGTCACCGGGGCACTGCAGCGCCGGGCTTTTGAGGCAAGTGAAGGCATTGCACCGCATTTTTCGCGGCGGCTGTTGGCGCGGGGGCAAGGCCCGAATCCAAAAACAAGCACCATACAGTCCACCCTTCGCGCCCCGCTTCAGCGTTTTGCCACCCAAACCCTGAATCAGCAGTTGCGCGAGTTGCGGGGCCGCCATGTTGAAGATGGCGCGATTGTGGTTCTGGACAACAGCACGGGTGAGGTGCTGGCCTGGGTGGGCTCGTCGGGTGAACTCAGCGGCGCGGCTGAAGTCGATGGTGTGATGGCGCTGCGCCAGCCCGGCTCCACCCTGAAGCCGTTTTTATACGCCCAGGCGATTGCCGAAAAACGCATCACGGCGGCGTCGCTGCTCGACGATTCACCTGCCAATATCCAGACCTCGGGCGGTTTGTATATTCCGCAAAATTATGACCATCAGTTCAAGGGTCTGGTGTCGGCCCGCACGGCGCTGGGTGCTTCACTGAATGTGCCTGCCGTGCGTACGCTGGTGATGGTGTCGCCCGATGCCTTTCAGCGCCAGCTCAAGGCGGTGGGCCTGCCGCTGAAGGAGTCGGGTGACTATTATGGTTACAGCCTGGCGCTGGGCAGCAGCGAGGTGTCGCTGCTGGCCCTGACCAATTCCTACCGCACGCTGGCCAATGGTGGGCTTTTTGGGGAGGTGAAATACGGAGATCCCTCACCCCAACCCTCTCCCACAAGTGGGAGAGGGAGCCCCCCCCCGCCTTCAGGCTCCCTCTCCCGCCAGCGGGAGAGGGTTGGGGTGAGGGCGGCCCTCGACCCGCGCGCAGCCTTCATAGTCACCGACATCATGGCCGACCCGCTCGCCAGAGTCCGCACTTTTGGCACTGACAGCGTGCTGGCCACACGCTTCTGGACAGCCGTCAAGACCGGCACCAGCAAGGACATGCGCGACAACTGGGCGCTTGGTTTTTCGCAGCGCTATACGGTGGGTGTGTGGGTTGGCAATTCCAGCGGTGCGCCCATGTGGGATGTCAGCGGCACCACGGGCGCGGCACCGATCTGGGCTGGCGTGATGGGTTTTTTACATAAAAACGAAGCCAGCCACGCACCCGTCGCACCCACCGGCCTGGTTCAGACCACGGCGCAATTTGGCAAGCAGCTTGAAGCCAGCCGCAGCGAATGGTTTATTGCAGGTACGGAGCAAAGCCTTTTTGCTGCCAGCTCGATGGACGACCAGGCGCGCCTGACTGGTGTAACGGGCCAAAAAGGCTCGCCCGACAGCAAAGCAGAGCCAGATGTACGCCTCAGCATCACATCACCGGCCAATGGCAGCATCATTGCGCTGGACCCGGACATTCCACCTGCCAGGCAACGTGTGAGTTTCAGCGCTGAAGGCCAGAACGCCGGGGGTGGCAAAAACAGGGCTTCAAACACACGCTGGCTGCTGGACGGCAAGGAGTTTGCGCGTGGCCCACAGGCGCAGTGGCTGCCCTGGCCGGGCCGGCATGTGGTGCAGATTGCCGATGCGCGCGGCAAGGTCCTGGATGAAATCCGGCTGGAAGTGCGTGGTGCTGGGGTCAAAGGAGCCGCGCCGGCATCAAAATAATTTCAATCGGACCACACCAGTATTCACGCCAGCCTTTGGAAGAGGCTACTACCATGACGCATATCCCAAGGAGACAAGTCATGACAGTCATCACCCACATCGAAGACCTGCGGGTCCTCGCCCAAAAACGCGTGCCACGCATGTTTTACGACTACGCCGATTCTGGCTCGTGGACGGAAGGCACTTACCGCGCCAATGAGGCTGATTTCAAAAAAATATTGCTGCGCCAGCGTGTCGCGCTGAACATGGAAGGCCGCAGCACCCGTACCCAGATGATTGGCCAGGACGTGGCCATGCCGGTGGCGATTGCGCCTACCGGCATGACGGGCATGCAGCATGCCGATGGTGAAATCAAGGCAGCGCGGGCGGCCAAAAAATTTGGCATTCCTTTCACGCTGTCGACCATGAGCATCTGCTCGATTGAAGACGTGGCCCAGGAAACCGGCAACCACCCCTTCTGGTTTCAGCTGTACCTGATGCGTGACCGCGACTTTTCAGCACGCCTGATTGACCGGGCCAAGGCGGCTGGCTGCTCGGCGCTGGTGCTGACGCTGGATTTGCAGATTCTTGGCCAGCGCCACAAGGACTTGCGCAATGGCCTGTCAACACCGCCCAAACCAACGCTGGCCAACCTCATCAATCTGGCCACCAAACCGCGCTGGTGCCTGGGCATGCTGGGCACACAGCGGCGCCAGTTCGGCAACATCTTTGGCCACGTCAAGGGGGTTGAGAACATGGGTTCGCTCAGCGAATGGACGGCCAAACAGTTTGACCCTGGCCTGTCGTGGGCCGATGTGGAATGGGTCAAGAACCGCTGGGGCGGCAAACTCATACTCAAAGGCATACAGGACGTTGAAGATGCGCAATTTGCAGCCAGCTCGGGTGCCGACGCACTGATCGTGTCCAACCACGGCGGCCGCCAGCTTGACGGTGCACCTTCGTCCATCTCGGCCTTGCCCGCAATTGTCGATGCCGTCGGCAGCAGAATTGAAGTCCACATGGACGGCGGCATCCGCTCGGGCCAGGACGTGCTGAAAGCCACCGCACTGGGTGCCAAGGGCACTTACATAGGCCGCGCCATGCTCTACGCACTGGGTGCCATGGGTGAGGAAGGCGTGACCAGGGCGCTGCAAATCATTCACAAGGAGCTTGATTTGACGATGGCGTTTTGTGGGCGGACGGACATCAAGACGGTGGACAAGGGGATTTTGTTGCCTGGGACGTATTGATACTGCAAGGCAAACTGCTAGACTGGTTTTATGAACGCCCGCACTGACCACGTTTTGCTTGAAGCCTTGGCGCTACCCGCCGAAGAGCGCTCGCTGATTGCACTGTCGCTGCTGGACAGCCTGCAAAACGATGGTTTGTCCAATGAAGACGTCACGGCATCCTGGGTGCTGGAGGCCAGGCAGCGCAACCTTGACATCAGTTCTGGAAAAACACAAGCCATTCCCCTTGCCGAGTTCAAAAGCTGGTTCGACACGCTGGAATGACTTTTGTCCTTGTTGTTTCCAGCGCCGCCAAAGATGAGTTGGCGCAATCATATGAGTGGTATAAAACCCGAAGCCCTAGCGCTGCAAAAGCATTTCGTGCCGCGGTGCTGGCTGCTTTTGACCTGATTGCCCACGACCCGCAAAAATGGG
>JAZKIK010000612.1:0-3389 GCA_040384925.1 Pseudomonadota bacterium | reverse complement strand
GTGCAGAGCATCCGCATACCGCCCAACAGCCTAAAGTGCTGGACATCTAAGGAGCTATTGATGATTGGTGAATGGAACAACGGCACCGGCCGTCGCAAATCAAGCGTCGCCCGTGTGTTCATCAAAAAAGGCACCGGCAAGATCACGGTCAATGACAGGGACATCCAGGTGTTCTTTGGTCGCCAGACCTCCATCATGATCTGCCGTCAACCCCTGTTTCTGACAAACCACGTCGAAACGTTTGACATCATGGTCAACGTTCATGGCGGCGGTGAGTCCGGCCAGGCTGGTGCAGTTCGCCACGGCATTACCCGTGCGCTGATTGACTATGACGCATCCCTCAAGCCGGCCTTGAGCCAGGCTGGTTTTGTAACCCGTGATGCACGTGAAGTCGAACGTAAAAAAGTCGGTTTCCGTTCAGCTCGCCGTCGCAAGCAGTTCAGCAAGCGTTAATCCGCCTGCCTGCAGCCTTGTGCTGCAGTGCAAAAAAGCCGCCATGGTTTGCCTGGCGGCTTTTTTTTGGCCGTCGTTTTTAGGTGTTTACACAGTGGAGGCACAATTGCTCTCCCCGTCAAACCCAAAGTAAAAACCTGTTTTGAAATTCCGCCTGTTTCGCCGCCGCCTCACCATCAGCTCGCCACGCATGGCCGTGCGCAGTGCCATGCCCTGGCCCTTGCGCTGGATACTGGGTGCCCTGATGCTGGGTTTTTCTGCCGCCATCGCCCTCTGGGCCTTTGAGTTTGGCAAAGGCATTGCCGGGCTGGACACCAGCTCCAAGGACGAACTGCGGCTGCTGCGCGAAGAAGTCAGTGTGCTGCGCTCCGACCGCGACAAGGCACAGACCATTGCCAACACCTCGGGCAGCCTGCTGACGGCTGAAAAATCGGCGCAGGAAAAAATGGCCGCACAGCTCAAACAGCTTGAATCCGACAACCGCGCCCTGCGTGATGACCTGGGCTTTTTTGAGAAATTGTTGCCCGCTGGTGGTTCTGATGGCATTTCCATTCGCAGCCTGCAGGCCGAACTGCTGTCTGAAACCCAGCTCAAATGGCAGGTGCTGGTGATCCAGCCGGTAAAAAACGCGCCCGACTTCAATGGCAAGCTTGATCTGGCGATTGAAGGAAGCCTGGCTGGCAAACCCTGGATGATCAACCTGCCTGGCGGGGCGCAGGTCTTGCAGTTCAAGCAATACCGGCGGATTGAAGGTGTGCTCGACTTGCCACCCCAGGCCGTGGTAAAAACCGTGACGGCCAAAGTGATTGAAGGTGCTGCAATTCGTTCGGTGCAGACTTTCAGGTTTTGATGTCTTTACTGTTCCCGAATTTATTGGAGAATTTTTATGTTTGGCAAAAAAAAACAACCGCCCATCAAAAGTCTGATTGCGCAAGGCACACTGATTGAGGGCAACCTGAAGTTCACCGACGGACTGCGTATAGACGGTGAGGTGTGTGGCGACATTTATGCCAACGAAGGCAGCTACAGCCTGCTGGTCATCAGCGAGTCAGCCAACGTCAAGGGCCGCATTCATGCTGATCACGTCATCATCAATGGCCGTGTCTCCGGCCCGGTTCACGCGTCCGAACTGCTGGAGTTGCAACCCAAGGCCAAAATTGAAGGTGATGTGGCGTACAAGGCGCTTGAAATGCATCAGGGTGCCGTGATTACCGGCCAGTTGCGCCCGACCAATCAGGACGAAGACGACAAACCCATGCTGAAGCTGGCAGCCAATAACGGCTGAAACTGGCGCTGCCTTTCGTCCGCACAAAAAACAGCCGCCTGCTGCCTGCCAAGGCATGCTGGCTGTATGGTTGATTGATTTACTGTAGTATTGCTAACCCAACCTGAATAACGGATTGAAACCGGAGTTTCCCCCATGAGCGCAGTAGCCGAAAACATCCAGACCGAAATGCCTTCTCCGTTTGTCTTCACCGACAGCGCAGCCTCCAAGGTAGCTGAACTGATTGCCGAAGAAGGCAATCCTGACCTGAAATTGCGTGTTTTTGTGCAGGGCGGTGGCTGCTCGGGCTTCCAGTATGGTTTCACTTTTGACGAAATCACCAATGAAGACGACACCACCATGACCAAAAATGGCGTCTCCCTGCTGATTGATGCGATGAGCTACCAGTATCTGGTGGGTGCCGAGATTGATTACAAGGACGACCTTGAAGGTGCCCAGTTTGTGATCAAAAACCCCAATGCCACCAGCACCTGCGGATGTGGTTCGAGCTTTTCCGCCTGAGTTTGCACTGATTGGCCCTCCGGCCAAATGTTTTAAAAGCCGCCTGACAAGCGGCTTTTTGCATGGCGCGCCATAAAAGGGCTCCCACCACATCCACACAGCTCTTGCCCGCATTTTCTGCCATGCAATCCGAAGAAAAATCACTGCGTGTTCTGCTCTGGCTGGTCGCCATCGGCTTTTTTATGCAGACGCTGGACGCCACCATTGTCAACACCGCCTTGCCCGCGATGGCACAAAGCATAGGCGAAAGCCCTTTGCGCATGCAGTCGGTGGTGGTGGCTTATTCACTGACCATGGCGATGCTGATTCCGGCCTCCGGCTGGATTGCCGACCGTTTTGGAACCCGGCGCGTATATGTCTCGGCGATTTGCCTGTTTGTGGCCGGTTCGGTTGCCTGTGCCCTGTCGGGCAGCCTGAGCCAGCTGGTGGCATCCAGGGTGCTGCAGGGCCTGGGTGGTGCCTTGCTGCTGCCTGTGGGCCGGCTGGCCGTGCTGCGGGCCTTTCCGCGTGAGCGTTTTCTTCAGGCCATGAGTTTTATTGCAATTCCCGGACTGGTCGGCCCACTGATTGGCCCGACGCTGGGCGGCTGGCTGGTTGAAGTGGCGACCTGGCACTGGGTGTTCCTGATCAATATCCCGGTCGGAGCCGTGGGTGCCTTGGCCACCATGGTTTATATGCAGGACAAACCCAGGCCCGGCATGCCGCGGTTTGATCTGGGCGGCTACCTCTTGCTGGCTTTTGGCATGGTGGCCGTGTCACTGGCGGTGGATGGTCTTTCCGGCCTGGGTCTCAAACAGGCCAGTGTGCTGGTCCTGATGGTGTTTGGCATGGCCAGCCTGACAGCCTACTGGCTGCGCGCCGCCCGGCAGGAGCACCCGCTTTTTTCACCCGCACTCTTTTTTATTCCCACCTTGCGCATCGGTTTGCTGGGCAATCTTTTCTCAAGGCTGGGCAGCTCGTGCATGCCTTTCATGGTGCCCTTGCTTTTGCAGGTCAGCCTTGCTTATTCACCATTGCGGGCCGGCATGATGATGATTCCGGTGGCCGTGGCGGGTATGCTGGTCAAACGTGTCACCACACCGCTGATTACCCGTTAGAACGTGTTCACGGTCTATACGGGGTCGCGTTGGGGTGCAATCGGGATGAGCTG
>JAZKIK010000611.1:1857-2108 GCA_040384925.1 Pseudomonadota bacterium | reverse complement strand
GCTGCTTTATTTTGCAACCTCGGGTGCCTTTCTGTTTGGATACGCCAAACCGGTGCCCGTCAACTTTGGCAATCTGCGCAACCCCAAACGCGACATGATCTGGGTTGCGCTGGCCGGGCCGGCTTCAAATTTTGTGCAGGCGATTGCCTGGGCGTTTGCCCTGGTTCTGATGGTCGGCGCAGGGGTTGAAGAGGTGTTTTTCATCAAGATGGCGCAAGCCGGTGCGCTGGTCAATCTGGTCATGTGGGCGT
>JAZKIK010000611.1:0-1845 GCA_040384925.1 Pseudomonadota bacterium | reverse complement strand
ATCTTTTTCCTTTGCCGCCGCTGGATGGCGGGCGCATACTGGTCGGCCTGCTGCCCTGGAAGCAGGCCCAGATGGTGGCGCGCATTGAACCCTGGGGCTTTTTCATCGTCATGGGCCTGGTCATTGCCGGCATAGTGGGCACTTACTGGCTTCAACCGCTGATGTCCTTCGGTTACCTGGTGCTCAATACCCTGACCTCGCCTCTCATGGCCATGTTCCGCTAAATACTGCCAATCAGATTTTTATGACTTCAGCATCTTCTTCATCAGCCGTGTCACCGCAACGTTTTCTGACCGGCATCACCACCACCGGCACCCCGCATCTGGGCAACTATGTCGGTTCCATCCGCCCATCGGTGGCCGCCAGCCTGGGCGCCAATGCCGGCAGTTTTTATTTTCTGGCCGACTACCACGCGCTGATCAAATGTGACGAACCCGAACGCATACAACGCTCCACCCTCGAAATTGCCGCCAGCTGGCTGGCAGCCGGCCTGGACCCTGAACACGTCACCTTCTACCGCCAGTCAGACATCCCTGAAATCCCCGAACTGACCTGGCTGCTGACCTGCGTGACCGGCAAGGGTGTGCTCAACCGCGCCCATGCCTACAAGGCTTCAGTCGATAAAAACGAAGCCGCAGGCAATGACCCCGATGCCGACATCAGCGCCGGCCTGTTTATGTACCCGGTGCTGATGGGTGCCGATATTTTGATGTTCAAGGCCAACAAGGTTCCAGTCGGGCGCGATCAGATCCAGCATATTGAAATGGCACGTGACATTGCCCAGCGCTTCAACCACCTGTATGGCGAGCACCTGGTGCTGCCCGAAGCATTGATTGAAGAGTCGGTTGCCACCCTGCCCGGCCTGGATGGCCGCAAGATGAGCAAAAGTTATGACAACACCATCCCGCTGTTTGCCTCCCGCGAACAGCTCAAAAAGCTGATTGCAGGCATCGTCACCGACTCACGCGCACCCGGTGAGGCCAAGGAAGTCGCCGGCTCTGCCCTGTTCCAGATCTACCAGGCCTTTGCCAGCGACGAAGAAACCGCCAGCCTGCGCCAGGCCTATGCCGACGGCATCAGCTGGGGTGATGCAAAAAACACCTTGTTTGAGCGCATTGACCGCGACATTGCCCCCATGCGCGAAAACTACCAGTCGCTCATCAGCAACCCGGCAAAAATTGAAACCATCCTGCAGGCCGGTGCCGACAAGGCCCGCCGCCTGGCCACACCGCTGATGCGTGAACTGCGCGAAGCAGTGGGCCTGCGTCGCCTGGCCGCCCCCACAGCACCGGCCAGCAAACAAAAAGCCGCCAGATCAGCCCTGCCCAGCTTTAAACAATACCGCGAAGCCGATGGCCAGTTCTACTTCAAACTGTTGGACGCCGAAGGCAGGCTGCTGCTGCAAAGCCTGGGTTTCAGCGTACCCAAAGAAGCCGCTTTGGCAATTGCATCCCTGCAACAGCAGGCAAATACAGCTCTGGAGCAGCTGGCAGAAAAATTGCAGCAACTTCCAGACGTCAGCCGCCATGAAGTCGTTGCGGCACTGCAACAATTGGCAGACGCAAAAAGCTGAAAAAAAAGCGCTGTAGCACGGTGCAGGTATCCAGTCTGTGACTAAGTATTACAAGATGTATACAAGACTACTGAAAAATGATTAGTTTTGTAAGAAGCAACTAATACTGTTGCTGCGACGCTTAAAAAATGTCAAAAAATACCGCTCTCAGGACATTTGTAGGGGGTGCAAGTTGACATTGAACGGTTATGCTTGCTTTTTACACAAGCACTGATCGCACCCGAGTTCATGAGCATATTTGTTATAGATGAGCATCCCCTGATGCGTGAGGC
>JAZKIK010000610.1:4221-11305 GCA_040384925.1 Pseudomonadota bacterium | reverse complement strand
GGGGGTGCTGGCGGGATGCAGTGCAAGGCGTTCGGAGCGCCGTGTGGCAAGCCACTACAGCCGAGGAACAACGCAGCAATGCGCCCGTCAGTGCCGCCACAAACGGGATATTTGGCATTTCCGCCTCCCTTAGACCTCGTCATGTCCTGGCGGTTTCAGCCAAGCTGGTGATTGCCTCACGGCTACCGGCAATTTCCCGCAGGCGGAATTTCTGTATCTTGCCAGTGGCGGTTTTGGGAAGTTCCGTGAAGATGATGCGACGCGGGCACTTGAAATGGGCCAGCGCGTCGCGGCAGAATGCGATCAGCTCGGCTTCTTCCAGTGATCCGGCATGGGCCTTCTTTTCGACAAAGGCGCAGGGCACTTCGCCCCACTTGTCATCGGGCTGGGCCACCACCGCTGCATGCAGCACACCGGGGTGGCGATGCAGGATGTCTTCGACTTCCACAGAGGAGATGTTTTCGCCGCCCGAGATGATGACGTCCTTTGATCGGTCCGTGATCTGCAGGTAACCGTCCGGGTGCAGCACTGCCACGTCACCTGTATGAAACCAGCCACCCGCAAAGGCCGCAGCCGTGGCCTGCGGGTTTTTCAGGTAACCCATCATGACGATGTTGCCGCGAACCAGTATTTCACCGCTGTCATGGCCATTGGCTGCCACCGGCTGGAGGCTTGACGGATCGGCCACACACAGCCCTTCCAGCAGTGCGGCCCGCACACCCTGGCGTGCCTGCAGACGGGCTTTTTCGCTGGCTGGCACATCGTTCCATTCCGGCTGCCAGGCGCAGCTGACCGATGTGCCCGAGATTTCCGTGATGCCAAACACATGGTCAAGCTCGAATCCCATGGCTGCCACTGCTTCAAGCACCGCCGCTGGAGGCGGCGAGCCGGCCGTCAGCACTCGCACCCGACGCGGCAGGGCAACACGCTCGCTGGCAGGCAGGTTGGCAAGGCCTGCCAGGACAATGGGTGCGGCACAGAAATGGTCAACACCATGTTCGGCAATCATGCGCAGGATGTTGGCCGCCGTCACCTTGCGCAGACAGACATGTGTGCCCGCCGCCGCCGTAATGGCCCAGGTGAAACACCAGCCATTGGCATGGAACATCGGCAATGTCCACAGGTAGGTCGGTGAGCGCGGCAAGGCCCAGTCCGTCATCTGCGTCAGACTCATGATGTAGGTGCCGCGATGGCTGGGCACCACTCCCTTGGGGTCGCCGGTGGTGCCCGAGGTGTAGTTCAGCGCAATCGGTGTCCATTCGTCGGCTGGCCAGATGCCGGCAAACGCCGGGTCGCCGCTGTGCAGCAGGGACTCGTAATCGGTCTCGCCGATGGCAGGGCCGTCGGGGGCTTCAAGATCGTTGATGTCGATCACGCGCGGCGGCCGGGACAGGCCGGCCAGGGCACGCTGCGCCAGCGCTGCAAACTCGCGGTCCACCAGCAGCACACGCGCCTCACCGTGGCGCAGGATGAAGCTGATGCCTTCGGCATCCAGCCGGCAGTTGATGGCGTTGAGCACTGCGCCGGCAAGCGGCACACCAAAATGCGCCTCCAGCATGGCGGGGGTGTTGGGTGCGAGGACCGATACGGTGTCACCGGGCTGCACACCCAGGCCTACCAGTGCCGATGCCAGACGGTAGCAGCGTTCGCGCGTCCGGGCCCAGGTCTGGCGCAGGTCGCTATGCACAATGGCGATGCGCTGCGGGTAAACGTCTGCCGTGCGGTCCAGAAAGCGCAGCGGCGTCAGCGGCACAAAGTTCGCAGCCTTGCGTTCCAGGCCCTGATAGGGCGACGAAGGTGAAAACTGCTTCATGTTGATGCCTCTGCAGCAGGGTGATCGTCAGGGTCGCCGTGAAAGCTGGTGAAGTTGCTGACGGGTTCACGTTCGCTGATCAGGCTGTTTTCGGCCCGGCTGGGGTCGGCGTAGCCCAGGCTCATGCCGCAGACCAGCATCTGCTGGCCGGACAGGCCGAGTTCCTGCGCAATGATCCGGTGAAAGCTGGTGAAGGCCACTTGCGGGCAGCTGTCCAGGCCGCGTGCACGCGCCGCTACCATGACACTTTGCAAAAACATGCCGTAGTCAATAAAACTGCCTTGCTGCATCACTTTGTCCATGGTGAACATCAGCCCGACCGGCGCGTCGAAGAAGCGGTAGTTGCGGGCGTGCTGTGCATGCATGCGCGGTTTGTCGCCCTTTGCAATGCCAAGCAGGCTGTACAGGCTCCAGCCAATCCGGCGCCGACGGTCAACATAGGGCGGCAGCCATTCGTGCGGGTAGTAGCTGTAGGGCTCATCCAGTGCGGCAAGCCGGGCCGGGTCGTTGTAGGCTTCGAGAATGCGTGCGCTGACGCGGGCTTTGGCCGAGCCCGTCAGCACATGAACCTGCCAGGGCTGTGTGTTGACCCCCGAGGCGCAATGCCGCGCAACATCCAGGATGGCCTCAATATCGGCACGCGGCACCGGTGTGGGCAGAAAGGCACGTATGGATCTGCGCGAGACGATGGCCCAGTCAACCGCCTCCCGGAGGATATCGGGGGCGACAGGGGGCGGGGGGCTCAGGCGTTTCATCGCGCTGATATTAGGTGGGCATATTCATTCCGAATGTTCCGGAAATGACATTTGGGCGCGGTGTTTCCCCTCGAACCATCAAACGCCTTTGTACCGAAAATCAGGCCCTCATCGCCAACATTCCAGCCCCGCGCACGCTCGCCAATGACCGTTTATGACCACTTATGACAGCACCTGCCCCTCATCTGCATGATTTTCTGGAAACCACCTCCTGGCGCGCCTGCCTCACGCCAGCCCAGATGGACAGGGTGTATCTGGAAACCGTCATGCGTCGGTTTGACGCGGGTTCGACGGTGTGCCTGCGTGGTTCACCGGCCATGCACTGGATGGCGGTGGTAGACGGCATGCTCAAGGTTGACACCATTGCCGCCGATGGCCGGGCCACGACCTTTGCCGGCGTGCCGGCGGGTGC
This sequence comes from Pseudomonadota bacterium, assembly GCA_040384925.1. GTDB lineage: Bacteria > Pseudomonadota > Gammaproteobacteria > Burkholderiales > Burkholderiaceae_C > Polaromonas. The sequence continues at coordinate 8,325 of JAZKIK010000610.1, read as the reverse complement.
CTGGTTTGGCGAAGGCGCTGCGCTCAAGGGCGAGGCGCGCCCTTACGCGGTGGTGGCTATCCGCGACAGCCAGGTGGCTTTCATGCCGCGCCAGACATTTCTCTGGCTGATTGACGACAGCCGCGCTTTCAGTCGCTGGGTGATAGACCAGCTCAATGCCCGGCTTGGTCATTACGTGGCGCTGGTGGAGAGTTTCCGGCTGCACGATGCGACGGCGCGGGTGGCTTACGGGGTGTCGGAGCTGTTCAACCCCCAGCTTTACCCCGCCACAGGGCCGAAACTTGTCATTTCGCAGGAGGAGATTGCCCGCCTTTGCGGACTGGCCAGGCAAAACACCCACCGTGCGCTGCACAAGCTCGAAGAATCGGGGCTGTTGCGCATCCGTTATGGCGTGATCGAGGTGCTGGACCTTGAAGGCCTGCAGAACATGGCCCGCATCACCTGACAATACCCTGCAGCTCGTCCAGACCAGGTTTTCGCACTGGTTTATCACGCTGGCCAGCCACACAAGGTAAATACGCATTGACGTTAATGTTGGCAAGCGGCAGATTGGATTGCTTTTGCGGGTATGGTTCATGCATGTATGGCATGGGTCTTACCTGACCTGCTTGTACGGACTTACTCCAAAAGGAAAACATCTTGATGAAAAAACTGTCCATGGCATCGTTCCCCATCTCCCGCCGCGTGCTGGGTGCCACCGCTGCTGCGGTGTTTTTGGCCTGCAACGGTGCAGCCGCGCTTGCTGCCACCCCCAAGGACACGCTGGTGATTGCCTTTGGTTTTGACGACATCATCACCATGGACCCGGCGGAGGCCTTTGAGCTGTCGGCGGGCGAGATCATGGGCAATACCTATGACAGGCTGGTGCGGCTGGATGTGAATGACCCGTCCAAGCTGGTCGGTGACGTGGCCAAGTCCTGGACGGTGTCGCCGGATGGCAAAACCTATACCTTCGAGATCAAGCCCGGCCTCAAGTTTGCGTCTGGCAATGCGCTGACGGCTGAAGAAGTGGTTTATTCACTGCAGCGTGCGGTGATTCTGGACAAATCGCCAGCCTTTATCCTGACGCAGTTTGGTTTCAGCAAGGACAACGCCAAGGACAAGATCAAACAGACCGGCCCCTTGACCGTCACGCTGGAAACCGACAAGTCCTACGCACCGACCTTTGTGCTGAATTGCCTGACCGCCAATATCGGTGCGATTGTGGACAAAAAACTGTTGCTGACCAAGGAAGTCAATGGTGACTGGGCTTATGGCTGGCTCAAGACCAACTACGCCGGCTCTGGCCCGATGAAGCTGCGTGAATGGCGTGCCAATGAAATCGTGGCGCTGGAGCGCAACGACAGTCATTACGGCAGCAAGTCGCCACTGGCCCGGGTGATTTACCGCCATATCAAGGAAGCCGCCACCCAGCGCCTGCTGCTTGAAAAGGGCGATATCGACGTCGCCCGCAACCTTGGTCCGCAGGACATCACGGCGCTGGCCAGCAACAAGGACGTCAAGATCACCTCCGCGCCCAAGGGCACGGTGTATTACATCAGCCTGAACCAGAAAAACCCCAATCTGGCCAAACCCGAAGTACGTGAGGCACTGAAGTGGCTGGTTGACTATTCGGCGATTGGCGACACGCTGATCAAGAATATTGGTGTGATCCACCAGAACTTCATGCCGATTGGCCTGCTGGGGGCTAGTAAAGAGAACCCCTACAAACTCGATGTAGCCAAGGCCAAGGCACTGCTGGCCAAGGCCGGTTTGCCCAACGGGTTCAAGCTGACGATAGACATGCGCACCATCCAGCCGGTGCAGGGCATTACCGAAGCCTTTCAGCAGACTGCCAAGCAGGCGGGTATCGAGATCGAGATCATTCCCGGCGACGGCAAGCAGGTGCTGACCAAATACCGTGCCCGCACCCATGACATGTACATCGGCCAGTGGGGTGCCGACTACTGGGACCCGCACACCAATGCCGACACCTTTACCCGCAACCCCGACAACGCTGACGACGCCAAAAGCAAACCACTGGCCTGGCGCAATGCCTGGGCGATTCCCGAGCTGACCAAACAGTCAGACGCTGCCGTGCTGGAGCGTGACGCCGGCAAACGCAAAAAGATGTATGAAGACCTGCAGGCCGAGTTTCGCAAGACCAGCCCCTTCATCATGCTGTACCAGCAGACCGAAGTGGCCGCCTACCGCAGCAATGTTGAAGGGCTGAAGCTCGGGCCTTCGTTTGATACCAACTACATGTTCAAGGTGTCGAAGAAATAAGCCGGTTTTTGGCACTTACCTTGGCCGCTGTTGATTCCCCGCCCGTGACAGCACCGCGCCCGGCAGGCAAAAAACGCCTGGGCCGGGCGCTGGCTGCCACCGGGCGTTTTCTGCTGGTGATTTTTCTCACCTATCTGGGCCTGCTGGCCGTCACATTTTTTATTGGCCGGGTGATTCCTGTTGACCCGGTGCTGGCGATTGTGGGTGACCGTGCGCCTGCCCATGTGGTCGAGCGTGTGCGTGAAGAGCTGGGGCTGAACAAACCGCTGTACCAGCAGTTCTACATTTACCTGGGCAAGGTGGCCAAGGGCGACTTTGGCACCTCGGTGCTGACCGCCAACCCGGTGATGCAGGATATCAAACGGGCTTTTCCGGCCACACTCGAACTGGCCAGCCTGGGCATTCTGATTGGTGTGGGTTTTGGTGTACCGCTGGGGGTGTGGGCAGCTGTGCGGCGCGGTGGGCTGGTTGACCAGCTGGTCAGGGTAATAGGGCTGATTGGATATTCGGTGCCGATTTTCTGGCTGGGCCTGATGGCGTTGGTGCTGTTTTACGCCAAGCTCGGCTGGGTTGCCGGGCCGGGGCGGATAGATGTGATTTATGAATACACGCTGACGCCCGTTACTGGCCTGCTGCTGCTGGACACCGCGATGGCGGGTGAATGGGAGGCTTTTGGCAGCGCGTTTTCACACCTGATTCTGCCGGCCTCCTTGCTTGGTTATTTTTCAATGGCCTATATCAGCCGCATGACAAGATCCTTCATGCTGAATGAACTGGCGCAGGAATACGTGATTGCCGCCCGCGCCAAGGGCCTGTCGGAGTCCCGCATCATCTGGCGGCATGCACTGCGCAATGCCATGGTGCCACTGGTCACGGTGATTGCGCTGTCTTATGCCGGGCTGCTGGAAGGCTCGGTTCTGACCGAAACCGTGTTTTCATGGCCAGGCCTGGGGCTTTACATCACCAATTCATTGCAAAACGCCGACATGAATGCGGTGCTGGGCGGCACGATTGTGGTCGGTTCGATTTTTATCGGCTTGAACCTGCTGTCCGATGTGCTGTACAAGATTCTTGATCCGAGGACACGTTTGCGATGAACGACCGCCAAACTGCAATCGGGGAGCCCTCACCCAAGGGGAGAGGGAGCAAGACAACAACCTTGCATGATTGGTTAATGTCAGACCGCCCGACTTCGCGCCGTCAGGCTGCTTTAGGCCGTGCTTATGGTGGCTGCCGCACTTTTTCACGCAACCGGCTGGCGATGCTGGGCCTCATTATTGTGTTGGGGCTGGTGCTGGTGGCGATATTTGCCGACCTGATTGCGCCCTACTCTGCCTATACCGGCGACCTGCGCACCACCCGTTTGCTGCCGCCTTCAGGCGCACACTGGTTTGGCACTGACGACCAGGGGCGAGATATTTTGTCGCGGGTGATTCATGGCTCTCGCATCACGCTGTTTGTGGTGGTGCTGGTGGCAGTGCTGGCCGCGCCGATTGGCCTGCTGGTGGGTACGGTGGCGGGTTATGCGGGTGGGCTGCTTGATGCGGCGTTGATGCGCATCACTGATATTTTTCTGGCTTTTCCGCGCCTGATTCTTGCGCTGGCTTTTGTGGCGGCACTTGGCCCCGGCATTGAAAACGCGGTGATTGCGATAGCGATTACATCGTGGCCACCCTACGCCCGCATGGCGCGGGCTGAAACACTGACGATCCGGCAAACCGACTACATCGCCGCAGTGCAGTTGCTGGGCGCATCGCCGTGGCGAATTGTGCTGCGCCACATCATGCCGCTGTGTGTGTCCTCGGTCATTGTGCGGGTCACGCTGGACATGGCGGGCAT
>JAZKIK010000610.1:0-4121 GCA_040384925.1 Pseudomonadota bacterium | reverse complement strand
GCGCCCGGTGCGGCGATTTTTGTCATCAGCCTGGCATTCAACCTGCTGGGTGACGGCCTGCGTGACGCGCTTGACCCGAAATCAGCCAGATGAACAGCCAAGCAATGACAAAACCGCTGCTGGTCGTGGATGAGCTCAAGGTGGCTTTTCCGGGCCGTGATGGCGGCTGGACTGAAGCGGTGCGTGGTGTTTCTTTCACCCTGGGCCGTGAGCGCCTGGGCATTGTGGGCGAATCAGGCTCGGGCAAGTCACAAACCGGTCGGGCGATTCTGGGCCTGACTGCGCCCGAAGGCCGCATCACGGCCAAAAGGCTTGAGTTCAGCGGTGTTGATCTGCTCAATTGCCCGCCAAAACAACGCCGTGCCCTGCGCGGCGGGCGCATCGCCATGGTTTTGCAGGACCCAAAGTTTTCGCTCAACCCGGTCATGACAATAGGTGCGCAGATTGTGGAAACACTGCGTGCGCACAGCAAGGTGACATCATCCGAGGCCAAAAAACGTGCCCTGGCAGCACTCGAAGCTGTGAGCATTGACGACCCGGCGCGGGTTTTCAGGCTTTATCCGCACGAGGTCTCAGGCGGCATGGGCCAGCGCGCCATGATTGCAATGATGCTGATTGCCGAGCCGGACATCCTGATTGCCGACGAACCCACTTCAGCGCTTGATGTGACGGTGCAGTTGCAGGTGCTGGCGATTCTGGACAAGCTGGTTCAGGAACGCGGCATGGGGCTGATTCTGGTGTCGCACGACTTGCGGCTGGTGTCCAGCTTTTGTGACCGCATTCTGGTGATGTATGCCGGCAAGGTGCTTGAAGAACTGCCCGCCGGTGGCCTGGCACACGCCCAACACCCTTACACACGCGGGCTGATGGCCTGCCTGCCGCAGCTGGGTACATCCACCCACCCATTGGCCACACTGGACCGGCAGCCGGAATGGGCCTTATGAGCAACACCACATCCAGCTCGCCCGGCCTTGAAGTCAGCCACCTGCAGGTGGTGTACGACGGTTTTGTGGCTGTGGCCGACACCTCCTTTGTTGTCCAGCCCGGTGAAAGTTTTGGCATTGTGGGTGAGTCAGGTTCGGGCAAATCGACCGTGCTGCGCGCCATCTGCGGCCTGGCACCCAAAACGGCAGGTACGGTGCAGTTGACTGGCAGCAGCAGCGCCGCACCGGGCAGCAAGGCTTTCAGGCGACTGGTGCAAATGGTGTTTCAGGACCCTTACGGCTCGCTGCACCCACGCCAGACGGTGGACCGCATCCTGGCCGAACCGCTGGCGATTCACAACGTCGCTGATGCTGAAACACGTATTGAAAGGGCTCTGGATGAAGTCGGACTGGGCAACGGTTTCAGATTTCGCTACCCGCATCAGCTTTCAGGCGGGCAGCGCCAGCGTGTTGCCATTGCCAGGGCGCTGATTCTGGAGCCACAAATCCTGCTGCTCGATGAGCCGACCTCTGCACTGGATGCGTCGGTGCAAGCCGAAGTACTGAACCTGCTTGAAGACCTGCGCCAGCGCCGTGGCCTGAGTTTCATCATGGTCAGCCACGACCTGGCTGTGGTCACACATCTGTGCGAGCGCCTGATGGTGATGCAGCGCGGCCAGACGGTCGAGCTGCTGTCAGCAAACGATCTGGCGGCGCACCGCGTCAGCAAGCCTTACACCCTGAGCCTGATGAAGGCGTCTGCGGGCTTTCAGCGCAGCGTTGCCACAAGCAGCTGATTGCCCATATCCGCTACGCCAGTGCAAAAGGCTTAAACAGCAAAACTCCCGCCGGAAGGATTCAACATGATCAACTGGGAAGCCCACGCCTGTCTGCCGCTGCATCCACAGGCTGACTTTTCACCGCTCGACAGCCTGCGCGCTGCAGGTGTCAACTATGTGTCCATCAATGTCGGCATGGACATGAATCCGGTGTCGCAGATCATGTCTGTACTGGCGGCTTTCAGGGCCAAGGTCAAGGCCGCGCCCGAGCGCTTCCGGCTGGTGGACCGTGTGGCCGATATTAAAAAGGCAGCCACCGATGGTGTTCTGGCCATCGGTTTTGACCTTGAAGGCGCGATGCCGCTGCAGGGCCAGCCCGAGATGGTGGCGCTGTACCGCGACCTGGGCGTGCGGCAGATTCACTTTGCCTATAACCGCAACAACAGCGTGGCCGATGGTTGCCATGATGTGGAACGTGGCCTGACGCCTCTGGGCAGACAGATGGTCAGGGCAGTCAATGAGGCCGGTCTGCTGATGGACTGCAGCCACACAGGCCGCCGCTGCAGCCTGGACATCATGGCGGCCTCATCAAAACCGGTGATTTTCAGCCACGCCAATCCACTGGCGCTGGTTGAGCATGGCCGCAACATCAGCAACGAGCAGATACGTGCCTGCGCCGCGACGGGCGGCGTGGTCTGTGTTTCGGGTGTGTCGGCTTTTCTGGGCACAGCCACACCCGATGCAGACGACATCGCGCGCCATATCGCCTATGTGGCCGATCTGGTCGGTATTGCGCATGTGGGCGTCGGGCTGGACATCAGCTTCCGGCAGGATGAACTGAACGAAAACCCGCCCGGCGACTACGACCCCGGCTACTGGTGGCCCAGATCGGCGGGTTATGACCGGTCCATCACCCGCATGGCCTACACACCTGTGGAAACCTGGCAACAACTGCCTGCTGCACTGCAAAAAGCAGGCATGACGGCGAGTGATGCCGCCGCAGTCATGGGGGACAATATGTTGCGGGTCGCCGGTATCTGCTGGCAAGCTTCATGATTTCTCAATTTCTCAATACATAAATACCCCATGTCATCGATCACCCTGCGTTTTCTGGCCGAACCCAGTACCGTCAACTTTGGCGGCAAAGTCCACGGCGGCACCGTCATGAAATGGATTGACGAGGCCGGTTACGCCTGCGCCACCAGCTGGGCCAAACGATACTGCATCACCGTGTCGGTGGGCACGATTCGTTTTCAGCGCCCCATCATGATTGGTGATCTGGTTGAGGTTGAAGCCCGACTGGCTTTTACCGGCAAGACCAGCATGAACATTTCGGTCGAAGTGCGTGCCGGTGACATGAAAATCGGCCAGATGGAAAAAATCACTGAATGTGTGGTGGTTTTTGTTGCAGTTGATGCCCACGGCAAGGCCTTGCCAGTGTCGGCCTGGCACCCGGAAACCCCTGGCGACATGGCGCTGGCGCAAAACGTCAAGGCTTACCTGGATGCAGCACGCACCATGCAGCCTGGTGCCTGAGACAGACTGAACGCCCTGCCACTTCACAACTCATTGAAAAACACGGCCCTGAGCGGACCTGACCTGGCGTCTGCGCTTGCCGTGGTGCTGGTCTGGGGTGTCAATTTTGTGGTCATGAAGTTCGCCCTGCGCGACTTCAGCCCGTTTCAGCTAGGCGCAGCACGTTATGTATTTGCCGTGCTGCCATTGGTGCTGCTGATCAAACCACCACAGATTCACTGGAAATGGGTCTTGCTTTACGGCTTTTTTCAGGGCGTTGGGCAGTTCGGTATTCTGTTCATAGCGCTCAAGGTGGGCATGACGGCGGCGCTGGCTTCGGTGCTGCTGCAGACACAGCTGTTTTTTACCGCGCTGTTTGGTTTTGTGCTGTTGAAGGAACGTGCTGGCAGGCCGCTGCAGATTGGCATGGTGCTGGCGGCACTGGGCCTGGGCTGTTTTGCGCTCAACTATGTCAATCCGGCTGAAGGGGCTGCCCGCGCCACCACACTCGCGGGTTTTGTGCTGACCCTGTGTGCAGCGTCAATGTGGGCCATGTCCAACATCATTGCACGGCGTGTGCAGCAACACTACACCGACTATTCGCCGGTGGCTTTTGTGGTCTGGAGCAGCTCGGTCGCCATCGTGCCCTTCATGGCGCTGTCGCTGGTTTTTGATGCGCCCGAGATCCGCTGGCAATGGCTGGATGCCCGCGCCAGCAGCTGGCTGGCCGTTGCTTATCTGGGTTGGATGGCGACTGTGCTGGGCTACAGCCTGTGGACGGGGCTGCTCAAACGCCACCCGGCCAACCGCGTTGCACCTTTCAGCCTGGGCGTTCCGGTAGTTGGCCTGACGGCAGGCATGCTGATACTTGGAGAAGTCGTCACGGCCTGGCAATGGGCCGGCA
>JAZKIK010000609.1:0-3938 GCA_040384925.1 Pseudomonadota bacterium | reverse complement strand
ACTGAAAAAGCGGGTTGAATGTGGTTTTTATTGCCCCCGGAGCTCTTGTGTACGAATTGAATAAGCCCTTGGTATTACGTTCTGTGACGCCGCAGGACCAGGCCTTTGTCGATGCGCTTTATGCAAGCACGCGTGATGACCTGATGCCGCTCGGTGGTGATGCCGGGTTTTTGTTGCAACTGATAAAAATGCAGCAACAGACCCAGATGGCCGGGTTTGCACTGCTTTTTCCCGGTGCCGTGCATCAGCTCATTGAAATAACCGGGCTTCCAGGCGAGCCTGCTGCCAGCCCCGAGCCTGTGGGCCGTGTGGTGGTTCACAGCAGCCCAACTGATCTGCGCCTGCTTGACATTGCCGTGATGCCTGGGCACCGGCGGGCCGGAATTGGCAAGTCCGTGCTGCTTGCCCTGCAGCACAGCGCCAGAGCGCAGGGCCTGGGCATGAGCCTGGCAGTCAGCAAGACCAATCATGCAGCCCGGCAGCTGTACCTGGCCCACGGTTTTGGCGTCAGCTCTGAAGACGCGCTGTTTGAACAGATGAGCTGGCAGCCCACTGCGACTGCGCTGCCCCAAAAGCTGCATGCAGCCGGATTTATTGATCAAACCGGCCTTTTGCGCGATTAGGCGGTGGTGCATGGCTATAAAGACAGGAGCAGTCAAAATGATTCAGAAAAACACCCAGCACCAGGCAACACCGTATCTGAAGCTGCCTTTTTCATTTGATGTAGGCCGTTTGCAGCAAGAGCTGGACTCCATCGCGGCCAGGCAGTGGGTTGGCCACTTCAATACCCAGGCTTATGAAAAGAACTGGAGTTGCATACCGCTGCGCTCGCTTGGTGCCAGTTTGACCAACGTCATTCCGGTCGAGGGTGGTGATTTTCAGGACACCGAAATTCTGGCGGGCTGCCCTTATTTTCGTGAAGTGATCAGCCATTTTGAATGTGAAAAAACCTCGATCCGCCTGATGGCGCTGGAGCCGGGCGGTGTGATCAAACCGCATCGCGACGATGGTGCCTCGCTCGAAGACGGTATGACGCGTCTGCACATACCGGTGCAGACCTCGCCGCAGGTCGAGTTTTGCATTGATGGTGAGCGTGTGCATTTTTCAGCCGGCGACACCTGGTATCTGAATGCCAGCTGCCTGCACGGTGTTGAAAACCGCAGCAGCGTCAACCGTGTGCACCTGATGCTGGACTGCATCAGCAATGCCTGGCTTGAAAATATTTTTGTCTCGGCTGGCTGGCAGGCGCGGCCGGCACCCAGATACCCCGATGCTTCGATTCACGATGGCAATGTGCTTGAAGTGATCGCCGCCCTGCGCCTGTCCGGTCACCAAGCTGGTCAGGCCATGGCAGCGCGCTTGCAGGCGATTCATGACGGTCTCAACGGCCTGCAGCCTGGCCCATGATGCTTTCACCACAGGACGCCACCATGTTGCGTGGCCGGCTGATCGACTGGCAAACGCTGATGTCGTTCAAAAACTGGTTTCCCGTGACCATCAGCGAAGAAGCCGGGCAAGCCCTGGTCTGGTGGCGTTTTATGGGAGCAGCACGTTTTGAGGCGGCGTTTTTTCAGGACAGTCTGGCTACCCAGCCATCGGCAGAAAGGCTGGTCTGCAAAACGCCGCTGTCTGCGCTTGCCGATATTTGCCAGAGCTTTGTGGACAGCGTGCCGCCCACCGCGTTTGTTTTTCATGTGTCGCGTTGTGGTTCAACCTTGCTGACGCAGATGCTGGCGGCCTTGCCATCGTGTGTGGTGATGTCCGAGCCACCGGTGCTGGACGCTTTTTTCAGGCTTCATCATGCCTGGCCTGAACAAAGCGGCGGCCGGCACACGCTGAAGCTGCTGCTGGCCGCCCTGGGCCAGCGCCGCAGCGCGCAGGAACAGCATTTTTTTGTCAAACTCGACAGCTGGCACACACCGTGGATGGCATTTGTGCGCGAGGTTTTCCCGGCGCTGCCTGTGGTGTTTTTATATCGTCAGCCGGAAGAAGTGCTGGCCTCGCACAGACGCCAGCGTGGCCAGCAGATGGTGCCGGGGCTGCTTGACACATCGCGGCTGTTGCCAGACCTGGCTGGTGTGGCGGCTGCTGATCTGGACGCTTATGCAGTACGTGTGCTGGAGGCGATTTTTGCCTCGGCAGCAACACCGGCCGAGGCCAGGCAGTTCACGCTGCTCAATTACAGCCAGTTGCCCGATATTGTCTGGACTGAGCTGCTGCCTTGGTGGGGCATCTGCCCTGACGCGGCGCAGCACACAGCACTGCTGGACCGAGCGGGCTTTCATTCAAAACACGGCGGCATGAAGTTTGAGGGCGACTCGAAGCCGCTGTTGGCCGGGCTGGCGCAAAACCATGAAATGCTGGCGCGGCTTTATGCGCAGCTCGAAAAAAAGCGGCTCGGTGACGAGGCACCGGGCCGCATGGGCTGACCAGATCAAAACAGGCCTGAGCCGCCTGTTTTATGTGTTCATCAGTTGCGTGACGGGAAAATGCCTTCCAGCGCGATGATGTAATTGATGCCGGTATAGGGCTGCATGACGCTGATCGTTGCCTGCGTTGTCACTGCGCCTATTGCAGCCTGGCCGCCGCCGGTGTTGGCTTCAACCGTTACCGTGCCGCTGCCCGTGATGGTGGTGTTGACACCGCCCAGAGCCACCGGTGCCACAGGTGCTGAGGTAAAGATGGCTGCAGAGCTCGGGCCTGATGTCGCCTGCGACAGCGTATTGCCTGCGGCAACATTCACACTGCCAGTGGCTCCCGTGCTCACGTCAACAGCGGTGGTGGCGGTCAGGCCGCTCAGGCTCAGGGTGGCCGGATGGGTGTGGGCCGGCAGATTGGCTGCTGTCAGATTGATGACGGTGTTGCCGTTGGCGAGCACGGTCACATTGTTGGTACCGGACATTTCACCTGGCTGCACGTTTGAAATGCCGGGACCAGCGCCTTGCGAGCCCACCACTACACGGCCGCGCAGGTCTGGCAGACCAAATGTGGTTTGCCCGTCACCGCCATAGGTGGTACCCAGCAAGGCAAACAGGGCTGAATTCTGGGCAATGGACATCAGCTGCCCATTACAGAATGCCCAGCCACGGGGCGGATAACTAAAACCGACGGGCAAGATGGTGCCCATAAATGCTTCCATACCGATTCCTCCTGAGTGTTAAGAGAAGGGCATACTATGTTTGAGGTAAACAAAAGTCAATTGGGTTTATATGTGTTTTTTTACACTTTTTTGTTTCGTGAAAACGACACGATCTGTGTTTGAATTTTCGGCAGTTTATTGATGGTCGTTTAAGCCGGTTTTTCTGATTTTTCTAATACTTAAGGTCTGGTTTTGGCCAGATTCAGCCCTGATTCCCACTTATGCAAAATCCCGCAGCGCAACAAGAGCCAGCTTCTGGTTCAAGCCTTTTGATCAACCAGGCCGTTCGCGCGGCCATGAAACAACAAGCCGCGCGCTGCATCTGGCTGACCGGTTTGTCGGGTGCCGGCAAATCCACCATTACCGGCCTGCTGGAGCAGCAACTGCACACCCAGGGCAAACACAGCTACATCCTTGATGGTGATCGCCTTCGCAATGGCCTGAACAGTGACCTGGGTTTTACCGAAGCGGCGCGGGTTGAAAACGTGCGCCGTGTGGCCGAAGTGGCCAGGCTGATGGTAGATGCCGGGCTGATCGTGCTGGTAGCGGTGATTTCACCCTACAGGGCCGAGCGTGACTTTGCCCGCACCCTGTTTGCCGAAGGTGAGTTCATCGAGGTGTTTGTCGATGCGCCGCTGGAAGAATGTGAACGGCGCGACGTCAAGGGACTGTACGCCAGGGCACGCGCCGGTCAACTCAAGAACTTCACCGGCATAGACAGCCAGTACCAGCCACCAGAAAAGCCGGAAGTGCATCTGAAAACCAATCAGTCGGATGCGCAGAGCTGCGCGGCGCAGGT
>JAZKIK010000608.1:0-2619 GCA_040384925.1 Pseudomonadota bacterium | reverse complement strand
TGCTGTCACACGCAAAGGCCCCGCTCAGGGAGGAAAAGCGGGATGCAGCCACCAAACGGTAACTGCACATACCAATTTTAAACAGGCTTTGCAAGCCTTGGCAATGCTTTTCATAGCTTGTCCGGGAAAACCTGATGTAAAGCTGGTCGAAAAACAGACCAACGGTAGGTCTGCGGACAAAAAACCTTTGCTGCCATGCAACACAAGCTTTGGCACAATTTGCCCATGACCATCCACGCATCCAACTTCGCCCCCTTTCCCGCTGGCCGGCCACGCCGCCTGCGCCGTGACCCCTTTACCCGCAACCTGGTTCGTGAAAACGCACTGACTGCGCATGACCTGATCTATCCGGTGTTTGTGCAGGACGGCGCGGCGCGGCGTGATGCCATCGCATCCATGCCCGGTGTCGAACGCCTGAGCCTTGATCTGCTGCTGCCGGTGGCTGAAGAATGTGTCACTCTGGGTATTCCGGTGATGGCGCTGTTTCCGGTGATTGATGGCTCGCTCAAAACCTGGGATGGCCGCGAGGCGCACAACCCTGAGGGGCTGATTCCGCGTGTGGTGCGGGCACTTAAAAAGAATTTCCCAGACCTGGGTGTGATGACGGACGTGGCGCTGGACCCTTTTACCACCCACGGCCAGGACGGCCTGCCCGACGAAACCGGCTACATCATGAATGAAGAAACCGTGCTGGCGCTGACAAGACAGGTGCTGTGCCAGGCCGAAGCCGGTGTGGATATCGTTGCACCCAGCGACATGATGGACGGACGGATTGGTGCAATCCGTCTGGCGCTGGAGGCCAACAAATTCATCCACACCCGCATCATGGCCTACAGCGCCAAGTACGCCAGCGCCTTTTACGGCCCGTTTCGTGATGCCGTGGGCTCGGCTGCCAACCTGGGCAAGTCGGACAAAAAAGCCTACCAGATGGATCCCGGCAACAGCGACGAAGCCTTGCGCGAAGTGGCGCTGGACATCGCCGAAGGCGCGGACATGGTGATGGTCAAGCCCGGCATGCCCTACCTGGACGTGGTGCGCCGTGTCAAGGACGAGTTCAGGGTGCCAACCTTTGCCTACCAGGTCAGCGGTGAATACGCCATGCTGAAAGCCGCCGCACAAAACGGCTGGCTGGACCATGATGCGGTGATGATGGAGAGCCTGCTGGCCTTCAAACGGGCTGGTGCAGACGGGGTGCTGACCTATTTTGCGATCGAAGCGGCCAGAAAAATGCGTGGCTGACAAACCCAGTCACCATCAGACAATCGCTGCTTTGGCTCGCCACACCTGCGCAACAGGCCATTTGATTTCATAAAAAGGGTTTCATGCGCGTTTTTAACATCAACAGCGGCCAGCAGGGTGCCGGGGCCGCCGTCAGCGAAACCGATGCCCTGCCCACACAACTGCCAGCCCAGGGTTTTGTCTGGATAGCCTGCGCCCGACGCGAGTTTGAGGTGCTGCAGGGGCAGATTCAAAACACGCTGCAAAACCTGTGCGGCACCCAGCTGGTGGACTTGCATATGGCCGACCTGCTGAACAACCAGTTGCCTTCGCATTACGACTACACCTCGCAGTACGACATTCTGGTATTCAGACGACTGGCCGCAGGGCATACCGAAAGTGACATCAATCAGCCCGGCCAGCCGCTGCATGAACGCATGAGACGTAGCGGTCCGCCGGTTTTGAAGCGTATTGACACCAGCCCGGTCGGTTTTGCAGTGTTTGACAACGTGCTGTTGACCGTACACCCGACCGACTGCACTGTGCGTGACGCCTACGCCGCGCGCCTGCTCAACGCCACATCGGTCGAGTCCCGCGCCAGCGGCGTCAAGCTGCCTGCCAGCCCGGCCGACCTGATGCTGCGTATCGTCAACCACATGGTGGACGGTTACCTGGCGCTGCGCCGCGAACTGACACACCAGCTTGACCACTGGCAAACCGAGCTGCTGCGGCCCGGCGCGCAGTTCAACAACTGGAGTTCGATTCTTGATGCACGTCTGGCCATGCACAGCCTGGACGAAATCTGCGAAGACCAGCGTGCCGCCGTGCAGGACTGGATTGATTCGCTGGAAACCTGGCCCGAAGGCACCACACCGGGCGCCCAGCGCGAGCGTGACCTGCTCAAGGTTCGCTCCCGTGACGTGCTGGAGCATATCGAGCGGGTCGTCCACCACGTGCGGCGCATGGAGCAAAGCGCCGAAACCGCCGTGCAGATGCACTTCAACGCCCAAAGCAACCGCACCAACGACATCATGCGCACGCTGACCGCCGTGACGGCGATTTTTTTGCCGCTGAATCTGATCACCGGTTTTTTCGGCATGAATTTTGAGTTCATGCCCGTGATTCATTCAGCCTCCGGCTTCTGGTGGACGCTGGGTTTGATGCTGTTGCTGGTGGTTGTGGTGTTGACCGTGTTCTGGCGCAAGCGCTACATTGCACGCACCAGCAAATAAGTCACATTGCCAAACCCTTCGCCAGCCCTTGTCCAGCGCCTTTTCACCAGCCACCACTGTTTATGAAACTTTCAACTTTCTGCCTGATTGCCTTGCTGCCCGCCTTTTTGACGGGCTGCGAAAGCCTGACACCGGCCGAATGCGCCACCGCCAACTGGCGCCAGCTCGG
>JAZKIK010000607.1:0-1972 GCA_040384925.1 Pseudomonadota bacterium | reverse complement strand
CTATCCTGTGGCGTTTGTTCGTTGAGGTTTTGGTTGGCTTGATTAATTCAATATTTGGAGATAAGGGAGTGAATTAATGAAATTCATGAAATGCTTTTTGCTTGCAGCGAGTGTCGCAACCGTGTCAGCGCAAGCTGCAATATCGGTCGTCGCACTGAAACCATCAGGCACCCAGGTGGAAAAGCCTGGGGTGGAGAGGTCCGTATTTTTGATCAGCAACAGCCATGAAAAGTCTGCAGCGCCATTGCTAGGCACCAAAAAAGATGTAGACAGTATGCGCGGTATCGCCGAGACGGTTGAACTGCACAATGCCAGTGCCGCGCTGATGCTGGCTGGCATCAAGACCTTTGCCGCTGAACAAAAGGATTGCGAGTCACCAACGGCCCCAGCAAGCCTGATCTGGTTTACCGGCCACGCTGACAACAGTAGCGACGAATTCTTTCTGCTCGGCAATGACATGCACAAGCTGGCCTTTGCAGATGTACTAGCCGCACTTGCCCCATCCAGTTGCCGCTTTGTGCTTGGAATGGATGCCCATACCAGCAAGCTGGCCATGGCATTGCCAAAAAATGTGATTGTGATCTGGCCCAATGCCCTTGGTGAAGCAGGTTTTGATACCCCCAATGGCGGGGTTCTGACCCGAGCATTTGTGGCCACCGTCAATGCCGGCCTGCTCGGTTTACCCGTAGACTGGACAGCAACGCTGCAAGCTGCCACTGCAGGGATCAACCCACCCCAAAAGCAAATGCCCTGGGTGCAGTACAACAAGGCAGGCGATCTGATGGGCTGGCGTTTGACCCGGCTTCCTGCTGCTGCAGCAGCCCCGGCATCCAGATAAATAAAGCTCTGCAGGTTTTCCGACTCGCCTGTCCACAGCAAGCCTTCAGGCCTTGTTCTGACGTTTTTCAGCTGAGTCCGTCTTGATAGGTGTTAGTGAGCTGAACCATTTTTTAACTTTTCGACCTTGTTTTAAGGATCTGACCATGAAAACCCAAGCTTCCCGTCTTGCCCTGGCTTGCGCTCTGAGCGTATTGGCTGTTGTTGCCCATGCAGGCACTGTACAGACCAAGGACATTGTTCTCGACCGTGTACGTATTCGCACCGTGGCAAGTGCACCCCTTGCCACGCCGGCCAGCAACGCTGTAGCGACCACTATGCAAACCACTGCCTATGCCAATGGCGACGCCATGGTGGTCACCGTGTTGCAGCAAAAGGCTGACGGTACCCTGGTGCCGCGCCCCACCAATGCGGTGTTCAGGACGGGGAATCGTTTCCGCGTCAAGATGCTTGCGTCCCGCGATGGCAAGGTGGCCCTGTACAACACGAAACCCACGGGTGAACTGGTGACCGAGCCGCTTTGGCGCGGTGATGTCAGCAAGGGGCTGGAGATCATCACGCCAGCCTTGCGGCTGGAGGCCAACAAGGGCACGGAGCAGTTGCACATTGTGCTGGAACCCGTCCAGGAAACGGGTGTGATTGCATGGCTGGGTTCGTGGCTCAAGACCAGCCCCAAAGACATTCGCCTGGATGTACAAAATACCCGCAGCGACACCTACCTGCTGGGCCTGGAAGGCAAGGGCCTGCTGACGACGCTGTTCATCACCCACAAATAAACTGCAAGGTGCGCCGTGCTGGACAAAGACAACCCCATTGACCTGACATTCAGGGAGGCAGCACAGAAGGCCGCCAGCCTGGCCATACAAGGTGCACAAGGGCGCCAGGAGGCGGCAAGAATATTGCTGAAATACTGTGGTGGACGGCTGCATAGTTACATCCGCAACAAGTCATTTCGCCGGGCAAACCATGAAGACGCCGAGGAGATGGTGGCAGATACAGTGATGAAATTCATCAACTCGGCCGCAGAAATTCCTGCTGATTGCGCGAAAGATGCATGGCTTTACACCATTGCACGCAACGTCGTCATTGACTGGCAGCGCAGGCAGATTACCGAGAAGCGCGGCGGCACCGATGG
>JAZKIK010000606.1:0-2177 GCA_040384925.1 Pseudomonadota bacterium | reverse complement strand
TTCGGCAGGCACACCAAAGGCGGCGTTTTCTTCAGGCGTCAGTTGCAGCGCCTGGCTGGCGCTGAGGGCCTGCCAGCCAGCGTCGAGCATCGCCTTGAAGATGCTTTGGCGTGATCGGCCGGCCGCCGTCTGCGCCGCCAGCCAGGCGCGAAGTTCGGGTGTAAGGGCTTGCATGCTGGTGCGTTGGGTGCTGGCAGATGGTTGATTCATACAAATTAGCCTAGAAAAAATCTCGAATAAGCCTGAAGACCGTGAACACGCTCTAAGTTGCAGTGCGCTTTTTTTGTGCGTCAATCACCCTGATGATTCTGATTACTTTGACTATTTTGATCAATTGCTCTGATTGCGCCTGAAAACCAGCCGGTCGGGTTCTGACGCAGGCGCGTCAAAAGCATACCCTTCGGCCTTGAAGGCTTCCAGCTTTTTGATGCTGCTTATCTTTTTTTCAATCGCAAAACGCAGCATCAGGCCGCGGGCGCGTTTGGCGTTGAAGCTGATGATCTTGTATTTTCCGCTCTTGAACTCTTCAAAAACGCAGCTGACCACACGCGCTTTCAGCGCCTTGCGATCCACGGCCTTGAAATATTCCTCACTGGCCAGGTTGATGATGACGGGCGAGATGTCGGCGGCGGCCCGCTGGTTCAGGTAATCAGAGATTTGGGAACCCCAGAACTGGTAAAGGTTTTTGCCTTTGGCGGTAGCCAGCGAGGTGCCCATTTCAAGCCGGTAAGGCTGCATCCAGTCAAGCGGCCGCAACACTCCGTAAAGTCCGCTGAGGATGCAGACATGCGACTGCGCCCAGTCCAGTTGCGCCTCATCGAGGGTTTTGGCATCTATGCCGCCATACACATCACCATCAAAAGCCAGTATGGCCTGTTTGGAGTTTTTGGCCGTGAAGCGGTTCGACCAGGCCTGGTAACGCGCCACATTCAGGCCCGACAGCGCATCCGACAGCTTCATGAGTTCGGCAATCTGCTGCGGTGACTTTGTTTTGAGCGTTTCAATCAGCTCGGCCGACTGGCGTGTAAAAAGGGCTTTGCTGTGGGTTGCAACATGCGGCGGGGTGTCGTAGTCCAGCGCTTTGGCCGGTGAAATCAGAAACAGCATGGCTTTGAGTCAAAAACAGGTGTGAGATATATAGGGCGAAAGGCTGACTTTACGACAGGTAGCGGTTTACCGGGCATCGCGTTTGCAAAGGCTGTGTCTGCCGGGTGTCAGTTGGCCTCCTGGTTTCAGAGTCAATTTACTAGCTGTTTAATAGCTTGAGACGCCCATTGCGCTTGAGAAAAAGTCAGAAATCACCGTCAAAATGCTCCGGGAGCAAGCTATCGGTGCTTTGGCCGTAAAAGGCCGGCCCGGCTTGAGGGGGCACGCAGCCACAGCACACCAGCCAGTCGAATAAAATCAGGGCCAGTTCGACACAACCCAGGGCGGCATCCGATTGATGCCGTTTTTTATTTTTGCCATGACCAACGCTGCCACCCCGACACCTGCTGCCTCAACGGCCCCTACAGCTTCTGCCTCCGACGCCGCCAAAGTGTTTCCGCCCACACCGGGCCTGGACAGCCTGGCCAAGTCCTTCGAGCCCGCAGCGATTGAAGCCCAGTGGGCGCCGCTGTGGGAGACAAGCGGCATGTACGAACCAACGCTTGATGCGGCAAAACCCTCGTTCGCCATCCAGTTGCCACCGCCGAATGTGACCGGCACACTGCACATGGGCCATGCGTTCAACCAGACCATCATGGACAGCCTGAGCCGTTACCACCGCATGAAGGGCGACAACACGCTGTGGGTGCCAGGCACCGACCATGCAGGTATCGCCACCCAGATCGTGGTCGAACGCCAGTTGCAGGGCCAGGGCCAGAGCCGCCATGACCTGGGCCGCAAAAACTTTGTCGCCAAGGTCTGGGAATGGAAGGAAGAGTCCGGCAGCACCATCACACGCCAGATGCGCCGCATGGGCGACTCGGTAGCCTGGAAACACGAGTACTTCACCATGGACCCGAAGATGTCAAAAGTCGTGACCTCGACTTTTGTGCAGCTGTATGAACAGGGCCTGATTTACCGTGGCAAACGCCTGGTCAACTGGGATCCGATCCTGAAATCTGCCGTTTCCGACCTGGAAGTTGAAAACGAAGAGCGCGACAGCTTTATGTGGCACATCGAATACCCGTTCA
>JAZKIK010000605.1:0-3548 GCA_040384925.1 Pseudomonadota bacterium | reverse complement strand
AGCGCTGAAAGTGCTGGCCACCGAAGGCCTGGTCACCATGAAAGTGCGGCGTGGTGCCTACGTCACGGAAGTCAATGAAAAAGACCTGCGTGACGTCTACCACCTGCTGAGCCTGCTTGAAAGTGATGCCGCTGGCGTGGTCGCAGCAAGTGCCACACCAGCCCAGTTGCTGCTGCTGCAGGATTTGCACCATCAGCTGGAGCAGTCCGTGGGCAACCGCGACCGCTTTTTTGAAATCAATGAAAAATTCCACATGCAGTTGCTTGAGATTGCCGACAACCGCTGGCGCGACCAGATGGTGGCCGACCTGCGCAAGGTGATGAAGCTCAACCGCCACAACTCGCTGCTCAAAAGCGGGCGTATTGAAGAGTCCCTGGCCGAACACCGCGCCATCATGTCAGCGCTGTTGACGCGGGATGCAATGGCCGCCATGCAGAAGATGCGCGAACACTTCGCCAGCGGGCTGCAGGCCGCCACCTGAATGCAGGCGGGTGCCCGAAACGGCACAATTCCCGCATGCCTGGTCCCCGCAAAAGCCCGCCCCATCCCCTGCCCACCACCAAAGCGCCTGACCGGGCCGTGGCCGCCTGGGTCTTTGCGCTGCGGCAAAAGGCCGATGCGGCCACGCTGAAAAACCTGCCCACGCTGTCTGACGCAGATGCTGCGCAGGTGATGGCCTTGCTGCGCATGGAGCCATCAACAGAGGAGTCCCCTGCTCCGGATAGGACTTCAAATCCGGCACCGGCACCACCGCAATCCCAAGACAAGAGCGTGGCCGGCCACTTTCGCCCCCGCCTGAGCTTGCAGACCCTGGGCCGTGGCGACGGCCTGCTGGGCCTCAAGCCACAAGGCAAGCTGGGCCCGCGCGGTGCCAGTGTGACCCTGGCGCAGTTTGACTGGACTTACCACACCGACTCCGGCGCGCGCTGCGTGATTCCTGCGCCGACTTCCATTTTGAATAACCGGCCCAACGCCGTGCAGGAGTTGTTTGACACAGGGGGCCCGGTGCTGAAGATGCGGCGCGACCTGGGTGCCGAAGCCGATGCGATGGATCTTGTCTGGGACATGGGTTTTGTGCCGCTGGCTGAAAGCACTTTTCAATGGCGCAGCCGCGAGCACAGCCCACTGCATGGCCCGGTGTGGACGCTGCCGCAGGAAGAATTTTTTGGCGACTTCTGGGCCGACCAGGTGCCCGCCCTGCAGGCCAAAGGCTGGTCGGTGGTGGTAAAACCAGGTTTTGCGCATGAGAGTGTGCCGGTGCAGCGCTGGAAGCTGGTTGTCAGCCCGGACACCGGTGAAGTATTGGGCAAGGAGCTGGACAGCAAGCTGGCCAAACGCGTGCGCGGTGTCGAAAAACTGCAGTTGCCAGCACGCGAAGGTGCCTGGCTCTTGAGTCTGGGCATTGAAATTGACGGCCAGACGCTGGACCTGGCACCCATGCTGGCCGACCTGCTGCGCCGCGATGCCCGCTGGCTGAACGCAGCGCAAATTGCGGCGATTGACGACCTGGCCATCATCTCGCTGCGCGCACCGGGTGGCAAACGCATTGACGCACCCGCCGCGCCGCTAAAAGCCATCGTCGGCGCGATGGTGGACTTGCTGACCGACCCGCTGCGAGCGCAAAACCAGGGTGTGCTGAAGCTGGGTGCCTGGGAAGCCCGGCGCCTGGAAACCCTGCGTGCCAGCCTGGTGGACGCGCACCGGGTTGGCACCCACAAGAGCTGGCAACTTGAAGGCGACCTGGGTCTGGCCAGCCTGGCAAGTCGCCTGAAGGCCCTTGGTACACCGCAACCAATCGCCGCACCCGAGGGCCTGCAAATACAGCTGCGCCCCTACCAGCTTGAAGGCCTGGCCTGGCTGCAGTATTTGCGTGCGCAAAACCTGGGCGGCATTCTGGCAGACGACATGGGTCTGGGCAAAACCGCGCAGACCCTGGCCCATGTGCTGACGGAAAAGCAGGCTGGCCGTCTGGATCTGCCTGTTCTTGTGGTGTTGCCGACTTCGCTGATTTTCAACTGGCAGGCCGAGGCTCGCCGCATGGCACCCAGCCTGCGCCTGCTGACCCTGCACGGACCGCAGCGCGAGGTGCTGTTTGCACAGATGCCTGGGCATGACCTGCTGCTGACGACCTACCCGCTGTTGTGGCGCGACATGGACGTGCTGGCTGCGCAGCGCTTTCACCTGGTCATACTCGACGAAGCGCAAATGGTGAAAAACGCTGGCAGTCGCAGCGCCCGCGCCCTGCGTCGCCTGCAGACCCGCCACAGCCTGTGCCTGACCGGCACACCGCTGGAAAACCACCTGGGCGAGTTGTGGGCGCAGTTTGACTGGCTGATGCCGGGTTTTCTGGGTGATGCGCGTCTTTTTGCAGCTCGCTGGCGCAAGCAGATTGAAGAAAACGGCGAAACCCTGCGCGCTGCTCTGCTGGCCCAGCGCGTGCGCCCTTTTATCCTGCGCCGCCGCAAGCAGGACGTGGCCAGCGAACTGCCGCCACGCACCGAGGTCATCAAACTTGTGCAGTTGCAAGGCCAGCAGCGCGAGTTGTATGAGGGCGTGCGTGCAGCGGCTGATGTGCAGGTAAGGCGTGTACTGGAGCGCCAGAGTTTTAAGGGCGCACAAATCAGCATCCTTGACGCATTGCTCAAGCTGCGCCAGGTTTGCTGCGACCCATACCTTGTCAAAGGCAGCAGGCTGGCGAAAAATATGCAGCGCGCCAAGCTGGAGCTGCTGGCTGACATGCTGCCCGAACTGGTGGCCGAGGGCAGGCGTGTGCTGGTGTTTTCGCAATTCACCGAGCTGCTGGAGCTGATAGCCGAACAGCTGCGCACACTTGAACTGCCCTTCCTGAGCCTGACCGGCAAGACACCGCCCAAAGAACGCGGCCGTGTGGTGCAGGGTTTCCAGGCGCAGGAGGTGCCGGTTCTGCTGCTCAGCCTGAAAGCCGGTGGCGTGGGCCTGAACCTGACTGCAGCCGACACTGTCATCCATATGGATCCATGGTGGAACCCGGCAGTAGAAGAACAGGCCACCGCTAGAGCCCATCGCATCGGGCAGGACCAGCCGGTTTTTGTCTACAAACTGGTGGTAGAGGGCAGCATAGAGGAACGCATGCTGGAGCTGCAGGCACGCAAACTGGCGCTGGCCGACAGCGTGCTGGGCCATGACGCGGCCGGCGCGCTGAAGTTTGACCAGGCTGATCTGGATGCCTTGCTGGCGCCGCTGGGTGTCTTGACAGGAGGCTCACAAACGCCAGAAGAAGCGGCGCGGCGCTGGGGCAGCAGCGGCAAACGGATTGACTGAACGCCCATATCAGGATGCCGGTAAACTTGCTGAAAGCCTTGCAGTCAGGCGTTTGAACGGGATCGGGTCACCAAAAATACGCCCGGCAGAATCAACGTTGCTCCAGCCAGGTGATGCCAGCCCAGGGATTCACCCAGCACGGCCCAGGCCACTACGGCAGCGTACAAGGGGCCGAGGTAGAGCGTCACGGCCACGCGGCTGGCACCGAGAATGCGCTGTGCCCAACCATAAATCCAGTAAGCACCCAG
>JAZKIK010000604.1:0-2019 GCA_040384925.1 Pseudomonadota bacterium | reverse complement strand
AATCGGCCCGGCGACCTTGTCAATCGTGGCCTGGCCAGCCGCGCCAATCGCCAGCAGCGCGTGGTAAATGCCCCAGACCGTACCAAACAGGCCGACAAAAGGTGCGGTTGAACCGACCGAGGCCAGAATTGCCATGCCGGACTGCAGTTTGCCGGTGAACTCGTCCATGGTGTTGCGCAGGGTACGAGTCACCCAGTCACTGACATCCAGTGTGTCATGCAGGTGCGCCTTGGTGTTGCGGTGGTGCAGGGTGGCTTCACGGCCTTCCATCACCAGCTGGCGGAAGGGGTTGGCCGGGTCGCTGCCGAGTTTTGTCAGGCCAGCGGCAAAATCTTCGCTGTGCCAGAAGTCTTCAGCGGTTCTGGCCACTTTTTTGTATTTGATCAGGTCAAGTGTCTTGATGATCATGACCATCCACGATGCCAGTGACATGACCAGCAGCAGCACGGCCACAGATTTCGTGACCACATCACCCTGGCTCCAGACGTTGGCAAGGCCAAATTGGGAATTCATAAAAACTTTACTCCGCAGTACAAAAAAAACAGGTCAGAAATGATTTGGAATTTATTCAAGCACCCAGTTGATGGGTACATCAAAGGTCATGGGCTCAGGTACACCGCCACGTTTTCCGGGAACAAAACGCCAGGTCATGACGGTTTTGATGGCAGCCTGGTCAAGTCGGTCAAAACCGCTTGACCTGGAAATTTTTGGGTTTTGCGGCAATCCGTCGATACCAATCAGCACATTAACGACAGATTTGCCCTGTTCATTGAGCGTGCGGCTCATCTTTGGATAGGGCGGTTTTGGGTTCTGCAAATAATCCGCATTGCTTGAAGGCAACTGCACCACAGGTGGCGCGGGCGGTGCCGCTGCCGCAACAGGTGCTGCTGCCACCGGTGTATTGATCGCCGCCTGTACGGGCTGCGGTGCAATCACACCCACAGGCGCGTTGGGCGAGGGGGTGGGGTCGGCAATTGCCAGGGGTTGTGGCGCCACGGCCACAGGGGTTTTGGCCACAGCTTTTTTGACCGGAGTTGGAGGCACCTTGGGTGCCGGCGGCACGGGCTCAACCTTGGGCGCGGGTGGCTCCACAAACTGCGTCAATATCTCTACGGGCACGATGATTTCGTAGGCGCGTACAAACAGGCCGCTTTGCAGGCCCCAGATAAAAACCACATGCAGTGCAACTGCGGTCAGGGCAATTGCAGCGTTTCGGCTGATGGCCCGTCGTTTTGCCTTGACCGTAGCGTTGGCGGGCAGGCTCAGGGACGAAGTGCCAAGGGCATGGGGAAGTACGGTGGCGTTCATGGCAAGGGTTTGGGGCAGGCGCTCAGGCCGGGAATCTGGGGATGACAAAATCTTGTCAGTCACGGTGTAGTGTGGTCAATTTTGACAATGCTTGCATCAAAATGGCTTGTTGCGCTTATGTGCTGGGTATGAGTAGCTATCATTTTTGAGAACTCCTGGCTTCGTTGATCGCCAGCTGATGCACACAAAAAGACCGGATTGATGTCAACTTATCGCCTGAAAACCCACCAGGCCGAACCCAGCACCAGAATCAGGCTGACAGGCAGGATGACAGTTGTGAAGAAGCCCGAGAGGTTTGCCATGCGCTGCCTTCCATAAGATTGCTGGCGAGCTGGATGTTGGCCGTCGGGCAACTGCCGCTGCATTGCGCCACCACATCACGGGCGCAACCTTCACATTGCCCGCACTGGGTGGCGACACCCAGCTCGAATTGAATTTCTTCAAAACCCATGCCCGCACGAGCGTGACGGGCGATTTCGCGGTCAGAAATTCTGTGGCAGATGCAGACGATCATGGATTGGCTTGCTGGTTGAACAAATTGATTCCGAAGCTGAATTATAAATACGAATCTATCGCATTTGCAATAACTTTAAAAATGAAGGGATTGATGTTCGTCAAGGGTTGACACCATCCATCAGCCGTTTTTGGGAATCAAAAGCGCGGGTGTGAGCTGATCCAGCGTGGCGCAGCCGCATAAAGCCATGGCGATTT
>JAZKIK010000603.1:0-4350 GCA_040384925.1 Pseudomonadota bacterium | reverse complement strand
TTTTTATGCTCATGGCCACAAATCGATGCTTGTTTGTGGCAAATTGCCTATGTTGTAGCCTCAGCCGGATTCCGGAGAATTAGTCCATCATGATCCCCAATCCACGACCTGATCAGCGACTTGCCAAGCGTCTGGCTGAAATCCTGTCCTGTTCGCGCCGGGAGGCTGAGCAGTACATTGAAGGTGGCTGGGTCACGGTTGATGGGGTGGTGGTTGAAGAACCTCAGTTCCGTGTGCTGAACCAGACCATCAAGGTGTCAGAAGACGCCAGCCTTTTGACCCCGGCTGATGTCACACTTTTGCTGCACAAACCAGCCAGCAGTCAGGCAGATCTGGCGCTGGCCATACGTTCGCCAGATGACCGTTCGGGTGTTCGCCAGCTTAAAAAACATTTTTCAAGCGCTGAAATGATCACGCCGCTTGCCTTGCCAGCCAGCGGGCTGGTGGTTTTTTCAAATGACTGGCGGGTGGTGCGCAAGCTGCGTGAAGACGCTGCGGTGCTGGAGCATGAGGTGGTGGTTGAAGTCAGTGGTGATATCAAGCCCGGCGGGCTGGAGCGCTTGAACCGCATTGATCACGGCTTTACATTTGATGGCAGGCTGCTGCCACCAGCCAAGGTCAGCTGGCAGAGCGAGGCCCGGCTGCGCTTTGCCCTCAAGGGCGAACGGCCAGGGCAGATTGCCTATATGTGTGAAAGTGTGGGGCTGCAAATCACGGCGATGAAACGCATTCGCATTGGCCGGGTGCCGCTCAGCGGTCTGCAGCCCGGCCACTGGCGTTATCTGCTGCCACACGAACGATTCTGAACCTGGTCAGGGCGTGAGAATTCCCGGAAAAGCCCAGACCAGACTGCCAGTCATCATCAGATAACGTAAAAACTTGCCAATGGCCATGTAGGCCAGGCAGGGCCAGAACGGGAACTTGAGCCAGCCAGCCACTGCGCACAGAGGGTCTCCAACGATCGGCAGCCAGGCCAGCAGACAAGCCCTGGGGCCCAGCTTTTCCAGCCACTTCACGGCCCGGCCGTGGTGCGAGGAGTGCTGGTATTTGTCCACCACCTTGTGGGCACCATAACCCAGCCACCAGTCGAGCGCGCCGCCCAGGGTATTTCCGGCTGTTGCCACCAGAATGGCTGGCCAGAACAGTTCGGGATTGAGTTTGACCAGACCAAAAACGACGGGCTCGGAGCCCAGCGGCAAAAGTGTGGCGGAAATAAAGGAAACCACAAAAACCGTGCTCAGGCCGTATTCGGGCAAGGCCAGCAGTTGGGTCAGGTGTTGAATCCAGTCTTGCATTGAGTTGCGAGTATAGGCAGGTGCGACTGACATTTTTGTCAGGGGAATTCTTACAAATTGGTGAGATATGTTCCTACCTGTTGCACATGCAGATTTCAATTGCTGAAATTTTAGGCAGCTACAATCGTGCCTTCTTTTTGAGCACTCCCCCCAATCCCCCCAATGAATATCGGCCCCTTCGCGCTGGCGAACAAGCTATTTGTCGCGCCTATGGCTGGCGTGACCGACAGGCCTTTTCGCATGCTTTGCAAAAAACTGGGTGCTGGTTATGCCGTCAGCGAGATGGTGACCTCGCGCCGCGACCTGTGGGACACCCTGAAAACCTCGCGCCGCGCCAACCATGATGGTGAAGCCGAGCCAATAGCGGTGCAAATCGCTGGCACCGATGCGCAGATGATGGCCGATGCCGCCGCCTACAACATAGACCGTGGCGCGCAGATCATAGACATCAACATGGGTTGCCCGGCCAAAAAAGTCTGCAACAAATGGGCTGGATCGGCGCTGATGCAGGACGAAACCCTGGCCCTGCAGATCGTTGAGGCGGTGGTGGCCGCCTGCGCCCCGCGCAATGTGCCCGTCACGCTCAAGATGCGTACCGGCTGGGCCCAGACGCACAAAAACGCCTTGACCATCGCGCGTGCTGCCGAGTCGGCCGGGGTGCAGATGGTCACGGTGCATGGCCGCACACGCGAGCAGGGTTACAAGGGTTTTGCCGAATACGACACGATTGCCGAGGTCAAGGCCGCCCTGCGCA
Organism: Pseudomonadota bacterium; assembly: GCA_040384925.1. Taxonomy (GTDB): domain Bacteria; phylum Pseudomonadota; class Gammaproteobacteria; order Burkholderiales; family Burkholderiaceae_C; genus Polaromonas. The sequence continues at coordinate 2,301 of JAZKIK010000603.1, read as the reverse complement.
TTCCGGTGGTGGCCAACGGTGACATCAACAGTGCCGAAAAGGCCCGCGATGTGTTTGCCTACACCGGCGCCGATGCCGTGATGCTGGGCCGTGTGGCCCAGGGGCGGCCCTGGATTTTTCGGGAAGTGGCGCATTTTCTGGCGACCGGTGCCCATCTGGCACCGCCGCTGGTGGCCGAGGTCAAACGCCTGCTGCTCGACCATCTGCTTGACCACTACACCCTGTATGGCGAATTTACCGGGGTGCGCAGTGCCCGCAAACACATTGGCTGGTATGTCAAAACCCTGCCCGGCGGCGAGGCCTTTCGGGCGCAAATGAATCTGATTGAGGACATTGAGGAGCAACTGACAGCGGTAGAGCAATTTTTTGATGGCCTGGCCAGCCAGATGGACAGGATTCCTGACCATTGCGGCCAACAAAGCGGGCTGCAGGCACAGCCTGGCAACGATAAAAATCACGAGGAAATTGCATGAGCAACAAAAGTATTGAAGAGTGTGTGCGCACCAGTCTGGAGAGTTATTTCAAGGACATGGAGGGTCTGGAGCCCGCCGGCATGCACGAAATGATGATGCGTGTTGTTGAAAAACCGCTGCTTGAAGTGGTGATGCAACATGCCCAGCAAAACCAGTCACGCGCCGCCGAATGGCTGGGTCTGAACCGCAACACCCTGCGCAAAAAACTGGTTGAACACAAGCTGATCAACTGAAAACCAAGCTTCTTTTTTGACGATTTAAAACTAAAAGTTATCCATGAACGCACTGATTTCCGTGTCCGACAAAACCGGCATCCTCGAATTTGCCCAGGCCCTGAACGCACTGGGCATCAAACTGCTGTCCACAGGTGGCACCGCCAAACTGCTGGCCGATGCGGGCCTGCCCGTGACCGAGGTGGCAGACCACACCGGTTTTCCTGAAATGCTTGATGGCCGGGTCAAGACCCTGCATCCGAAAATCCACGGAGGCCTGCTGGCCCGGCGTGATGTGCCTGAACATATGGCCGCGCTTGAAACCCACCAGATAGCCACGATTGACCTGCTGGTCGTCAATCTGTATCCGTTTGAAGCCACGGTGGCAAAAGCCGGCTGCACACTTGAGGACGCGATTGAAAACATCGACATTGGCGGCCCCGCCATGGTGCGTTCTGCAGCCAAAAACTGGAAGGATGTAGGTGTGTTGACCGATGCATCGCAGTATGCCGGTGTTCTTGAAGAGCTCAAAACTGATGGAAAACTGACTGACAAGACCCGTTTTGCCCTGTCGGTTGCAGCCTTCAACCGCATCAGCCAGTACGACGGTGCCATCAGCGACTACCTCTCCAGCATCCAGCCTGACGGCAGCCACGCACTGTTTTCTTCCCAGGCCAATGGGCGTTTTATCAAGGTGCAGGACCTGCGTTACGGCGAAAACTCGCACCAGCAGGCTGCGTTGTACCGCGATTTGTATCCGGCACCGGGTTCTCTGGTCACTTCCAGGCAGTTGCAGGGCAAGGAGTTGTCATATAACAACATCGCTGACGCTGATGCAGCATGGGAATGTGTAAAAAGTTTTAACGAACCCGCCTGCGTTATTGTCAAACACGCCAACCCATGTGGCGTGGCAATCGGTGCCGATGCACTTGAAGCCTATTCAAAAGCCTTCAAAACCGACCCCACCTCTGCTTTTGGCGGCATCATTGCCCTCAATTGCACACTGGATGTTGCTGCGGCACTACAGATTTCAAAGCAATTTGTGGAAGTTTTGATGGCTCCAGCCTTTACATCCGAAGCGCTGGAGGTCTTCAAAACCAAGGTCAATGTGCGGATTCTGCAGATTGACCTGCCACCAGGCGGCGACACCGCGTGGAAGCAGGGCCGCAACGCGGTGGATGTCAAACGTGTCGGATCCGGCCTGTTGATGCAGACCGCCGACAACCACGAACTGGCCCTGGCCGACCTGAAAGTCGTCAGCAAACTGCAGCCAACACCAGCCCAGCTGCAGGATTTGCTGTTTGCCTGGAAAGTCGCCAAATACGTCAAGTCCAACGCCATTGTGTTCTGCTCTGGTGGCATGACCCTGGGTGTGGGTGCTGGCCAGATGAGCCGCATCGACTCGGCCCGCATCGCCTCCATCAAGGCCGCCAACGCCAGCCTGAGCCTGAATGGATCAGCCGTGGCGAGTGACGCGTTTTTCCCCTTCCGTGATGGCCTGGATGTGGTGGTGGATGCGGGCGCTACCTGCGTGATCCAGCCCGGCGGTTCCATGCGCGATCAGGAAGTGATTGATGCCGCCGATGAACGCGGTGTGGTGATGGTTTTGTCGGGTG
>JAZKIK010000602.1:0-2327 GCA_040384925.1 Pseudomonadota bacterium | reverse complement strand
CAGGATCATACAAGCCCCCAGCAAGCAGCCGGATGTCCATCTGCGCCAGCTCTTCTGCCATTTTTGATCTGCGGATGGGTGCGGGTGGCGGGTTCGGTCCGTCTGCACGTGTGTCCGTCGTATTTTGCTGACGTGCTGCGGCCCCAGGCTGCGCAGACGATACGTTCGATTGATGGATTGCTGGGCGGCTGTAGCGAATGTCGGGATTGGTGCCGTCGAAATTGCCGTTGTTGCCGATGGCTGATTTGACCTGGGTAGGCTCAAACGCCATCAGCTCAACGTGCCCTTCATCAAAAGCCATGACCACGCCGTCATGGCCTTTCGCTTTCAAATCGGCTGTGAATGCATCAATCGCGGCCTGCGAAGAATGCTTCAGTTTGTTTTTGAGTTCCCTGCTCGCAATGTACGGATGGCGAACCGCAACAAAGAGCGGCATGATTCGTGGGTTGCCCGACCCGATTTTCATGCTCGCGTAGGTATGCGCGTCGTCCGGATTACTGGCTACGTAGATGCCCCTTCCGAGCCAGCCTTTGTCTTTTCGATTAGGGTGGTCTGTTCTAAAAGCCGTGATGTCATCTCTGGTACCGTGGTAGAAGACAACAGGCTTTCCATCTCGGTCAACAGGCCCGGAGGTCCCTGAAAACGTGATGTTCCCAACACCAATTGCCACATCAGAACCTTCGCCCAACTCTCCCTGTCGCTGTAGGGGGTCGATAGCCGAAACTCTTCCTCGCTCGTCAAGTCTCCATCTGCCATTGTCGATACCTCCAGACTCATTCTGCCACTCTCCGTACCACTTCTTGAATGCAGGTGTGTCGGTCTGGTTTTTACGCTGATCATGGGTGTCGGGTGCTTGGCTGAATCGGGTCTCTGGGTTCGCTCCGCCAAACTGACGGTTGTGCTGCGTCGCCCGAACCCTTTCGCCCAAGCCTTGCCCCTGCCATTTCACAGCCCGCACCGCAAGCGCCGCCATGTCCTGCGGTGTCAACTCCAGTTGAATGCCCAGCTTCTGGAGTCTGGACGCCAGTGCTGTCGTTGACCACCAGGCCCGCATGGCTGCCACGATGTCAGCCAGCCATCTGCGTACACCAGGCGATGCCCCGGAATCTGCAGCAACTGCGGTTTCAATCATGTAGGCCAACAGTTCGGAGTCAAGATGCTGTGCCCTGGTGTCATGCGGCATACGTGCTACCGCTGCCAAGGCGATAGGGTCACTGCTGCGAACCAGCGCATAGGCACGCTCGACCAAATGTTTGTAGGCATCCGGGCCCAGCATGTCCTGCATGCTGGCGTGTTCTCCCACCTCATGTAGCAGCACAGCCACTTCATGGCCGGCTGGAATACCCTCCGCAAAAAGATGTGCGGTGTTGCCATCCCAGCCGCCCTGGGCAGCGCCTTCAATCCTGCTGGAAGATTGACCCGATTCGTTGAACTGCCCGGTGCCCTCCCAGATCTTGAGGAAACCACCTTGTTCCATGCTGGCGATGACCGGGCCGAAACGGGCCGTCAATGCGGCGCGGACTGTTGCTGCAGTGTTGGGTCTGACGGCATTGCGGGTCTTGAACGCATGGCCCCCTTCACCGTCCTGGCTTCGTTTACCAAGTGCGGCAGACAACTGGGCTTCCAGCGCAGCAAGTTCGTCAGATGCTTTTGGTGTGCCTTTGGCTGGTGTTCGGACTGCGGCTTGTGCTGTGCTGGCTGTAGCCTGCCTGCTCATTGAGATGGACACTGCAACATCTTCCAGTGCAGCAGGCAAGGCCTGAACGACTGATCCGGGCGCAAAGCCGGCAATGCTGGTTTTGCCCGCTTGGGTCTTGTTGGCAAAACGCTGACCAGCTCTGTCGGAGGCGCGGGCAAAATCGGCAACGCTGTCCAGTCCGGTGGCATCGCCCACGGCACGTACCACACCGGCGGTACCGGAGTTGATGCCGCCCAGTACCTTGCGGGCGATGCGGGCGGCATTGTCAACCAGCCCTGAATCTACTGGTATGGAGGGGCTGGCTTCGCTTTAGGCGCGTGGCCTGCGGATGGCAGGCACCAGGCTGGCCTGCGCGGCGGCACGGCTGGAAAGCCGCAAACCCTCTGCCGGGTCAAAGGGCCGTTCGGGTAGCTGAAGGCCTTCAAGCACACTGCTACGCTGCGGCTGGGCCACGGCCATGATGTCTGATGCCCCTGTGCCCATGGCGTCCGAGGTAGCAAACACGGCACCTGGCGAGGTGCTGCTGTTATTGATGCGTGAGTTGCCTGCGCCGGGGATGGATGGTACGAGGGATGCGGGTGGTGCGAGTCTTCGGGCCAAAACCCAGGCACTGCCAGCCCAGCCCAGG
>JAZKIK010000601.1:0-2311 GCA_040384925.1 Pseudomonadota bacterium | reverse complement strand
ATTGACCAGACCGGTCTGGCCAGCAACCCTGGTATCCGGCGCTTCAAACTCAAGCTTTTCGTACACCAGCGCCCCGCTTGACAACTGCTGCAGCCAAGTCTGTTTATCGTCTTTGACACCCGTTGAATGGGTATACATCAACGTGTCGGCCAGCAAATGCTGCAATCTGGCCGTATCACCGGCAAGCATGGCCTGCCGCCTCGCCTCTTCTGCGGCCAGCAGGCTTTGTTCGTCAGGATTTGCCACGCTTAAAACTGCGTGCTGTCGTTGGCAATGCTGTTGACCAGCCTACCCACCTTGCTGACTTCAATTTCAACCCGGTCGCCGGGTTTCATCCAGACTGGTGGCGTGCGTTTGGCACCCACACCACCAGGGGTGCCTGTCACGATCACATCGCCAGGCTGCAGCGAGGTAAAGGTCGAGATGTATTCAATCAATACCGGAATGCTGAAAATCATGGACGCCGTGGTGGTGTGTTGCATGACCTGGCCGTTCAAGCGGGTTTGCAGGCTCAGCTCTTCACCATCGGCAATGTCGTCTTCAGCCGTACCGCGCGTTACCAGCCACGGACCAAAAGCACCGGTGCCACTGAAGTTTTTGCCTGCCGTGAACTGGATGGTGTGTTTTTGCCAGTCCCTGATCGAACCATCGTTATAGGCGCTGTAACCCGCTACGTGGCCCCAGGCATCAGCCGCCTTGATGCGCCGGCCGATTTTGCCAATGACAATGGCGATTTCACCTTCGTAATCAAGTTTGTCTGACTCTGCGGGTAGCAGAATCGGCTGCAGATGCGCAGTCTGTGACTCGGCCACACGCATGAACAGCAGCGGATGCTGGGTCGGGTCACGTTCGGTTTCCAGCCTGTGCTCTTCGTAGTTGTGACCCACACAGAAGATTTTTCCGGGCTCCGGAATCACCGGCAAAAACTCGATGGCGTCCAGCGGCAGGCTGGCTTTTTGCCCGGCTTCAGCGGCAATCAGATGAAGTTTTCCAGCCTGCAAGGCGCTCAGCAAGGTTGGAAACTCGTCGCTGGCCAGCGGGGCGATGCGCTCATCGCTGACCAGGCCCCAGCCGGCTTGGCCCTGGTAAAGATAGGAGCTGATTTTCATGGTGTGCTTTCTGTGAGAGTAAAAACGGGCTGGGTGATTTCAGTCCAGCGAGATATTGAGCCGTTTGATGGTGTCGCCATAACGCTGCGAGTCACCACGCAATTGCTGCAAAAACTGCTCTGAGTTCAGGTAAAAAGGCTCGTAATACATGGCCGTGTATTTATCTTTCATGTCCTGATCTGACAGCACGGTTGCCACGTCTTTCTGGATTTTTTCGACAATCGCCTTCGGTGTGCCCTTGGGTGCCAGCAGGGCCGTCCAGGCGCTCAGCTCAAAACCGGCCGGCCCGCCGGATTCGGCCACGGTAGGGACATCAGGAAAGCCTGCATTCCGTTTGGGTGCAGCCACGGCCAGGTAACGTGTTTTGCCGGCACGCTGCATGGCACCGGAGCTGGCGGCGCTGCCAAAAGCCCAGTCAACCTCCTGATTGCCCACCGCCACGTACAGCATGGACATGTCCTTGTACGGCACATGTGTCATTCTTGTTGCCGTGACGCCTTCCAGCATGGCCGCACCGATATGGCCGGGGCTGCCGATAAACCAGGAGCCATAGTTGACGGCGCCTGGCGCAGCTTTGGCGGCGGTGGTCAGGTCAGCCATGGTTTTGTATCGGCTGGCCGCTGGCACCGTGACAAAAAAGTAGTTGCGAAAGATCGGCGTCACGGGTTCGAAGTCACGCAGCAAGTCGTAAGGCAGCTTTTTGAACAAAAAAGGCTGGGCCGCCATCTGGGCGTTGTCCATCTGCAGCAACTCATGGCCGTCAGGTGTGGCCCGTTTGATGGCTTCAATCGCAATGAAACCACTGGCACCGGGCCGGTTGTCCACAATCACCGGTTTGCCCCAGATTTTTGAAAGTTTGTCAGCCACCAGCCGCAGAGCCACTTCCGGCCCGCTGCCTGCGGGAAAAGGCGTCACGATGCGCACGGTTTTGCTTGGAAAGTCCTGGGCGTTCGCAGGCTGGGCCGCAGCCAGCAGGCTTATGGCCGTGCCTGCCAGTGCCAGGACGGATTTATTGAAGATGATTCTTGAAAGTCGGTTCATGGTTTGTCTCCTGTTTAAAAATTGAAATTGCTATATAAAACATAGCTATTCATGCCCGCTGCGCATGCGCAACAGATTCTTTTATTTATAAATTCCCCTTTTTGCTCCCTCTCCCAGAGGGAGAGGGAGTCATGCCAAATCAACAGTGCACTGTCTGCCCT
>JAZKIK010000600.1:0-2172 GCA_040384925.1 Pseudomonadota bacterium | reverse complement strand
GGCCAGGGACGCATGCCCAAGGTTCTGCTGCATGATCTGAACCGGCACGCCTGGCGCACCAGGCCTGCCATTGACCGCATGGGAGGCATGCGAATGACGCAGCCAATGCGAGCTGGCTTTCCTCAGGCGCTGCGCAGCAGCAGGATCGGTCTGCGCCATCTCGTCAGCGCATTCAGAAAAAAACCGCTTCAACAATTTGTAAAGCCCACCCGCAGCCACTGGCAAAGGCAGGATGTCCATTCCCAAGGTGTCATAACGGGCAAGGATAGGCATCTCGGCATTCGCGGGATCCGATACATCCCCTTCTCTGCCCTGCCACAGCAGCTCGGACACCAGCTGCTTGACCAGGTCCTCGGGAACTGGCACTTCACGCGGACGACCGCCCTTGCCTATCACGGTCTGCAACCAGCCACTGGCCAGTTCACCCTGAGCATCGATATATTCCACATGACTTAAATGTCCGCACCGCGCGTTCACTATTTCGGACAAGCGCAGGCCTGAGGCATAGAGCCAAGGTAATGCCAGCTGCAGTCGCCGGTTGGGCGACGAATCCTCCAGGCGCCCAAGCTTGTGCATCACAAAATCCATGGCACCCAAAGAAATCACCCGCCCGCTACCCAAGGGGCGCGGAAATTTACGCGGCAATGACACCGCAGCAAAGGGATTGCCGACCAGATACCCCTGCGTCGTGAGCCAAGAGTAAAGAATGCGCAGCACGGTGACGGTGTGGACCTGAGCAGTGGGCGTCAAGGGCCCCTCCAGTGGTCGCCACAGTGGTGACCAGCGCTGATGATGCCGGGGTCCACACCAGTTGGCAGGGGGTTCACGCAAAAACCCAAGATAGCTACCGGCATCCTCCACCGTGAGCGAGGACAGCGGTTTGCCGCGTTGGAGCACCGCCCAGAGCAGTAAACGCTCGGCTTCCTTGCGATAGGACCGTTGGGTGGACGACAGCTGTCCCACCTGGTCGCTGTGTTTGCTCGACAGCCAGGCCATGATGGCCTGGTGATCGTTGGTCGCCGTGAGCAGGCAGCGCCGTGGATCGCCGCGGAATGCGCCATGACTCCCATCAAGATTGGCCGGAATCTGGAATTTCTCCAGCGGCAGCAACTCAGAACCAGGGGAGACCACGGCAGCAAGCTCGGACCGTGTCAGCTCGCCTCTCGGTTTACCCACATGGCTGCCCATGGGTACGCCCAGGGCAGTCTGGTTTTCCTGAACCCAGCGCACAATGCGGGCGGCCTTGCTCGCTCCAATGGCCGGGATGCCCCGGAACCAGCCCTGCCCCATCCCATTGATGCGCTCGGCCAGCGTAAACAAGGTGGGAATGCCGGCGGCCTGTAGCCTGTTAGCCAGCACCGGTGCGAGCCAGGCATCTACTGGGTCCCCGGCTGCTGGATATTCGGCCACGAGTTTTTCCAGCCAGTTCAAGCCATCCAGTTGACGCTTGATGAGCCGGCCGCGCTGGCGCATCCGTTTGGTGTCGGCGCTGGAGGCCTGCCCATAGGTCTCGGCATAGGCTTCGGTCTGTTCGGATTCGGAGAAATCTTCCATGCCGCGCTGAATGGCAAATTCTTCCAGGCTGGGAAGCAGTTGGCCACGAGGCAGCAAACTGGGATCGAGCTTGACGATCCGGGCGGTGCCCGGTCTGCCCTGCCGGCGCGCGGCGGCCGCAAACTCATCACGGATCCAGCGAACGGTTGACTTCACCACCCGTGCATCGGCACTTGAGCCATCAACAGCCAGGTAACGGTCCCAGCTCTCGGCCTGGTCGAGGCCTTGTGCGAGCGCGCGCATGAACGCGAAGTGCGACGAAGAGAGTTTTCTGCGCTGCGGCTGATGTTTCATGGGGAGCATGGACAAGTCATGCTGGTATTTTCACATGATTTGATGGGTTGATAACTAAACTTATCAACCCATTTAGATTTTTCGATTAACTCGGGAATTTCAATTGTTCAGCAGCAACTTATTCAAATTCATCAACCGTATCAAGGGCTTAGGAACGTCCACGCAGATAGTCAACAATTGGGAGGCGCCAAGTTGAGCTCAGCTGATGATGATGCGCAACCACCAATTCACTTGCACTTTGGCCTAGCTATGGCCTACCAAGGCGCTTTCACCATTGATCCGGTTCACTGTGAAAGAAAATACGCTCAATGTATTTTTTAACAA